>NZ_JBDOQT010000002.1:300000-600000 GCF_039839785.1 Pelagibius sp. CAU 1746
AATTGGAGCGGTAGAGTTCCTCGCGCTGGTCGATGCTGCGCACGTATTCGCGGCGGTCGCCGATCTTGTCGAGCGGCAGGCCCTTGCGGCGCACGTACTCGGAGAACACCAGCGAGACCTGATCCGCGCTGGCTTGCTGGGCGATCACGCTGCAGGTGTCGTCGGCCAAGAGCACCAGGGCGAAGAGGCCGGCCTGGTTTTCCGCGGACCAGACCTCGCCGCGCTTGCCCTCCAGGAAGGCCTGCGCCTGCTTCTGGGAAAATTGGCGAAGCTGCGGCGTGGCCTCGATCCAGGCACGCAGATCCCGCACGTCCTCGACATGCTTCAGGCAGGATTGTACGAAGAGCCCCACCGCCTCGCGCGCCTGGTCCGCCGCCCGGGCCGATTGCGGCGTCAGGGCCAGCAACAGGCCCAGCACCATTACCGCTCTCGCGATCGTGATCCGCATGATTGGCTGCCGTCTTCTCCAAGGTTTGGCCGGGGCGCGACCCTAGCAGGTCGGGCCGATGGGGGCGAGCCCCCTTGGCCGCTCATTCCCCGGAAGTCTGGACCGGCGGCGCATTACGCGCTAGTCACTGGAACAAGAAAGCGCGGAGCGCATCCGGCAAACCAACGCAGAGGACTTGTGGACCGCCATGAGCAAAGTGATCGACTACTACATGACCTTGATTTCGCCCTGGACCTACCTGGGAAGCCAGCGTCTTGCGGAGATCGCCGCGCGCCACGGCGCCGAGATCCGGGTGACTCCGGTGAACTTCGGCGAGGTCTTCCCGCGCACCGGCGGCCTGCCTCTGGCCAAGCGCGCGCCGGAACGCCAAGCCTATCGCATGATGGAGCTGAAGCGCTGGCGCAAGCACCTGGGAATTCCGATCAAACTGGAACCGAAGAGCTTTCCCACCAACGACCGCCTGGCCTCCTGCATGGTCCTCGCCGCCGGTGAGACCGGCGGCAGGCCCTTGGAACTGGCCCAGGCGTTCGGCAAGGCGGTCTGGGAGCAGGAACGCGACATCGCCGACGAAAACGTCTGCAAGACCGTCGCCGAGGAAACCGGCCACGACGGCGGCGCCTTGCTGGCCAAGGCCAAGGAAGAGGCCACACAGCAGCGTTACGACCGGCAAACCGAGGACGCCATCGCCCGCGGCGTCTTCGGCGCGCCCACTTACGTCTACAAGGACGAGATATTCTGGGGCCAGGACCGCCTGGACTTCCTCGACAGGGCGCTCAGCGAGGGGTGAAACCCTCCTTAGACCGTCATGCTCGGACTTGTTCCGAGCATCCAGGGCAAGCACTCTGGCACCGGCCTCTGGACCCTCGGGACAAGCCCGAGGGTGACAAATGGAAGCAGGCTTCCCAAAAGAAGACGGACCTATAGCCCAAACAAAGCAGGTTGTAGGACTTACCACTAAATCTTGAAGGTCAGGTTCGTTCCGCCAGGAAGATTCTGTGCAAGGAGGAATTCCCCCGCGCGGTAAGGGAGAGTATCCACAGCGGGTGTAGTGTCCTAATATCCCGCGACAGGGGGACCGCGATCGGGCGCGGGAGGGGGCGACAGATGCAGCAGAACCATATCGAGGCGCTGGTCGAGGCAATCTATGACGCGAGCCTCGATCCCGCCGGCTGGCCGCAGGCCATGGCGCTGGTGCGCGAGAGCTTCGAGACTGGCGCGGCTTGCCTCTATTCCCTCGACTACGGCCGCCGGCGCATGCGCCCCGTCGAGGTCGGCGACATCGCACCCCGCTTTCTCACCTCCTTCGAGGCTAACTTCTATACGGATGACAATCCGAGCGCCCGCTCGCCCGCACTGCACCGGCCGGGAATCGTCCGCACCGACCGGCGCCTCGACGACTACTTCCGCGACGATGGCGTCCTCAGGCGCTCGCGCTACTACCACGAATGGCTGCGGCCGCAGGACTTCGCCCACACCATGGGCGTGACGCCCCTGGCCGAGGGCGGCATCGTCTTCAATCTCTCGCTGCTGCGCTCGGCCGACGTCGGCCCTTTCCGCGCCGAAGAGGTCCGGCGTTTCGGGAAGCTCCAGACCCACCTGTGCCGGGCGCTGCGAACCGCCCAGCGCCTGGAAACGCTGACGGCCGAGAGCGGCACCACTGCCGCGGCGCTCGATCGCTTGGACCAGGGCGTGATCTTTGTGAGCGGACGCGGGCGGGTCCTGCATTGCAACGTGGCCGCCGAGATGCTGCTGCGGCGGGGCAGCGGTCTCACCCTGCGCGGCGGCCGCCTGACGGCAGTCGATCCGGCCGCCCGGCAGGGCCTTGCTCGACTGCTGCGCCAGACACAGGAGCCCGCGGGCGGCGCCCCCGGCAGCCTGGTGGTGCCTCGGTCGGACGGGCCACGCCCACTTGTTCTCAACGCCGTCGCGCTCTCCGTCCAGGCCAGCCGCTTCGTCGCAGATCAGGCGAGCGTCATGGTACTCATCTCCAATCTTTCGGCCCCGCGCCGCCCCGACCTCGGCCTGTTGCCGGCGCTCTACGGGCTAACGCCGGCCGAGGCGCGCCTCGCCGGCGCGCTGCTGGCCGGCGGCGGGCTGCGCCAGGCGGCCGCAACGGCGGGCATGACCTACGAGACGGGCCGCTGGTACCTCAAGGTCTTGCTGCAGAAGACCCACACGAGCCGCCAGAGCGAGTTGGTGGCCCGCCTCCTCACCGACCTCGGCGGCTCCCCAAGCTGAGGGTGCTGAAGTCATCCGGTCGCCTGCTCTCCGCCGCTCATGACAATTCCCGCGACTATGATGGCGACGAGAGCGAAACCGACAATGCCCAGACTAATCCGCCCGATTCGGGATTCGCTCGCTCTGGCCCGAGCAGTTCAAGTCGCCGGCGGACGCCAGAGGCTCATGTCAATTCAATCGTCGACAGTCGCTGAGAGCGGTGTCTGCCTGGCCGAGATCCTGTGGCACCAGCACACAAAGCGCGTTGGAACTTCCCTTCGTCAGCAGCAGGGTGAAGGTGCCGGAAGCGCCGGCCGCCTGGTCGAGCTTCCAGCCGTCTGACAGCAGCGTTTCGAGGCTCTGGTTCAACGGCTCGTAGCGGGTGGCGACGCCGTAAGGCACCATCACGGCGGCGATTTCATCCAGCAGGTCGCGGCTCTCGGCCGCGCCCGAATCAGCTTGGCCGCCGGGCGTGGCTTCTGCAATGGCTGCCGCGCGGGACAACGGGATGGTCGGCCCACCGGGAATCGCCAGCGTGGCGTTGTCGGCATCACGGAAAGTGAATCTGGCCGGCGGGTTTCCAACGCCGCCGATGAAGATTTCATAGACCCCGCCGCTGCCTTGGGCAGTGTAGGGAATCTTCGGCTCGTCAGGACCAAACTGCAGGGTCTGCGAGGTGATGAAGATCTGGCCCTTTTCCCCGGTGCTCGGGTCTTCGCCCTCCCAGGTGCCGATGAGAAGGCTGTCTTGTGCCGTTGCCACTCTCGCGCTCCAGGCAAGCAGGCAGAAGGCTCCGACCAAAGCCAAGAATGTTCCGCGCATCGTTCGTTCCCTCCCCCACATGCGGATAGCCCGGGCTTCCCAACCTATCGCGAGTGTCATCATGGGCTCGCGAGGTCCTTTAGTTGGCAAGCACCACCCCGATGACCAACAGGATCGCCAAGACGGCGATTGCGCCGAAGAACAACCACTTCATCAGCGTCGGGATGACCTTCC
Organism: Pelagibius sp. CAU 1746; assembly: GCF_039839785.1. NCBI lineage: Bacteria > Pseudomonadati > Pseudomonadota > Alphaproteobacteria > Rhodospirillales > Rhodovibrionaceae > Pelagibius > Pelagibius sp. CAU 1746. The sequence continues at coordinate 303,662 of NZ_JBDOQT010000002.1, forward strand.
TGAGCGCCACGACTAGGACCACCGAGAAAACCGCAGCCGACCAGCCGTACCACTCCGGAAGGCCGTTCAGGTCGCCGTCCGAGAGGCCGAGCACAGGCGCCAGGGCGAGCAGCAGGCCGAAGCAGACTATCCAGAAGCCGACGAAACAGAAGAATGGATGCAGGAACAGGGCCGCCACGATTGCCACGAGGGTTTCCCCGAGCTTGCGGCTCTCCTCGGCGACCCGGGCATTGCCGGCCTGCAGGTTCTGGTGCCCCGCTGCGAAGCGCGCCAGATGGCGCTGGCTCGCTTTGTAGTCATCGGCTCCCCTAAGCCCCTCGGCGGTACCGTCGGATATGCCGGTCGTCCTGCTATGGGTGTACGAGTCGCGCGTCATTGACTGTTCCTTCGCGAAATCTGCCGTCGACAGGGGTGTCCGGCGTCGACGTCCTGGACGGGTCACGGGAGTCTGATATGAAGCGGTACGGCGGAAACCTCCCATATGGGAGGTATCGGAGACCTCATCGCCGGCCTCTCCGCCGCCTGACCGGAGGTGGGGCCGGCGCACGCCATCCGCATGCTGGACGCGGGTCAGAGGCGCCTACTACATCTTGTGCTGCGAAGATATCGGTCGGTTTAAAAAAGAAGGCCAACAAACGCATTTAGAATCAATGCGTTATCCCATCAACGCCGTCTGCCGATTAGTTTGGGTTATAGATCCGAAAGAAAAAGGGGCCCCGAAGGGCCCCTTTTTGCGAGCATCCGACCCTCGCGGCCTTTAGGCCACGAGATTGAGGCTTTCCGCCTCCTCCTGAGCCGTAGCATCGTTTTCCAGGGAGGTGATCTTAAGCTGTGCGTCGAGCAGCAGCTTGGTGATCGATTCGCCCTTGTCGTTCTTGTAGGTGCTGACCGAATAGATGATCAGTCGGGTCTGCAGGTCGACCGCGTCCTCGGCGAGCTGCCTGCGCACCTCGGCCAGGGTCTCTTCCAGCTCGCCCGTGGGGACTTCGGTCTCATCGCCTTCCGCCGCAGCGGCCTCGCCGGTCTCGCCATCCTCGACAGGAGCGGCATCGGGCGTCTCGACCGGCTGCGCGGCACCCTCCAGGATTTCCTCAGCCAGTTCCTGCGGCGTGGCAAGGTCGTCGGGATCGATCACCAGCAGCGGCACTTGGCCGCTTTCGACGCCGGTCGCCTGGATCTGTTGCTGAAAGCTGAGCTTGGCAACGGAGACGGAAACCTCGCCGGTATCCTGATTGACCTCGATCTCCAGCGATTGGGCGACCAGCGAGGTGGACTGGCTGACATTACCGCCGGAGATGGTGGTCACCTGACTGAAGGCGGCGAAGGACAGCTCGGCGGTGAAGTTCACCCCATCCTTCAGGGCATCCAACACCGGCTCGACGAAGGCCTTGGTGAAGTTCTCCACAGCGGCACTGTCGAAGCCGAAGGCCTTCAGCGCCTTGCCGAGGTCATGGCGCAGCGTTTCCAGCGCCTTGCGCAGGAAACCGCCGGCCTGGCCCAGCGCGGACTTGCCCTCGGTCTCGGCGACGGCATCGCCGGCGCCTTCCGCGTCGTCGGCGTTTTCCACCGCCTGGGCCTCCGGCGACAGCCGCAGGCTGTCGCGGCCCAGGTCGTTGTGATGGCGATGGCCGTGCCCGACATTGTGGCGCTGGCCGTGCCCGCGCCCGGCCTGCTCGGCCGCCGCGGCGCCTTCGCCACGATTGAAGATCCCGGGGAAGAAACCGGGGAGGTCTTGCAGTGAGGGAAGCATGGTGTCCTCCTCCTGAGGCGGCGCGCCGGAACCTTTTCCCGGGCCGGACCGGAAGGGCCTTCCTGCCCTCCGCTGCGCCGAATTGCGGCAACTGGGTGATCCAATTTGTCTTGGATTTTATGCAATCGAAGGTGAAGGAATCCTTAGCCCCGGACTGGATTCCTGTGACCTGCCTGGGGCATTTCCGGCTACCGCAAAGCCCGGGATTCCGGCATTTCCGGCTGGCTTCACGGCCAAACAACCACAGGCTGCCACGCGCGCCCTCGACTCTCGCGCTACGCCCGATAGCGCGCGAAACTCCGCAATCACGGAAATTGATCGGTCTCTGAGAGAGCCCTAAGATAACCGGCGCCGCGGCCGCCAGCGCCGCGGCCAAGGGGAAAACCCGCCGCCCCGGCAGCTTCGCCGGGGCCGGTTTTTTTTGCGTACAGGGAACGGTGACCGGGGGATCAGCAAGACCATGAGCCAGGAAGAAACGCAGGCCGACGGCAACAGCCTGGGCGCCCTCTATCTGGAGCGGCAGGGCCTGAAACGCTTCGCCGGGGCCAAGGGCGGCCGGCCATAGCCACGCGGCCAAGAAGGCTTTCGGCCTTTCCCGGCGCGGTCGAACACCCCCGGCAGTTTTCGGATTCCGTTAGTCAGGCGGGCAGCCGCCCACACCTCCATCAGTTTTTCGTCAAGACCCGCTGGCCGCCACAAGACCTCTGATCGATAGTCTCCTGGGCATGGACGGCGAGAGAAGCTAACAGGAAGCAAAAGTTGCAGAATTCCTTCAAGACCTATGTGAGCGCCGCCGGCCGCATCGCCGCTGGCCTGGCCGTCGCCTCGGTGAGGCTGCTGCTCAGCAGCCTGCGGTTCATCTTCAAGACCTACGTAACCGTCGTCGAATGCATCAACCGCGGCATCGGCCGCATCACCATGCTGATGATCTTCGCCATGATGGGGGTGCTGCTGTGGTCCTCCATAAACAAGGTCACGACGGGCATGCGGGCGCCGGAATTCTGGCCGGACGGATGGTGGTGGCCGGTGATCCTGCCTTCCTGGTGGACGCTGGAAGTCTCGCAGTTCATGATGGTGGCCTACTTCCTGCTGGGCGGCGCCTACTCCATGCAGCTCGGCGACCATGTGCGCATGGACCTGCTCTACGGCATGTGGTCCGACCGCACCAAAGCGATCTTCGATGCCGTCACCGTGCTGTTCCTGCTGTTCTATCTCGTCATCCTCCTGTACGGCGGCATCGACAGCACGCAGTACGCCCTCAAAAACAACGAGATCAGCCCCTCGCTATGGCGGCCCCAGATGGCCCCGATCAAGATCATCATGTGCGTGGGCATCTTCCTCATGCTGCTGCAGGCGAGCGCCACCCTCATCAAGGACATCGCCCGAATAAGAGGCGAGCAATGGGGCTATCCCGAAACGCCCAGTAGCGACGCCGCGGCGGCCGAGGCCGCCAACGAGGAGCAGCGGGCATGAGCTACGAAGTCATCGCCATCCTGATGTTCTCGTCGATGATGCTGATGCTGCTCACCGGGCAGAGGGTCTTCGGCGCCATCGGCTTCGTCGCCGTGGCGGCCGCCCTCGCCCTCTGGGGCACCGGCAGCTCGGACCTCCCCTTCACCGCCGCCATGAAGCTGATGAAGTGGTATCCGCTGCTGACGCTGCCGCTGTTCATCTACATGGGCTACATGCTCTCGGAGTCCGGTATCGCCGGCGACCTCTACCGGATGTTCCACGTCTGGTTCGGCGGTCTGCGCGGCGGCCTCGCCGTCGGCACCATCGGCCTGATGGTGGCCATCTCCGCCATGAACGGCCTCAGCGTGGCCGGCATGGCCATCGGCGCGTCCATTGCTTTACCCGAGCTGCTGCGCCGCGGTTACGACAAGATCATGGTGACCGGCGTGATCCAGGCCGGCTCCTCGCTGGGCATCCTGGTGCCGCCCAGCGTGGTGCTGGTGCTCTACGGCATGATCGCGCGCCAACCGGTCAGCCAACTCTGGCTGGCGGGCGTTTTCCCGGGCCTCATGATGGCCGGGCTCTTCATTCTCTACATCGTCGTGCGCTGCCGCTTCCAGCCGCACCTCGGCCCGGTGCTGCCGAAGGAGGACCGCGATCTCCCATTGATCGAGAAGTTCGCCCTGCTGCGCGCCGGCCTGCTGCCGCTGTTCATCTTCTTCTCGATGACCGGCCTTTTCCTGCTGGGCTACACCAACCTGACCGAGAGCTCGGCGGTAGGCGCCTTGGCGGCGACCCTGGCCGCGATCTTCAAGAAACGCCTCACCGTGAAGGTGATGGAGGAGACCCTGCGCAAGACGCTGGGCATCACCTGCATGTTCATGTGGATCATCCTGGCTGCGCTCTGCTTCGGCGCCGTCTTCGACGGCCTCGGCGCGGTGAAGGCCATCGAGGGCTTCTTCGTCGACCGCCTGGGCCTGACGCCCTGGGAGATCCTGATCCTCATGCAGCTTTCCTACCTGATCATGGGGACCTTCCTGGACGACACCGCCATGCTGGTCATCGTCGCGCCGCTCTACGTGCCGCTGGTCGGCGTGCTGGGCTTCGACCTCATCTGGTACGGCGTGCTCTACACCATCACCTGCCAGATCGCCTACATGACGCCGCCCTTCGGCTACAACCTCTTCCTCATGCGCGCCATGGCGCCCAAGGAAGTGACGCTGATCGACATCTACCGCTCGATTGTTCCTTTCGTGGCGGTGATGGTCCTGGGCCTCATCATCGTCATGGCCTTCCCGGAGATCGCCCTCTGGTTGCCGCACCACTTCCGGCTGGCCGGCTAGATCGGATCACGATTAGACGGAACCGCAATGCGGTCCCGTCTAATCGTGTGAATCCGATCTATCTCAAAGGTATAGAGCAGATTCACAGGGCCGGTGGATCGCCTTGGGCGATTCCAGCCGACCTGATCTGCTCTAGGCGTTTCACCGTTCGCCGGTCTGCTTGGAAAGGCTGCATTGCCCCCTCCTCCCGGCCTGCCCGTGAGGCAGTGCCGGGAGGAGGGACTTGACCGCTTCAATGCGGCCGGCGCAACCCAGCTATCCGGGCCGGCGGCGCTGAGTCCCATTGACCGGCCCAGTGTTTTTTGCCTCACTGCGGCCTTCGATTTTCCCGACCCGGCCGCCCCGATGGAGGCCGCCTTTCTACCGAGGTTTTCCGCTCATGCCGTCCGATACCGCTCTCGACAATCCCCAGAACCTGAAGGGCAACTGGAACTATCCGACCCAGATGATCTTCGGCCCCGGCCGCATCAAGAACCTGGGCCAGGCCTGCAAGACCCTCGGCATGACGCGGCCCCTGCTGGTCACCGACCCGGGCCTGGCCGGCCTGCCCATGGTGAAGGAGGCCATCGCCGCCAACGAGGCCGAGGGCCTGCCCACCGGCCTGTTCGACGCGGTGAAGCCCAACCCGGTGGGGCACAATGTCGAGGAAGGCGTGAAGGCCTACAAGGACGGCGGCCACGACGGCGTCATCGCCTTCGGCGGCGGCTCCGGCCTGGACTGCGCCAAGGCGGTCGCCCTGATGGTCGGCCAGAGCCGACCGCTGTGGGACTTCGAGGACAAGGGCGACAACTGGAAGCGCGTCGACCCCGAGGGCGTCGCCCCCATCGTCGCCGTGCCGACCACCGCCGGCACCGGCTCCGAGGTCGGCCGCGCCTCGGTCATCGTCGACGAGGCGAGCCACACCAAGAAGATCATCTTCCACCCCAAGATGCTGCCGAGCACAGTGATCTCGGATCCCGAGCTGACCGTCGGCCTGCCGCCCAACATCACCGCGGCCACCGGCATGGACGCCCTGGCCCACTGCATCGAGGCCTACTGCGCGCCGGGCTACCACCCCATGGCCGAGGGCATCGCGGTGGAGGGCATCCGCCTGGTGAAGGACTGGCTGCCGGCGGCGGTGCATGACGGCAAGAACCTGGCCGCCCGAGCCCATATGCTGGCCGCCGCCTCCATGGGTGCCACCGCCTTCCAGAAGGGCCTGGGCGCCATCCACTCCCTCAGCCACCCGGTGGGCGCGATCTACGACACCCACCACGGCCTGACCAACGCCGTCTTCATGCCCTACGTACTGGCCTTCAACCGCCCGGCCATCGAGGACAAGATGGGCCGCCTCGCCGCCTTCCTCGGCCTCAAGAACGCCTCCTTCACCGGCTTCCAGGACTGGGTGCTGGCGCTGCGCGAGGAGCTGAAGATCCCCGAGAAGCTGGACGGTCTGGGCGTCGGCGACGAGCGCATCGACGAGATCGCCGAGGCCGCCGCCGAGGACCCCACGGCGCCGACCAATCCCGTCCCGGCGGGCGCGGCGGAGATGCGCCAGATATTCGAGATGGCCCTGGAGGGGCGCCTCTGAGGCCGCTTGCGGAACCGCCGGTTCCGATTCCGCAGAGCACAAAAAATCTGACGCTTTTGCGCCGGTAATATTCTTACTTCAGACGACGAGAGGGCGCCTGTTCCGATATGGAGCAGGCGCTCTTCGTTTATCGATCCGTCTATTTCATCAGGAGCGTCAGCTTCTTATTGAATACTTAAGCCTAAGCGCCAAGGCTTAGAGGCAACGAAGAACTTGCTGCGACCGCAAAGCACCGGAACAAGCATCGGGGCAAGCATCGGGAACGGGGCACAACATGAAGAGGTTCTCATGTCTGTTTTCGAGCATCACGAGTTCCACGCCCATGAGCAGGTGGTCTTCTGCCACGACCCCGCCAGCGGCCTGAAAGCCATCATCGCCATTCACAACACCAACCGCGGCCCCGCGCTGGGCGGCTGCCGGATGTGGCCCTACGCCAGCGATGAAGAGGCGCTGACCGACGCGCTGCGCCTGTCGCGCGGCATGACCTACAAGTCGGCGCTCGCCGGCCTCGACTATGGCGGCGGCAAATCCGTCATCATCGGCGATCCGCGCCGGGACAAGTCCGAGGCTCTGTTCCGCGCCATGGGCCGCTTCGTCGACACGCTCGGCGGACGCTACAGCATCGCCGAGGACGTCGGCATCTCCGTGCCCGACGTGGAGATCATGGCCAAGCAGACGGCATACGTTGCCGGCGTCGCCGCCGGCGGCGTCGGCGATCCCTCGCCCGCCACGGCCTATGGGGTCTTCATGGGCATCAAGGCCGCGGCCAGGCACCGCCTCGGCGTCGACAGCCTCAGCGGCCTGCGCATCGCCGTGCAGGGCGTCGGCCACGTCGGCTACTACCTCTGCCGCCACCTGGCCGCCGAAGGCGCCGAGCTGGTGGTGGCCGACATCGCCCAGGACTCCCTCGACCGCGTCGTGAAGGAGTTCGATGCCCACGTCGTAGCGCCCGAAGCCATTGCCACGGCGGCGGTCGACATCTACGCCCCCTGCGCCCTGGGGGCGACCATCAACGACGAGACCCTGCCCAAGCTGCAGGCCAAGATCGTCGCCGGCTCGGCCAACAACCAGCTCGCCGAGGCGCGCCACGGCGAAGCGCTGCGCCAGCGCGGCATCCTCTATGCCCCCGACTACGTGATCAACGCCGGCGGCGTCATCGTCATCAGCCACGAAGGCCCCAACTACAACGAAGCCAAGGCCTTCGCCCACGTGGCGCAGATCCACGACACCCTGCTGGAAATCTTCCGCCGCGCCGACACCCAGAAAGCCGCCACTTCCGAAGCCGCCGACCGGCTGGCCGAGGAACGCTTTCGCGGCGGCGCAGAGAAGGCGACCGAAGCGGCCTGAGTCGGCGTGCCCGCACAACTCCACCCTTCCCCGCCTCCGAGGCGGAGGGAGAAAAAAGTCCTCATCTCTAGGGGCCCGGCTCAGAGAAGAACCGGTCCGGAAGGACTCATAAAACAGGGGAAGCGGCGGCGGCCGGTCCCTTTCGCGCCGCTGCTGAGTGCCGCGGGCCGCCCTCTCGGGATAAACCGCTGCAGCGAATTGCCCGGGGCGACAATGCGCGCCAAGCGTGCTACGCTTTAATCACGAAAATCCTGACGAACATACAACCGTAGTGCATTTCGCCGCCATAAGAGGCTGCGTTGAAGCACCTTGGGAAAGGCACGGCACGGCGTCAGGACCGGCCGGAGCCAGAACGAAGCAGGTAGCTCAGAACGCAAGGGGAGATGCGTTATGGGGAGGTTTCATTCAGGGGGATTCTTTCACTTTTTTCATTGGCCGAAATCCACCATCGATCTCAATCAGCCGGGAACCCGTGCCTTGGAGAAGGCATCCTGGCGCTTCTTCGAACCGGGTGATTCGCATTTCGAGGCGGTGGCCGATCTGATCTACGACCCGCCCGGCCACGACCTGCATCCCGAGGCGGCGGACTACATCTATCTCGCGCCCCTTTTCGGGTCGAAAGTCGACGGCTGGAGCGAGGATGGCGGGACACCGGTGAACGGCTTCATCCGGGGCGGCTTCGGCAAGGACACGATCAACGGCGGCGAGGGCGACGACACCCTGCTGGGCGGCGCAGGGCGCGACAAGCTGAACGGCGGCGAAGGCGACGACCTGCTCATCGGCGGACAGGGCAAAGACAAGCTGCGCGGCGGCGACGGCGACGACACCCTGGACGGCGGCCTGGGCAAGGACCTGCTGGACGGCGGCGCGGGCGAAGACACCGCGCTCTACCGGGGCAACTTCGAAGACCACAAGATCGACTGCACCGGAGACGGCTTCGTCGTCTCGACAACCGGCCATCACGCCTTCCTGAAGAACAGCGACCGCCTGGTCGACGTCGAGAAGATCGAATTCCAGGGCGACGGCACGACGGTCTGGCTGGTGGCGGAGGGCCAATCGATCCAGGCCGCCGTCGATGCCGCCGCGGAGGGCGACATCATCTTCATCGGCTGCGGCACCTTCGAGGAGTCCGTGAGCGTCGACAAGGCGCTGCGCTTCGTCGGCGCCGGCCCCGACGAGACCATCATCGCGCCGCCAAGCGGATCAGGCTTCGACCTGGTCGGGGATCTGGGAAGCGACGCGACCGTTTCCTTCGACGGCTTGAGCATCCGCGGCGGCGCCGACTATGGGATCGGCGTCAACGGCACGACCCTCGGCAGCCTCGAGATCCGCGACACTCACTTCGAGGAAAACGGCCGCAACGGCCTGGGCATCGTCAACGGCCTCAACCTCGGCGCCGTAGTGATCGCAGAGTCCAGCTTCGTCGAAAACGGCTTCCCCCATGCCTCCAGCGGCGACGGGGACCTGCTGTTCTATCAGTTCAACGGCGACGCCACCTTGAGCGGCCTGACCATCGACGGCGGCGACCGGCCGATCGGCGGCGGCAGCCACGATGCCGGCCACGCCGCCGAGAACGCCATCCAGTTCCGCAGCGATAGCGGCTCCCTGGGCAACGTCACCATCGAGGACGTCGAGATCGGCGGCACCTACGAGAAAGTCGGCATCGCCTTCTATAATTATGACGACGTCGACGGCCTCTCCATGGAAGACGTCGAAATCGACGTGAATAGCGGCTGGAACCTGTCGCTCAACTTCGACGGCATCGCCGGCGACATCGATATCTCCGGCTTCTCGGACCTGGACTACGACCAGGTCGCCGCGCTGCAGGGCGACCTCAACGAGGCCAACCGCCTCGTCGGCGGCGAGGAGGACGATTTCCTCAACGGCAAGGGCGGCGACGACATCCTGCAGGGGAATGACGGCGACGACACCCTGGACGGCAGCGGCGGAAACGATACGGGCGTCTATTCGGGGGACCTCGCCGACTACGACATCAGCTTTGGCGCCGGCGGCGTGACCGTGGATGGCCCCGACGGCACCGACACCCTCATCGATGTCGAGAAGCTGCAGTTCCTGGGCGACGGCGAATGCCTGTGGTTGGTCCCCGCCGGCAGTTCGATCCAGGACGCCGTCGACGCGGCGGCGCCGGGCGATACCATCCTGGTCGGCCCCGGCACCTTCAACGAGAACGTGACCATCGACAAGGCGGTCACGCTGCTGTCGGCCGAGGGGCGCGGCAGCACCACCATCCAGGGCAGCGAGACCGCCGGCAGCCTGGGCACCGTCATGGTGACCGGCAACACCGACGGCGTCGAGATCGGCGCCGACGGCCACGGCTTCACGCTCATCGGCTACGACACCGCCAACCCGGCCGTGGAGCACGCAGCTCTCTACTTCCGGGGGCCCCATGCCAATGCCAAGATCCTCGGCAACGACATCCGGGCCGAAGGCGAAGCGGGGATGCTGACCGAATACGGCCACGCCATCAGCGGCTTCGAGATTGCCGGCAACATCTTCTCCGGCCAGACCTTCGTCGGATCGGAAGTGGCCAATGCCGGCTTCGCGCAGCAGTTCACGGTGCACAACGTGCCGCGGGCGCTGCTGTACATCAGCGGCAACGGCAAGAGCGATATCGTCTTCCAGGACAACGAAGTCACCGGCACCGCCGGCGCCTTGAAAGAGGTGAGCGGCGATCCCTTCGGAAATATCCTGGTGACCATCGACGCGGAAAACTCCAGCATCACCGGGAACACCTTCTCCGGCTTCACCTACAACGCGGCCCTGCGGGTGCGCGAGAGCGGCACCGATATCGAGAACAACAGCTTCGACAACAGCGGCGGCGGCAACAGCACGGGAGTCTTCATGACCGTCGCCGACGGCAGCTATGAAGAGAACGAGTTCACCGGGGGCGCCGGGCCGGATGTCTTCGTCGGCACCCCCGGCGACGACAGCCTGTCCGGTGGCGACGGCAACGACATCCTGGTCGGGAGGGGCGGAGCCGACACACTGGTCGGCGGCGACGACAGCGACACCTTCGTCTACACCGGCACGGTCGATGCCGGCGACCTGATCGACGGTTTCGATGCGGCCGGCGCGGACTCCATCGATCTGGACCTGCTGCTCGACGAACTGGGCATCGCGACGGCCGACCGCGGCACGCGCGTCGACGTCGATCAAAGCGGCAGCGAGGGCACGGTCGCCGTCGATACCAACGGAGATTCCTCCTTCGACCTGCTGGTCGTCACCCTGGAAGACGTGACCGGAACGTTCGATCAGGGCGACGTGAACCTGGGGAGTCTCTGAATCCCCGCCGGCACGACAGGCATACTGTGAAGACCGGTAACGGCGGGCGCTCTGCGGGGTCACGTCTAATCGCCTTCGTTGGTTTGCCTACACGCTGCGAGCAGATTCTCACGGAGCGACAATGCGGACGGTTGCAAGTCTCCCCCCGCATGCAACACGCTTCGCCGTTTCGCGCCGATTATCGGTCGCCTTGCATGGACAGCCAGTCCAAGCCGCTTTAGTCTTAGCGCCCTACCAGGAGAAGAATCTCACTTCCCGCCGCAGCTTCAGCGGCGGGAAGTGTTTTTCATCATCCTGGTCTCACCGGGCACAACCGCTTGGCAGGGCAATTTTTTGATAAGAAAGGGAGACACATGGCAAGGTGGATGAAATCTCTGGCAGCCGCGGCCGGCATTGCCGCGCTGGCCAGTTCGGTCGCCGTCTCGGGCGCGTCGGCCGACGCGATCGGCGACATCAAGCAGCGGGGCAAGCTGATCGTCGGCGTGAAGGCCGACTACGCACCCTACGGTTTTCTCGACAGCAGCGGCAAGATCGTCGGCATCGAGCCGGAGCTTGCCCAGGACGTCGCCGACGTCCTCGGCGTCGACCTGGAACTGGTGCCGGTGGTTTCCTCCAACCGCATGCAGTTCCTGGAACAAGGCAAGATCGATCTGATGATCGCCACCATGACCGACCGCAACGACCGGCGCGAGGTGGTGCAGATCGTCGACCCGAACTACTATTCCTCGGGCACCAACATCCTTACCAAGGGCAACTTCGCCAAGTGGGAAGACCTGAAGGGCGCGCCGGTCTGCGGCATTCAGGGCGCGTTCTACAACCGCAAGACCTCCGAGGAATTCGGCGCCGAGATCGTTGCCTTCAAGGGCACGGCCGAGGCCTTGACCGCGCTGAAGCAGAACCGCTGCGTCGCCTTCGTCTATGACGACAGCTTCATCGTCTCGCGCCTCGGCGATCCCGACTGGGAGGGGTGGAAGATGCCGCTGCCGACCATCGACGATGCGCCCTGGGGCCTGGCCGTGGGTAAGGGCGAAGATGCCTTCGCCATGCTGATGTCCGGCATGATCGCCAAGTGGCACCTCTCCGGCCGCATCCTGGAGCTTGAAGCCAAATACGGCCTGGAGCAGACCCCCTTCGCCAAGAGGATGCACGAGCTCTTCCTGGGCGTTAACCCGGCGATCGAGCGTTAGAACGGTTCGCCTAAAGCCAGAGTCACCCCCACCCTCTCCTTTCCCCGTCAAGGGGGAGGGAGAGGTTTCGGGGAGCGGCTCCAGCTAGAGTCCCCTCCCCCTCCGTGGGGGAGGGATAGGGGGGCTCCCGCGAGGGAGAACATCTAGGGGGACATCGGTGGAAGCGGTCTACGACTGGGCCCGCGTGCTCTATCAGGACACGGGGATCAATCTCACCTTCATCTACGATTCCTACGACCGGGACAGGCTGATCGACGGCTTCCTGATGACCGTCTGGCTGTCGCTCATCTGCCTGGTGCTTTCGGTGGCGATCGGCATCGCCGGCGCCTGGGCGCAGGGCGCGCGCTCGGCCATCGTTCGCCGCGGCGTCGCCGCCTACATCGAATTCTTCCGCAACACCCCGCCTTTGGTGCAGCTCTACTTCTTCTACTTCGCGCTCGGCTCGATCATGCCGACGACGACGAACCGCTTCGGGCTGGAAGAACCGCTGCTCGACAACTTCGCCTGGGCGGTGATCTCGCTGTCCTTCTTCGCCGGCGCCTTCAACGTGGAGATCTTCCGCTCCGGCATCGAGGCGGTGCCGGAGTCGACCAAGGAGGCGGCGGAGGCGCTGGGCTACACCCGGCTGCAGACCTACATCGAGATCGTACTGCCGCTGGCCTTCCGCGTCTGCCTGCCGGCCTTGAACAACAATCTCGTCAACCTGGTGAAGACCACGACGCTCGCCTACGCCATCGCCGTGCCCGAGATGCTCTACCAGGCCAACCAGATCTGGTCGGACTCGGTGAACGTGCCGGAGATGATGACCTTCCTGCTCATCGCCTACGTCTTCCTGGTCGGCGTCCTGGTGTGGGGCATGCACAGGTGGGAGCGCTCCATGCGCCTGCCCGGCTTCGGATCGTAGGGGGAATCGGATCATGAAGCGCACCCCCCCATTGAACGGCGGCACCGACCTGCCGGTGCTGCTGCCCGCCGCCGGGCGCCTGGCCCGCCGCGCCGAACGCGAACGCGAAGCCGGCGGCCCGCTGCTGCGTCTCAAGGCGCGCCACGGCTTCTGGCTGCTCGCGCTCCTCGTACTCTCCGCCGGCGTCGCGCAGGCGCAAGCGGATCCCCAGGTCAAGGAGAGCGTGATCTCCGCCATCTTCAAGTGGATGCCGGTGCTGCTCGAGGGCTTCGTCTTCAACATCGCGATCTCCTTCCTGGCCATGGTCCTCGGCACCGCCGTGGGCGCGGCCTTGGGCCTGATGCAGATCTCGCTGCTGCCGCCGGTGCGTTTCGGCTCCTGGTTCACCACGCAGTTCTTCCGCAACGCGCCCTGGCTGGTGCTGCTCTTCTTCTGCATGTTCCTGCTGCCCTTCGAATTCGACCTGGGCTTCGTCGCCATCCCCTTTCCCGACTGGGTGAAGGCGACCATCGGCCTCGCCCTGCCGGTCATGGCCAACGTCTCGGAGATCGTGCGCGGCGCCGTGCAGTCGCTGCCCTCGGGCCAGTGGGAGGCCGCCGAGTCCCTCGCCTTCTCGCGCCGCCAGACGCTGTGGGAGATCATCCTGCCGCAGTGCGTGAAACGCATGCTGCCGCCCTGGATGAATCTCTACGCCATCCTCACCATGGCCACCGTGCTGGCCTCCATCGTCGGCGTCTCCGAGATGATGACCCAGACCGGCCGCGCGCTGGCCGCCGAGAACCGGCCGGAGCTGCTGATCCCCTTCTACAGCTTCGTGCTGGTCTGCTTCTTCGCCTACTGCTACCCCATCGCCGTCTGGACCCGCCGCCTGGAGCGGCGCTACCAGGTGAAGCTGTGATGGGGCGGGCTCCATATAGCGTCCTCCCCCCTTGTGGGGGAGGATCGAGGAGGGGGGTGTCGGCGCAGCCGATCGATTCTTTCTGGCGCGGAGGGATCACCCCCACCCCATCCCTCCCCCATCAAGGGGGAGGGGGAGCGTCTTGGCGCTCGACCTCTCCCACTGTCGCCTGTCAATGCACAAGAGAACCGTCATGACCACCGCCGCCACGACCTGGACCGCCGATCAGCCGATCATCCAATGCCGCGACGTGCACAAGTCCTTCGGCCAACTGGAGGTGCTGAAGGGCATCTCCATGGACCTGATGAAGGGCGACGTGGTCTGCGTCATCGGGCCCTCGGGCTCCGGCAAGTCGACCTTCATCCGCTGCATCAACGCGCTGACGCCCATGGACCAAGGCTCCATCAAGGTCGAGGGCCAGGAGGTCAACGACCCCAAGCTCGACAAGCTGGCGCTGCGCCGCAAGGTCGGCATGGTGTTCCAGCAGTACAATCTCTTCCCGCACAAGACGGCGCTGGAGAACGTGATGATGGCGCCGATCAAGGTGCTGAAGGAGGACAGGCGCGAAGTCGAGGCGCGCGCCCGCGCGCTCATCAAGAAGGTGCGCCTGGAAGGCAAAGAGGACTCTTATCCCGGCGAGCTCTCCGGCGGCCAGCAGCAGCGCGTCGCCATCGCCCGCTCGCTGGCCATGCGCCCCGACGTGATGCTGTTCGACGAGGTGACCGCGGCCCTGGACCCCGAGACGGTGAAGGAGGTGCTGGTCACCATCCGCCAACTCGCCGAGGAAGGCATGACCTGTATCCTGGTCACCCACGAGATGGGCTTCGCCCGCGAGGTCGCCGGCCACATCTACTTCACCGACCGCGGGGTCATCGTCGAGCACGGCCCGCCCGCGACCTTCTTCACCGAAGCCAAGGACCCGCGGACGAAGGAGTTTTTGAGCCAGATTTTGTGAAGGGGATCGCGTCTGCCTTTCGATCTCGATATAGCTATCAGCTTTGGTTGAAAGCAGCAGCAGAAGTCCGCACTCGATGCATCATAGTGCGTGAAGGTACTTGGCAGTCAGAATTTTACTTTAGGGATATACCGAGACCGATCCAATATGCGGGATGCACATAGAACTCCATTCCCTGCAACTCATACCCATCTGGAATTTCTGCATCATCAATGAACGACCATTGAACAATAATGTTTGGCATCGGCTTTATTCCCACCACGCCAATTCGATACATGATGGTAAACCAGCAATCTTTGACCTCGTCACCTGCGACCGTGCTACTTATGTACTTCCTACCAAGGACACATAAATCGTCCTCGAACATGTCACCTTGCTGAAGAGACTGCGCTATCGAGTTGAGGATTTCCTCCTCAGAAATGGCGTTATACGAAAAATGTGACGCTTTACCCTTAAGCACCCTGATGTAGTTTCGTAGGCTTGGGTAGTCAGATCCCCACTCCTGTTCGAGGGAAGTGACGCGCTTTTGTGAGTAGGTCACTTCAGCACTGCGGATAATGTCGGCAGTGAATCGAGATCTGCCTTCGGCTTTTTCTATACATTCGTTTATGTACATGATGACTTCGCGCGGTCGACGCGAGGTCCTCTTAAAAATGTACCCGAGAGAATCTGTCTTCTCCATCTGGTTCTTCGGCATGATGTCTCGAAAACAAATACCTCCGCTAGTATATTTCGATTTGAAGATTTCGTTGATTCTGCGATCCAGGACCTGCTCCAGCTCCTGTTCCGTCCATCGCAGTTTCAGGTATAGAGCTTCGTACTTTTCGTCCTGGAATCCAGAAGACATTGTCTTGCGCAAAACCCTCTGAAGAAGATCAGTGCGAATTGCCACAACCACCTTAACGTGGCGAATACTCTGAAAATTTCGAACCGCTTCAATTAACGCCTTGATGAGCTTGTATCGAATTGAATCATCCACCCAATCCTCATCCAATCGATCGATTACTATGTAGTACCGCTGCTGAGGGTCTGTAAAAACTGAATCCGCTAAAAGCGATATAACCGAGTGCAGGTCCTTTATTTGAATCTTTTGGACTACTTCCTGAGCCCTTCTAACAATTTCGCCTTTTTGCTCACTAGTGAGGCTTTTAGCTGCATCAACACCGAAGCTGACTCCAGATAGTTGCCCCCCAACAGCCGCCTTAACATCGTTCTCCAATTTTGTCGTAAATTCTTTCACTCTATATTCTGTCTCGGTCCAAAACTTGTCTCCCCACTCTCTCAAATAGGCGATAGCTTTTTCGCGGGCCATACTCTTCTTCGAGAAATTGGGTAAGATGTTGTCGAAAAAGTTATTCATCGTAGGCTCGCTACGAATGTCGAACTTACGACGGATTAATTCGACAGCCAAAACGTGATCCCAAAGCACTTTATAAAATAAATCTAGATGAACATCTATTTCTTCTAGGAATTTAATAATATTCGAGTTCGATAAATGATTTAACGAAAGTACCTCTGGCTGAAGCTCAATTACATTTTCCTCAGATTTCTGGAGCTGTTTTAGAAGTGCGGTTTTTCCAATACCTGTCCGTCCCACCACTATCCGTCTTGGTTCCTGACAATCTCGCAATTCCTCCAGAGCACCAGTATCAACGAAACAGGTGCTCAGAAAGCGTTCGTCAGACTCAGCGTCGGGTGCGCCAATTTTCCAGGTTCGACGAAATACAATGTTTGGATGCGTTGGCCTCTTTGTCATGCCACCCCTCAATACCACAAAACCTTGGGGCAATTTTGCCAACTTCTACTATCGATAGCAAAGGTCGATTGGATTACCGACTTGCCCCCGCAGGTTGCACAGGAGGCGGTAAAACGCGGCCGCGCGTTCGACTAAGAACTAGGCATGACCGGCGATGGAGCCTTCTCCGATCAATGCCTGTAATCTGCTTCCAAAGACTCAGACACAACAGGAACCACCGCCATCGTTCAGTTCGAGCTGCCCGACGCGATGTCGCGCGAGGATGTCATGGCCGCCTTCACTACCAGCGTGGAGCAGTTGCGCGGCCACCCGGGGCTGATCCGCAAGTACTACCTCTACGACGAGGCGGCCGGCACGGCCGGCGGTGCCTATCTGTGGGAGAGCCGGGCGGCGGCCGAGGCGCTCTACACCGACGTGTGGCGCGAGACGGTCTCCGAACGCTACGGTGGCAGACCCACCATCACCTGGTTCGAGGCGCCTATCGTGCTGGACAACGCGGCCGGCGAAGTCGTCTCCGGCGCCGCCGGCTAGGCAGGTCCAGCCGCACCTCTTCCGTCCGCGGCTTCGCGCTTTTCGCGGTCGGCATGGCACCCTCTTCGCGCTTTCCGTTCTCTTGCACGTTCTTTTGGATAGGTGCCGCTCGGAAGAGTTGTCAAACGACGTCTGCTTGCCTACTCCCAGTACGTAAGCACGCTGGAATCATGCCGGGTTCACCGGGACTTAACGCCTGATATGTCAGGTTCGCAAACGCCGATGGGCGTGACGCCGGACAGCGCCGTGACCCGAAAGACGCCGCAAAACCGGTCCCTGTATCATTTCGTTTGTTGGCAAGAACAAGACCCCGGACCCATGCCCATCAGTTACACCCCCACCGCAACGCCGGGACCCGGCGGCCAGACGACGGCGGCGCGCGAAGGCATCGCAGCCGAAACCGGCGAGCCGCCACGCCCAACTCTGCGCGGCCTGTTGTGGCCGCTGGGCGTTCTCACCGCCGGGCTGGTCGCCATCATCGCTGTGCTGCTGCTCTTCGCCGCCCACGAACAGAACAAGATGGCGCTGGAGTCCTCGCGGCACCTCGCAAAGAACGCCCTGGGCAACGAGGTCAGCGAACTGCAGAGCGCCGCCCGCGACTACGCCACCTGGGACACGGCGGTCGAGAACGTCGTGCGGTCGTTCGACGAGACCTGGGCCGACAACAACATCGGCACCTGGGCGCATGAAGGGCTGCAGATGAGCGGCACCCTGGTGCTGGACGGCGGCGGCAGGGTGATCTACGGCATGATCGAGGGCGAACGCCTGGGCGACGAAATCCTCACCCGCATCACCGACGGCCTGCAACCCCTGGCCGGGGCCGCGCGCGAGGCCGATCCGGGAGAGCTGGGAATCGCGCTGGCCGGCAAGGTGCGCTTCGACGGCAGCCTCGCCATCGCTGCCGCGGCGCCCATCATCTATGAAGACGGCGCCCCGGCGCATGACGCCGGCGGGGCCGCCAGCGTCCTGATCTTCTTCCGCCTCTTCGACCAGGATCTGCTGGCGAACCTGGAGCACGGCTTCCTGCTTCCGGATCTTCACCTGGCCGACGTGGTGCCGGAGGGCTGCGCCAGCCTGCCGCTGACCGGCTATGACGGCGCCCTTCTGAGCTACCTGGTCTGGACCCCGAAGCAGCCCGGCTTCACCATGCTGCGCCCGCTGCTGCTGCCCGGCGCGCTGGCCGGCATGCTCGGCCTGTTCCTGCTGGCGATCGTGGTGCGCCGCATCGCGCGCACGCTCAAGGAACTGGCGGCGAGCCATACCGCCCTGCACCGGCAGGCGATCGAGCTGTCCGCGGCACGCGACCATGCCCTGCAGCAGACCCGCACCGAAATCGAGCTGCGGCGCAATGCGGTGGCGGCGAGCCGGGCCAAGTCGGAGTTTCTCGCCCTGGTGAGTCACGAACTGCGCACGCCGCTGAACGCCATCCTGGGCTTCTCCGAGACCATCGCGACCCAGGCCTTCGGGCGCGAGGCCACCGACCGCTACCGCGAGTACGCCGAGGATATCCACGAGAGCGGCAGCCATCTGCTGTCGATCATCAACGATATCCTCGACCTGACGAAGGTCGAGGCGGGGCGCTACGAGCTGCACGAGGAAGACGTCGACCTCGACGCGCTGCTGGGCCGCTGCGTCGCCCTGCTGCGCGAGCGCGCGGCGACCAAGGGGCTGCAGCTTGCCTATCTGGGCGACGCCATCATTCTGCACGCCGACGCGCGGGCGCTGAAACAGATCGTCATCAACCTCTTGTCCAACGCCATCAAGTTCACCGGCAACGGCGGCCGCATCGAACTGCGGACCGCCGCGGACAGCGCCGGAATAGCCATCAGCGTGGCCGACAACGGGATCGGCATGAGCGAAGAACAATTGGCGCGGGCGCTGCAGGCCTTCGGACAGGTCGATTCGGCGCTGACCCGCGCGGCCGAGGGCACCGGGCTGGGCCTCAACGTAACCAAGGCCCTGACCGAACTTCATGGCGGCCGCCTGGAGATCCACACGGTCCTCGGCGAAGGCACCGAAGTCACCGTGCGGCTGCCGGCCAGGCGCCTGCTTCCCACTCCCGGACAGACCATTTCCGCAAAGTCGGCCTGACGCGGCGGCGCCGCGCGGACCGGCTCTAACCGCCCGCCTCTTTCCCCGCGTCGAGGCTCCCCAGCAGTTTCGTCAGCAGGCGGTTCAAGTCTCTCTGCTCACCCCGGGTCAGGCCGGCGAGCAAGCGGCGCTCGTTCTCCACATGCTCGCCCACCAGCTTCTCGACCAGGGCCAGGCCCTTCTTGGTCAGGCCAACCAGGGTGCCGCGGCGGTCCTCGGGATTGGGGCGACGCTCCACCAGGCCGGCTTTCTCCAGCCGGTCGAGCCGCGCCGTCATGCCGCCCGAGGAGACCATCAGGCTTTCATAGAGCGCCGTCGGCGTCAGGCGATGGGGCTTGCCGGCGCGGCGCAGCGTGGCGATGACGTCGAATTCCCCCATCTGCAGGCCGTGGGCGGCGAAGAAGGGCGCCAGGCGGTCGCGGGAGATCAGCGCCGCCGCGCCGCTCAGGCGGCCAATCACCTCCATGGGCAAGAGATCCAGATCTGGGCGCTCCCGTTCCCACTGCGCCACGATCTTGTCTACCCAGTCCATCTTTTCTCCTATTTATCTTGACATCAAGATACTTGATAGCAAGATAGTTTCCATCGAGCCAACTTCAGCCTGCCGTCCCGCCGCCCCCGGGGCAAGCCCCGCGTGATCCCCTGCCAGGACACGGAGGTTCCGGCAGGCCCGTCATGGAGCCCATTATGACCCTCTCCGCCGCCGCTCTGCCGAAGAGCCGCTTCCTGCCCCTGCTGCTGCTGATCACCGTCGGCGCCATGCTGGGCGTCACCGCCGTGATCGCCAAGGCAGCGGCATTGTCGGGCTGGCCGCCGGTCGCACTGCTGGCCTGGGCGCTGCTGGGCGGCGGGCTGCTGCAGTTCTGCTTCACCCTGGCCGCCGGCGCGCGGCCGCGGACCGGCGCCCCTTACCTGCGCTACTACCTCGGATCCGGCCTGCTGCAAGCCCTGCCCAACGCCCTGGCCTTCGCCGCGGCGCCCCACGTCGGCGCCGGCATCGTGGCGCTCTGCTTCGCCTTTCCGCTGATCTTCACCTACGGCCTCGCCCTCTGCTTCCGCCTGGAGCGGCTGCAGGGCCAGCGCCTGGCCGGCGTGCTGCTGGGCCTGGCCGGCGGCTTGGTCATCGCGGCGGGCAGCGGCGCGGCCGGCTCCACCACCTCTCCCTGGATGCCCTCCCCTTGGATGATGGCGGCCTTGGCCGCTCCGGTCTTCATCGCCGTCGGCAACCTTTACCGCAGCCTTTACTGGCCGCCCGGGGCGACGGCACTGGAATTGTCGCCGGGGATGCTCACCACCGCCGGCGCCAGCCTGCTGCTCGGCCTGCTGACGGCGGGGATGCCCCTGGCGCCGGAGACCTGGAACACCGCCGCCAGCGCTTTCCTGCTGGGTCAGACGGCGATCTTCGCCCTGCTCTTCGTGCTCTATTTCGTGCTGCAGAAGCTCGCCGGTCCGGTCTACCTGAGCCAGATCGGTTCGGTCGGCGCCCTGGTTGGCCTGGGCCTGGCCACGGCGCTGCTGGCCGAGCCGCTGTCGCCCAGGATCGCTGCGGCGGGCGCCCTGGTCGCCGCCGGCATCTTCTTCGTCAATCGCGGCGCCCGCAGGAAAGACTGAAAGCCGCGGCGGGGCCTGCTCCGCGTTACCTCGCCGCAAACTTGATCCCGGAGGCTCCAAAAAGCACCGCGCGCGAACGCGACTGTGCTTTTCGGCGTAAGCGTCCCGTGGCATTCTGGGCTGCGCGGCACGAGAGGAGCCGCCTTCAGTGGTAAATTCGCCGGGCGCCGGGAAATCCCCATCGCGCCCGCAGTTCTCTGACGAGATGCGCCGTTTATGACTTTCGACCTTTCTTCGATTCTGGCCGAGCGCCAGGGTGAGAAGTACGCCCTGAACGAAAAGCATCTGAACACCCAACTGGTGCGCGTACTGAAGACCCTCGGCTACGACGTCAACTTCGCGCGCGGCGAAGGGCCGCACCTCTATGACGTGGCGGGACGGCGTTACCTCGACCTGCTGAGCGGCTTCGGGGTTTTCGCCCTGGGCCGCAATCACCCTTCGGTGGCCGCGGCGCTGCGCCAGGTGCTGGACGCGCAATTGCCCGGCCTGGTGCAGCTCGACGTCTCGCTGCTGGCCGGCATCCTGGCGGAAAAACTGCTGAACCACCTGCCGGGCATGGAACGCATCTTCTTCTGCAACTCCGGCGCCGAGGCGGTGGAGGCGGCCATCAAGTTCGCCCGCATGGCCACCGGCAGGCCGCGTATCCTTTACTGCGACCAAGCCTTCCACGGCCTGACCTACGGCGCCCTGTCGCTGAACGGAACCGAGGTCTTCCGCAAAGGCTTCGGCCCGCTGCTGCCGGAATGCGTGAAGATCCCGTTCAACGACCTGACGGCCCTGGAAGCGGCCCTGAAGGCCGGCGCCAAGGAAGGCGGGGTCGCCGCCTTCATTGTCGAGCCGATCCAGGGCAAGGGCGTCTACATGCCGGACCAGGACTATCTGGCCGAGGCGGCACGGCTCTGCCGCAAGCACGGCGCCCTCTTCGTGGCCGACGAGATCCAGACCGGTCTCGGCCGCACCGGGCGCTTCCTCGCCTGCGAGCACTATGGCGTCGAACCCGACATGGTGCTGCTGGCCAAGGCCCTGTCCGGCGGCTTCGTGCCCGTGGGCGCCGTGGCCATGAAGCACTGGATCTTCGCCAAGCTGTTCGACCGCATGGACCGCGCCCTGGTACACGGCTCCACCTTCGGCAAGAACGACATGGCCATGGCCGCCGGCATCGCCACCCTGGAAGTGCTGGAGGAGGAGAAGCTGATCGACAAGGCGGACAGCCTGGGCAGCGCCCTCATGGCCGACCTGCAGGCCCTGGTCGCCCGGCACGACCTGCTGAAGGAGGTGCGCGGCAAGGGCATGATGATCGGCCTGGAGTTCGGCGCCCCCAAAAGCCTGAAACTGAAGGCGGCCTGGCACCTGCTCGATACCGCCAAGCGCGGCCTCTTCTGCCAGATGGTATTGATCCCGCTGCTGCGCGACCACCAGATCCTCTGCCAGGTTTCCGGCGACGACAGCTACATCATCAAGCTACTGCCCTCGCTGACCATCGACGAAGCCGACCGGCAGTGGATCGTCTCTGCTTTCGATCGGGTGATCGGCGACTGCCACCAGATCGGCGGCGCGGTCTGGGACCTGGGACGCTCGCTGGCCAAGCACGGCCTGAAGGCCAAGGCCGGGTAGCGCGCTTCCCACCTCGCCCTTAGAGACGGGCTTTCAGCCCTCCTCAGGGTGAGGCTCTCCTCCAACCTCATGCTGAGGAGGACCGTAGGTCCGTCTCGAAGCATGAGCGCTCCCTACTCCGGCGTTTCGGAAATGCGGTCGACGACGCCCGCGGCGCGCATCTCCTCGACGCTGGGAAACCACAAGCCGTCATGCGGCGTCACGAAGACCTGCTCACGGAAGCCTTCGGAGATGCCCTGGGCCTCGTAGAAGGCGAGATCCTTCTGCATCTCCGCTTCCTCATCGACCAGATAGACCGGGTAGTCGGCGTCCATCCAGTGCTGATGGAAACCAAGCCGGCCCTCGGGGCCCAGCACGCGAACCTTGCCGGCGATGAAAGCGGTGGTACAGGCCGAACTGCACAGACGGAATACGAAGGTGTCGAGGCCATAGCGCAGGATCAACTTGGCGACGCCGCGGCCTTCGTAGACATGGCCGCCGGGACTGTCGAGGACGATGCCGCGGATATCCGGCCGCGCCTGCAACAGCGCCGTCAATTTCTTGGTCACGCCCAATTCGAAGGTGCCGGTGAAGCGCAGCAGAGTGGGATCCTGCGGATCCGGCGCCAGGTGATAGCGGGCGGCGCGGTCGCGTTCCCAGGCCAGGTACTCCGGCTCGCCTTCCGGTTCCCGGAACAGCAGCAGGAAAGCGCCGACGGTGCTGGTCAGCGTCACCGCCACCGCCCCGGCGATGCCGACATAGGCAATGAGGGTCAGGCCGCTGACGCCGAAGTCGCTCTGATAAGCATCGCAGGCGCGCACCACGCCGACGACCTGCCAGGCAAAGACCGCGACGTGGAAGACCAGGAAGAAGGCGACGGTGACGGCGGCCACCACCGCTTGATCCTCCAGGAAGGGCGGCCGGGTAAAGCGGTCGAGCAGCAGGATCGCCGCGCGCAGCAGCACCAGATTGACCCAGAAGGACCAAGCCAGAGACTGGCGCCCCTGCCAATGGGCGCCGAGATAGCCGGCGAGGAGACCGCGTCGTTTGGCCGGCGGCGGTCCCGTCATGGATCGTCCTGCTTGGCTTTTCCCTGCCGGAGTCTTCTTCCTCGCATCGTTCTCTCCCTAGCGGATTTGCCGCCGACCGGCCTGGACAGCGTTCAGATCGCAAAACTTTCCAACACCACCGGTAACAGCTCCCGCCGAAATACTACCTAGGGTCCAATTATCGCCGGTTCACCAAAGACTCGCCACGGCCGACATGCAAAATTAATCCATAGGCTGCTACAGCGGTGCCGCATGGAAAGATCCGGTTCGTTCACTTTGCCGCCGAACTCCGACCCGAAGATCAGGGAGTTGTTCGACTACTGGCTAGCGATTCACCCCGAAGCAGGGCTTCCGGGGCGGCAGCATCTCGACCCCATGGACATTCCCCGCCTGCTGCCCAACATCTGGATGCTGGACGTCAAGCAGGATCCCCTGTGCTTCCGTTTCCGCCTCGTGGGCACGGAGATCGTGAGATTCACCGGACGCGACGCCACCGGCCTTTGCCTTGCCGAGGTCTACCCCGATTACAAAGCGACGGAAGCTTACCGCGTCCACTGCGCCTGCGCCCGGTCGGGCGAGCCGGCCTACCGCCGGAGCGGCGTACTTTCCAATCCGGGCCGCAGGCACATCGAGGCGGAACGACTCTACCTGCCTCTGGCCGAGAACGGCGAGCGAGTCGACATCCTGCTGATCATGACCCTCTACACGGGCGAGCCGCCGCCGCGGCAATAGCGATAATTCGTCAGTGGAAGTCCCGTGACTTGGGCATGGGGTTCACGTCGCGGGGATGGCGGCGCCCCGGACCTGAATGAGGGCTGGAGCGATGATCGCGGCCCGGGCGCTTCACCTCGTCGGCGCGGGCTTGAGCGCTTTCCAGCGCCGGGCCCGGCTTCAAGTCGCCGAGGCGCTCGGTCATGTCCTCCAGTTCCTCGGCCACCACGTGAATCACCAGCCCTTCGCGCTGCAGCTTGCCGCGCACGGCCAGCAGGCTCGATTTCATGACGGTGGCGCGGTAGCGCTCGAAGACGGCGGGCCAGATGATGGCATTGGCGATGCCGGTCTCGTCCTCCAGGGTGGCGAAGATGACGCCGCTGGCGCTGCCGGGGCGCTGACGCACCAGCACCAGCCCGGCGACCCGCACGGTGCTGCCGGGCTTCAGCTCCGACAGCCGCATGGCCTCGACGACGCCCTCCGCCGCCAGACTGTCGCGCAGAAAGGCCAGAGGGTGCGCCTTCAGCGAGAGGCGCAGCGCCATGTAGTCGTCGACGACGTGTTCGCTGAGCGCCATCCGCGGCAAGGATACTTCCGGCTCGGCGCCGCGGTCCTCGATGCCGGCGGCGGCGAAGAGCGGTAGGGGGGCGCTCTTCTTGCGCTCGCCCGGCAGGCGCTTCACCGCCCAGAGCGCCTCGCGCCGCGCCAGCCCCTGCGAACGGTAGGCGTCGGCCCGTGCAAGGACCTCCAGGGCCAGCGGCCTCAGCCCGGCGCGGCGCCAGATCGACAGCGGGTCGGGATAGCCCGTATCCCGTGCGGCGACCAGGGCGCGGGCATCCTCTTCGGCCAGACCTTTCACCTGGCGCAGGCCGAGGCGCAGTGCATAACCCATCCCGCCCGACTCGGGTTCAAGGGTGCAGTCCCAGTCGCTGGCGTTCACGTCGGGCGCGCGGATCTCGACGCCATGCTCGCGGGCGTCGCGGATGAGTTGTGCCGGAGCGTAGAAGCCCATGGGCTGGCTGTTCAGCAGGGCGGCGGCGAAGACCGCCGGATAGTGGTGCTTCATCCAGGCGGAGACGTAGACCAGCAGCGCGAAGCTGGCGGCATGGCTTTCCGGAAAGCCATAGGTTCCGAAACCCTCGATCTGCTTGAAGCAGCGCTCGGCGAATCCCTCGTCGTAGCCCCGCGCGGCCATGCCCCGGATGAACTTGTCGCGGAAGGCGTGGATGTTGCCGAGACGCTTGAAGGTGGCCATGGCGCGGCGCAGGCGGTCGGCCTCGGCCGGCGTGAAGCCGGCGGCGACGATGGCGATCTGCATGGCCTGCTCCTGAAACAGCGGCACGCCGAGGGTCTTCTGCAGGACCCGGCGCAGGTCTTCCGAGGGATAGTCCACCGGCTCCCTGCCGTCGCGCCGGCGCAGGTAGGGATGCACCATGTCGCCCTGGATCGGCCCCGGACGCACGATGGCCACCTCGATGACCAGGTCGTAGAAGACCTTCGGCTTGAGGCGCGGCAGCATGGACATCTGGGCGCGGCTTTCCACCTGGAAGACGCCGATGGAATCGGCGCGGCTCAGCATTTCATAGACCGCCGGGTCCTCCGCCGGCACCGAGGCCAGGGTGAAGTCCTTGCCGTAGTGGCCGCGCAGCAGCGCGAAGCCCTTGCGCAGGCAGGTCAGCATGCCGAGCGCCAGAATGTCGACCTTCAGAATCCCCAGAGCGTCGAGGTCGTCCTTATCCCACTCGATGACCGTGCGGTCCTCCATGGCCGCGTTCTCGATGGGCACCACCTCGCAAAGCGGGTTCCGGGTCATGACGAAGCCGCCTACGTGCTGGGAGAGGTGGCGCGGAAAGCCGATCAGCATGTGGGTCAGCGCCAGGGCCTGCGCGAGGCGGCGGTCGCCGGGGTCGAGGCCCAGCTCGCGCACCGAGTTCTCCTCCACCCCCTCCTGGCTCCAGCCCCAGATGGCGCCGGCCAGGGCGGCGATGGTGTCGGCGGAGAGCCCCATGACCTTGCCGACCTCGCGCATCGCGCCGCGCGAGCGGTAGCAGATGACGGTGGCGGTCAGCGCCGTGCGCTCGCGCCCGTACTTGGCGTAGATGTACTGCATGACCTCTTCGCGGCGCTCGTGCTCGAAATCCACGTCGATGTCCGGAGGCTCGTTGCGCTCGGCGGAGACGAAGCGCTCGAACAGCAGGTCCATGCGCGCCGGGTCGACCTCGGTGATGCCCAGGCAGAAGCAGACCGCCGAGTTGGCGGCCGAGCCGCGACCCTGGCAGAGGATGTCCTGCGAACGGGCGAAGCGCACCACGTCCTCCACCGTCAGGAAGTAGGGCGCATAGTCGAGCTGGCCGATGAGCGCCAGCTCGTGGCGCACCGCCTGCTTGACGGTCTCCGGCACACCGCCGGGATAACGATCGGGCGGGTAACGCCGCGCCGCGCCCTGCCAGGTGAGATGTTCAAGCTCTTCCTGCGGCGTGCGGCCTTCGGTCGTCAGTTCCTCCGGGTAGTCGTGGCGCAGCTCTTCCAGGGAGAAACTGCAGCGCCGCGCGATCTCCAGCGTGTTGGCCAGGGCCTGCGGGACGCCGCGGAAGAGATGCGCCATGTCCTCCGGCGCCTTCAGATAACACTCGGCGTTGGCCAGCAGGCGGTAGCCCGCCGTGTCGATGGTGCAGTGCTCGCGGATGCAGGTAACGACATCGAGCAGCGGCTTGCGCTCGGCGCTGTGCATCCTCACATCGTTGCAGGCGGCGAGGCCGACCCCGTTTTCCTCTGCCAGCCGCGCCAGGGCCGCAAGGCGCCGGCGGTCGTCGCCCCGGTAGAGCGCGCGGGCACCCAGGAAGATCTCGCCGGAAAAAGCCTGGGACAGACTGCGCAGCGCGCCTTCGAAATTTCCGTCAGGCAGCACCACGAAGACCTGGCCGTCGCCGTGGTCGATCACCTCCTCGAGAGAAAAGATACAGTCCCCCTTTTCTGCGCGGCGCTTGCCCAGGGTGAGCAGGCGGCAGAGCCGCGCGTAGGCGGCGCGATCCTTGGGGAAGCAGAGAATCTCGGGGCCGTCTCCCTTCTCTGCCTGGGGCACCAGGCGTGCGCCGACCAGCAGGGGAATGCCGACCTCCTTCGCCGCCACGTGCGCGCGCACCGCCCCGGCCAGGGAATTGCGGTCGGCGATGGCCACCGCCGGCAACCCCAGCGCCGCCGCCGCCATCACCATCTCCTCCGGATGCGAGCCGGACCGCAGGAAGGAGTAGTTGCTGGCGACCTCCAAGGGGACGTAGAGGGGCGTGGGAGTCATGCTCTCCCCCCAGACAGCTCTCCCCTCCCCCCTTGCGGGGGAGGGTTAGGGTGGGGGGTATGGTGAAGCTTGCGCAGGAACACCGAGAGTCACCCCCTCCCCATCCCTCCCCCATCAAGGGGGAGGGGGCTCTTTTTATGAAGATCTGAAGCGGCTGCCGCGCGGATGACCTCCAACACGCCCTCCAGATTCTCGAAGATCTCATCGTTCCAGAACCTCAGGACTCTGAATCCCCGGTCTTCGAGCCACTGGTTGCGTGCCGCATCCTCCACCTCGGACTCGGTATGCTGGCCACCATCAAGTTCGGCTACGATGCGCGCCTCGTAGCAGGCGAAATCGACGATGAAGCGGCCGAGCGGAACCTGGCGCCGAAAGCGCAGGCCGTCGAGTTGCCGCCGACGCAAGACCGACCAGAGACGCTGTTCCGCCTCCGTCATATTGCCGCGTAGCTGCCGTGCGTTCTTCGATGCCATGGCTCGAACCCGGTTCTGCAAAGTGCGGAGAGTCACCCCCTCCCCAACCCTCCCCCATCAAGGGGGAGGGGGTTTCTCAAGGGATCAGCGAATGACCGAGTCTTTTCCCTCTACACATCCCCTCCCGCTTTTGGTTTCCCCTCCCCCCTTGTGGGGGAGGGCTAGGGTGGGGGGTATGGTTCCGCGTCTCGCTGCCCGTCTCCCCCCTCACCCGAACAGCCCGTGCAGGAACCAGCGGCCGGCGGCGCGGTAGAGCCAGTAGCGGCGGCCGTCTTCGTCCTCGACGCGGAAATAGTCGCGTGGCGGGGCATCGCTTTCTTCCGGCTCGGTCCGCCACCACTCGCCGAGCAGGCGTTCCGGGCCCTCGGCGCGCACCACCTGGTGCAGCACGCGGCGCCAACGGAACTGCGCCGGCGGGTAGTCGGGCAGCAGGGAGACCGCGTCCACCGGCTCCGGGCGCGCCAGCAGGCGCAGGGGACGCAGCTTCGGATGCGGCGTCTTCTGCCAGTCGTCGTTCGCTTTGCCCCCTGCTTTGCCCCCCGCTTTCTTCGGGGGCTTCTCCGGAGTTTTCTCTGGGGCTCGTTCACCGCCCGCCGGGTCCCCTACAGGAGAGGCCAGCGCGAAGGCGCGCTCCGGCAGGTGGCTTTCGCGCAGACGCGGGGCGCGCACGGCCTCCAGCCCCAGGCGGCTGCCCAGGCGGTCGACCAGCTCGGGCAGGGTCTGCGCGCCGTCCGCCGTGTTCGCCGCCCGCTCCTCCACCCGGCGCAGCTCGCCTTGTTGCGCAGCCAGAGTTGCGGTCAGCGTCGCGCCCAGGGTCATGACCTCGATGCCGAAGCCGGGGTCGATCTGCGGCAGCTTCTCGGTGAAGAGACGGCGCAGGTGTTTGGCATCGCGGCTCGGCCGGCTGGCGCCGAGGGAGAGGCGCTGCAGGCTGCCGTCGCTGCGATAGGCGGTCAGCTCGAGCTGCCTCGCGCCGCGCCCGGCCCGCGCCAGTTCGCGGCAGAGATGGTCGAGCAGCAGCCCTACGGCGCGGGCGATATCCTCGGGGTCGCTCAAAGGCTCGGCGAAGATCCGGCGGGTGAGATGAGCCGCCGGCGGCTGGCGCGGCGACAGCGCCTCGGCCTCCGTCCCCACGGCCTGACCCAGACGGCGCACCGCCAGCGTGCCGAAACGCGGTGTCATCACCGACGGCGTGAGGTTATAGAGATCCTCGACGCGGCGCAGCCCGAGGCGGTCCATCAGCTCCACCGTCGCCGGAGGCAGGCGCAGGGCCGCCGGCGGCAGTGGCGCGAGGGCGGCGCGCTGGCGCCCGGGCAGCACCACCACGCAAGGATGCCCGGCCGAGGTGGCGAAGCGCGCCATGGCCCAGGCGCAGCCGATGGTGTCGGCCAGCGCCGCGCGGGCGGTGTAGCCCAAGCCGGCAAGGCGCGCCTGCAGGTTCTCCAGCAGCGCATGCTCGCCACCGAAGAGGTGGCAGCAGCCGGAGACGTCGAGCAGCACGCCGGCGCCGCCGCCCGCACCTCGGCCCTCGTCTTCCCCGGTCGAGTCCGGCCCCGTCAAATCGGGAGCGGCCCAGGGTGTGTAGCGCGCGCACCAGGCGGCGAGCGCGGCGAGGGCGCGGGCGTCGGCCGCCGGGTCGTGGGGGACGGTGATGAGGCCAGGCAGCAGGGCGCGCGCCTCGGCCAGCGGCAGGCCGGGCTCGAGGCCGGCGGCTTCCGCCGGCAGGTTCACCGCGGCGAGGCTGAGGCGCCCAGCATCGTCGCTGACCAGCGCCAGCGGCTGCTGCGCCTCGGCCTCTTCCCTCTCAGGCGGATCTTTTTCAGCCCGCGTGCCGGAGGGTGGCGATCTCCGCGTCCCGCGCGGGCGAACGTCCGGCCGGCTGCTCTGCCGGCTGTTCTGGGCCCTCGCCCGGAACCAGCGGTCGGTCGCGAAGCGCGGAAGCCAGAGCGAAACCACACGCCGCATCGTCCCACTCCACATGCCAGGACCCCGGCGCCGCCCCGCGGCAGCGCAGGAGGTCGAGCCGCCAGCGCGGGCGGCCGATGAATGTTGCCTCTTGTTCGTCCCCCGAGACTGCCCCGGACACTGCCGGCGTGACGCGCCAGCGGCTGAGCGCGGCGCTGGCCGCGCGGCCCTGGCGCAGCGGGCGGAAGCGGCGGTGAAGGGCAAAGGCGGTAACGCCGCCCGTCGCGGTCAGGCTCGCTTCGGCGGCGAGCTGCAGGCGGCGCCCGGCGAGGCGGTCGAGACCTTCGACCTCCCCCACCACGGCGGCGAGGCGGCGGCAGCGCAGCCCCTCCTCCATGGCCCAGAGCACCTCGGCATCGGACTTGGCGTTCACCAGCAGGAAGCGCCCGGGGTCGAGCCCCTGGCCCACCAGCGCCGGCGGATAGAGATCGCCCTGGCGCGACACCCAGAGAATTTTGCCGCTGCCGGGAAAGGCCTTTTCCAGGCGCGCCAGCAGCGCCAGGCAGAAGCCGAGGGTGACGCCGTCGTCCCACTCCGCGCGCTCGCCCTCGATCTCGTGCAGCGCGCCGAGCGGCAGCCCGCCGCCGGGCAGCGCCGCGTCGAGGGCTTCCAGGCCCAGCGGCGCGACGGAGCGCTGGCGTCCGGCGAGCGAGGTTGCATGAGCCCCCTGCTCGATCCGCCGCACCTGATCGCGCAGGGCGGCGAGGCCGAGAACCTTCCCGTCCTGTTCTACGGAGACCCCAGCAGGGGACTCGGAAAAGCCCGCCGCGCCGCCGCGCAGGTCCCCGAGCCCGCCCCCGGCGGCCCCGGAAACCCGGCCTTTTCCTTGCTCTCGCGCGCGCAGAAGCAGCGACATCGCCCGCCCTTCAACCCAGGGATTATCATCGTCTTTGTTCTCTTTTTGTTCTAATAAATCCTAGCCGAAGAGTCAAGGTTGGCGGGACGCGGCGGCCAGGCCCCCGCCGCACAGAGCGCCCGCAATCACCCTTCCTTAACGCCGAAACGACTAGATTGGGCAGAGTCGCCACGAGAGGCAGCTCCCTCAAGCGCCGCGCAACCCGACCCAGGACGCTTCGTGACCACTTCCGAACTCGACCAGCCCTCTTCAGGGGCCGCGGCGGCCGTACGCTTTCTCGAGCGGATCGACGATCCGCGGCTGAGCGCGGTCTATCGCTATTGGAACGGTCTGCGCCGCGGGCGCTTCGCGCCGTCCTACGCCGAGGTCGACCCCATCGACATCCCGAAGCTGCTCCCCATCCTGCTCGTCACCCAGGTGGAAGAGACCGCCGGGGGCCGGCGCTACCGCTACCGCCTCTGCGGACAGGAGGTGCAGGAGAGCTTCGGCAGCCCCATGCGCGGACGCTACATCGATGCCCTGATGCAGGGCCGCTACCTCACCTACATCGAGGACCTCTACAACCGCGTCGTCGACGGCAGGCGCCCGATCTATTCCGTCAGCGCCTACCGCGGCCGCGCACTGCAGACGAAACGCCTCATGCTGCCGCTGAGCAGCGACGCCGGCAAAGTCGACGTCGTGCTCTCGGCGCAGGTCTTCTTCCGGCCAAACGGCCTGCCGCAGACCGTCCTGGCCGTACAGGAAGACTTCGAACCCCGGGGCTAGGGGCGCCGCCGGCACGGCCCAACGCGCCCCTGGCCTTCCCCCTCCCCCGCCCCTAAAATCGTCTGGCCGCGAACCGCCTTTGCGGGTTTGCCGATCAGGGGAAGGGTTCTATGTCTCAGGCGCTGTGTGACGGGCGCCGCCGGGGAAGGACGGCGGTTCGACGGCCTCTTACGCCGCCGCCGCAGGGCAGGCTTCCGGTTCGCTCCAAGCTCACCTAAGGACTTCCCCCCGTGATCTCCCTTTGGATTCCCATCACCGTCTTCGCTGCCTTCATGCAGAACCTGCGCTCTGCCCTGCAGAAGCATCTGAAGGGGCGGCTGTCGACGGGCGGGGCGAGCTATGTGCGCTTCTTCTATGCCTGGCCCTTCGCGCTGGTCTACGCGGCGGGCGTGCAGCAGATCGGCGGCTTCGAGCTGCCGCAAGCGAACGGCCTCTTCCTGCTCTACTGCCTGCTGGGCGGGCTCAGCCAGATCGCCTTCACCTTTCTGCTGGTCTATCTCTTCTCCTTCCGCAACTTCGCGGTGGGCACGACCTATTCCAAGACCGAGGTGATCCAGGTGGCGTTCCTGGGTCTCATTCTGCTGGGCGACACCATCAGCCTGGTCGGCGTCTTCGCCATCGCCGCCGGCATGGTCGGAATCCTCGCCCTGTCGGTGGCCCACCAGGACCTGACCTGGAAGACGCTGGCGACCAGCCTCTTCGAGCGCACGACGATGATCGGCCTGCTGTGCGGCGCCTGCCTGGGCGCCTCGGTGGTGTTCTTCCGCGGCGCCTCGCTCAGCCTGGGTGACGGCGCGGTGGTGATGCGCGCCGCCTTTTCGCTGGCGGTCGCGCTGACCATGCAGACGGTCATCATGGGCGCCTACCTGCTGTGGCGCGAGCCCGGCCAGATGAGCGCGATCTTCCGCCACTGGAAGCCGTCGCTGCTGGTCGGGATCTCCGGCTTCCTCGCCTCGGTCGGCTGGTTCACCGCCTTCACGCTGGAGAACGCCGCCTACGTGCGCGCCGTCGGCCAGATCGAACTGGTCTTCACCTTCATCGCCTCGGTGGTCTTCTTCAAGGAGAAGACCTCGCGCCTGGAGCTGGCCGGCGTCGCCCTCATCCTGGCGGCGATCCTGCTGCTGATCCTCGGCGGTTAGGCGGCGGCCAGGCAGCGGATAGGAGGCGGTCAGGCCCGCTGCGCGGCCTCCTGGGGCTGAACTTCGTAGGTGACGGGGCTCGCCAGTTCGCGGAAGTGGAACAGACGGAAGGCCCGCTCGCCGTTGTAGTCCAGAATGCGCAGGTCGTCCTCCTGGCGCAGGTCGCGCTCGACGGAGACGAAGTGAGCGCCGTAGCGCTCCTGCGCCAGCGGAATGGGAATCTCGTAGGCCAGGAACTTGTCGATTCCCTTGGTCCGCAACTTCTCCAGCAGTTCGTCATCCGTGGCCGAACCATAAGACGTCAGGATGACCAGGGGACCGCTCCCCGTGAAGAGCATAAAGCATTTCATCGCAGGGCCTCCTTCAGTTAACCGAACCATCATACGGTCCGCGCCGCCGCCCCGTCGAGCCTGGCAGGCCATGCGAACTTCCGGCCCATCTTCAACCTCCGCGTTGTGGCGGCGGCCTCAACCAGGACCTTGAAGCCTCCGCAGAGCGGCAGCGCTTAGGGACTCTGATATACATCCCCCAGCGCCAGACCTAGAATTCAGGCATATCTTCTCTTACCCGGACGCGGGACACGCAGGATGGGTGAACCAAGAACGCAGCGGCGCCTCGCGGCGATCCTCGCCGCCGACATCGCCGGCTATTCGCGGCTGATGGGGGCCGATGAAGCCGGAACGCTCGCCGCCATGAGCACCGTCTGGAGCGAGCATTTCAATCCCGCCGTCGCCATCCACCACGGCCGGATCGTCAAGATGATGGGAGACGGCGCGCTGGTCGAGTTCGCCAGCGCGGTCGAAGCGGTGGATTGCGCCCTTGCCGTTCAACAGGCCATGGCGTCCTTCAAGCAGTCGCGCCCCGGCCGAGCCCCGCTGGAATTCCGCATCGGCGTGAACCTCGGTGACATCGTCTTCGAAGGTGACGACATCTTCGGCGACGGCGTCAATGTGGCGGCACGCCTGGAGGGACGGGCGCCGGCCGGCGGCGTGCTGATTTCCGATTCGATTCATGCGCAGGTCAAGGGCAAGGTCGGCGTCAGCTTCGAAGACGCAGGCGCTTTCACTCTCAAGAACATCGAGACGCCGGTCCGGGCTTGGCGTTGGACGGGCGACGGCACCGCCACGGAGGAACAAGCAGCGGCCGGCCCGCACACCCTTCCCTCCATCGCGGTCCTGCCCTTCGCCATCATGTCCGGCGACCCGGAGCAGGAGTACTTCGCCGACGGACTGGTGGAGGACATCATAACGACTCTTTCCAAGCTGGCAGGGCTGCGCGTGATCGCGCGCAATTCGACCTTCGTCTACAAGGGTCAGGCCGTCGACATCCGTACAGTGGCCAAGCAACTCGGCGTGCACTACGTCCTCGAGGGCAGCGTGCGCCGGGCCGGCGGGCGCATCCGCATCACGGCGCAGCTCATCGATGCCGAGGGTTCGCATGTCTGGGCCGAGCGCTATGACAGGGCTATCGACGATATCTTCGCCGTTCAGGACGAAATCACCCTGGTCCTTGCGACCGAGATGCAGGTCAAGCTGACGGAGGGCGAGCAGGCGCGGCTGCGCTACACCACGACCGGCAATGTGGAGGCCTGGAGTTTCTGGGTCCAGGGTCTCCATCACTATCGCCAGTCGGTCACAAAAGAGAGCCTGGGCGCCGCGCTCTCTTGCTGGACCAAGGCGCTGGCGCTCGACGCCACCTCGTCCTCGCTTAATGCGATGATCAGCCTGGTGCACTACGCCGACGCCCGCTTTGGTTGGTGGGAGGACCGGGAAACGGCGCATGAGAAAGCCATGAGCTATGCCGAGCGCGCACTGGACCTCGACCCGGAGAACCCAGACGCCAATGTGACGGCGGGCCTCGCCTTGCTGCAGGCCGGGCGCCACGAAGAGGCCGCGGCAAAAGCACGGCGGGCGGCGCAACTCGCGCCGGGTTCGGCCGACGCGGCGAGCTTCGGCTGCTTCATTCTTGCTTTTGCGGGATTCCCCGATGAAGCGGTCACCCATGGCGAGCGCGCATTGACGCTGAGTCCGAACTATCCCGCCTCCTATCTGGGGCACCTCGGCAACGCCTATCGGCTCGCCGGGAGAACCGAGGAAGCCATCGCCGCCTTCAAGGCCTACCACGCGCGGGTTCCCGGCTTTGGCTTGGTCGACCTCGTGCTCGTCTATCAGCAGTCCGGCCGGCCGGAAGAAGCAGCGCGCAAAGCCGAACAGCTCCTCACCCTTCGCAAAGGCTTCACGATCGCCAACTGGGCGAGCACGCAGTACCGGGCGGACAAGCAAGGACTGCAAGCGGATATCGAGGCCCTGCGCGCCGCCGGGCTTCCGATGAGCTGACGGCTGCTCTGGCCATTCCCCTCCCCCAACCCTAATATCGCGCGGCAATGTGAGGCCATTTCGGGGAGAAAGCACACGTAATGTACGACGGTTTGCGCGACGAGCGGCGCTGGGTGCTGCCGGAGGCTTTGCGGTTCCAGGCCGAGGTTCGGGGAGACAGCCCCTTCCTGACCGCGGTCAGCGACGGCGCGGCTCTGACCTACGCCCAGGCGGCGGACGAGGCCGACAGGGTCGCCGGCTTCTTCGCCGGGCTGGAGGTCAAGCCGGGCGAGCCGGTGGCGCTGCTGCTGCCCAACGGCCTGAACTTCGTGCGGGTCTGGCTGGGGCTCCTGCGCCTGGGCGCCGTTGTCGTCCCCCTCAACAGCGAGCTGAAGGGCGCCTTCCTGGCCCACCAGCTCTCCGACACCGGCTGCCGCGTCGCGGTGCTGGACGCGGAGCGGCTGGCGCGCATCGCGGAGATCGCCGAACGCTTGCCGGCGCTGGAACGGCTGGTCGTCGACGGTGCGGCGGACGAGTCACCCGCGCCCTTTCATGGCATAGCCTTGTCCGACTGGCGCAAGGCGCCGCCCTGGAACGGGCCGCTGCCCGCCGCTTCCGACACCGCCTGCATCATGTATACCTCCGGCACCACCGGGCCGGCCAAGGGCGTGCTGATGCCGCACGCCCACTGCTTCCTCTTCGGGCTGGGCACCATCGACAACTTCGCGCTGACGCCCGAGGACCGCTTCTACATCTGCCTGCCGCTGTTCCACGCCAACGGCCTGTTCATGCAACTGGGCGCGACGCTCATCGCCGGGGCCAGCGCCGCCCTGCGCGAGCGCTTCAGCGCCTCCTCCTGGATCGCCGACATCCGCCGCTTCGAGGCCACCGCCTCCAACCTGCTGGGCGCGGTCACCGCCTTCATCCTGGCCCAGCCGCCGGGGCACGACGACCGCGGCCACCGCCTGCGCGTGGTCGGCGCCGCGCCCGACGCCCCGGCCCATGACGAGGCCCTGCGCGAACGCTTCGGCGTCGCCGACGTGGTGCCGCTCTACGGCATGACCGAGGTCAACATCCCGCTCTACGGCGAGCTGGGCCGCCCGCGCCCGGGCACCTGCGGCAAGGTCTACGACCGCTACTTCGAGGTGGAGGTGCGCGACCCCGAAAGCGACCGGGCGCTGCCGCCGGGCAGCGTCGGCGAGATCATGGTGCGCCCCAAGGCGGCCTTCGGCTTCACCACCGGGTATCACGGCCTGCCCGACAAGACGGTCGAGGCGTGGCGGAACCTGTGGTTCCATACCGGCGACGCAGCGGTGATGGAGGACGACGGCTACATCACCTTCGTCGACCGCATGAAGGACTGCATCCGCCGGCGCGGCGAGAACATCTCCTCCTTCGAGGTGGAAGCCGCCATCGAGCGCCTGCCCGGCGTGACGGAGGCGGCGGCCTACGCCGTGCCCGCCGGCATCGAAGGCGGCGAGGACGAGATCATGCTGGCCGTGGTGCCGGCGCCGGGCGCGAAGGTGACGGCAGCCGAGGTCGCCGCCCAGGCGGAGAAGGAACTGCCGCGCTACGCCCAGCCGCGCTTCATTGAAATGCTGCCGGAGCTTCCCAAGACTCCCACCGGCAAAGTGCAGAAGGCGAAACTGCGCAGCCGCGGCGTGGCGAAAACGACCTGGGATTCCACGCATGAGGGTGTTCCGGCAGATCAAAGCGACTCTGAATAGCTTCCCGATACAACGGAAACGCAAGAAGACCGATCTCGACATCGCTCTGAAACGAGTCGGGTATATGCGTTACACTGTGTCGACAATGCCGGCATTATCGGACGAGGAGCCGTGCCGTGCCTCAAATCACAGACCAAGCGCACCAGGACCGCGAACCCGCCTACCGCTGGGTCATCGCCTTCACGGCGGCGGCGATGCTGGCCGTCGTCATGGGCCAATTGGTGAACGGCCTTTCGGTCTTCTTCATCCCGCTGGAGCGGGCTTTCGGCTGGGCGCGCGGCGATATCGCCTTCATCAACACCGTCGGCCTCATCGGGCTGGCGGTCGGCGGCATCGTCATGGGCCGCATCGCCGACCGGGCCGAAATCCGCAAGGTCTGCCTCTTCAGCGTCGCCGTGACCAGCCTCTGCGTGTTCGCGGCCGCCTGGGCCGAAGCGCTGTGGCAGTTCTACCTGCTGTTCTTCCTGGCCGGGGCCTTCGGCGGCGGCGCGCTCTTTGCGCCCCTGATCGCGCTGGTCGGCAACTGGTTCCACAAGGGAGGGGGTCTCGCCATCGGTATCGCCGCGGCGGGCCAGGGCGTCGGCCAGGGCGGCGTTCCCTTCGGCACCGCCTTCCTCATCGAGGCGCTGGGCTGGCGCGGCGCTTTCATGGCCCAGGGCCTCATCACCCTGGCCCTGCTGCTGCCGCTGGCCCTGCTGATGCGCGCGCCGCCGCAGCGCGGCGCCCATGCCACGGGAGGCCGGGAGGACGCCCCACCCCTGCCGCTCAGCACGGTCATTCCAACGATGAGTTTGGCGGTGCTGATGTGCTGCACCTGCATGGCGGTGCCGCTGATGCATCTGGTGCCGCTGATCCAGGGCTACGGGATCTCGGCAACGGAAGCCAGCAGTGTGCTCTTCGCGATGATGATCGCCGCCATCGTCGGCCGCGTCGCCTTCGGGCAGCTCGCCGACATGATCGGCGCCATCCCCGCCTATATGACTGCCTCATTGTGGCAAACGGTTCTGGTCTTCGTCTTCACGCAGATCACCGACCTGGACATGCTCTATGTCTTCGCGCCGATCTACGGCTTCGGCTACGCCGGGGTGATGACCGGCGTGCTGACCACCACACGCGCCCTGACGCCCGCCACGCGCCGGGCGGGCGCGACCGGCATCATCCTGGCTTTCGGCTGGCTGGGGCACGGCCTGGGCGGCTACCAGGGCGGGCTGTTCTACGACCTGACCGGCGGCTACGACGTGAGCTTCGCGAATGCCGCGCTGGCCGGAGTCCTCAACCTGGTTGTCGTCGGCTCGCTGTACCTCGCGCTCCGGCGCCGGGCCGCGCTCCCGGCCTAGGACAGCGGAAACTTCCGCCGGAAGGCCGCCTCCCCTTTCGCAGAAAAACGGACGATCCGGGTACCGCCGACGCGCTGCGCCCAGCCGAGATCCTCGAAGCGCCCCAGGAGCGCGCGGCCGAGACTGCCCGCCAGATGCGAGCGGCGCTCGCTCCAGTCCAGGCACTCGCGGCACAGCGGGCTGCGCTGGGCGGCGAGGCCCTCCAGATCCAGGCCGAAGCGCTGCATGAAGCCACAGCCGGCGTCGCTCAGGTCGAGCCCCGCCCCGCCCAGCGTCAGGAACCCGCGGGCGACGAGGCTGTCGTAAAGCCGGATGCCGAGATCGCCGGCCAGATGGTTGTAGCAGACCCGCGCCTTGCGCAGCTCCGGGTCCCGCGGACCGGTACGGCTGCGCAGGTGGCCGGCACCGGCGGCAAGCCCCATGAGCGCCTCCAACACCGCGGCCACCTCCGCGCCGGCCAGGGTGAAATACTTGTGCCGCCCCTGTTTGCGTTGCCGCAGCAGGCCGCCCTGGTCCAGCTTGGCCAGGTGGGCACTGGCGGTCTGCTGGGTGACCCCCGCCTCCGCCGCCAGTTCGCTGGCGGTCAGCGCCTTGCCGCTCATCAGCGCGGTCAGCATGTTGGCGCGGGCGGGATCGCCGATCAGTGCGGCGAGGCCTGCGATGTCCGGGCCTTCTTTCATCATTTCCTGCCTTTCATAGTTCGATGCTAAACGAAGCATGCATGCCGGACAAGGCGCTAGGATCGCACCCTTAAAGCTTCCTGACAGACTACTGAAAACAGGTTCGAGGAGCCCCATGCTGACCTGCGTCATCCGCTACCACATCGACCCGGCCAAGAAGGATCGCTTCGCCCAATACGCTCAAAACTGGGGCCAAGCCATTCCGCGCTGCGGGGCCGGGCTCATCGGCTACTTCGCCCCGCACGAGGGCTCCACCACCCTGGCCTACGGCATCTACAACGTTAAGAGCCTGGCCGACTATGAGGCCTACCGCGCGCGTCTCGCGGTCGACCCGCTGGGCCGGGAGAACTACGCCTTCGCACAGCGCGAGAAGTTCCTGCTGCGCGAGGACCGCACCTTCGTGAAGCTGGTTTCGGCGCCCCACGCAGGCGGAGAGGGCGCATGATCGCCGTCATCTTCGAAGTGGCTCCGGCCGAGGGCCGCAAGCAGGATTACCTGGAGCTGGCCGCCGAGCTGCGTCCGCTGCTC
Organism: Pelagibius sp. CAU 1746; assembly: GCF_039839785.1. Taxonomy (NCBI): domain Bacteria; kingdom Pseudomonadati; phylum Pseudomonadota; class Alphaproteobacteria; order Rhodospirillales; family Rhodovibrionaceae; genus Pelagibius; species Pelagibius sp. CAU 1746. The sequence goes on from NZ_JBDOQT010000002.1 coordinate 342,793, forward strand.
GAGACCATCGACGGTTTCGTCTCGGTGGAACGGTTCCAAAGCCTCTCGGATCCGGACAAGGTGCTTTCCCTGTCCTTCTTCCGCGACGAGGCGGCGGTACGGCAGTGGCGCGGCCTGAACGCCCACCGCAACGCCCAGGCGCAGGGCCGGCTGGGCGTCTTCGCGGACTACCGCCTGAGGGTCGCCGAGGTGATCCGCGACTACGGCCTGACGGAACGGGCAGAGGCGCCCGCCGACAGCCGGCGTGCCCACGCCGGCTAAGCCCCCGCACCGTCTCAGCCCGGGAAGTGCCCGCGGGTGCGATTGGCGAAGGCGACCAATGACAGCATGACCGGCACTTCGACCAGCACGCCGACGACGGTGGTCAGCGCCGCGCCGGAATTGAGCCCGAAGAGGCTGATGGCGACGGCGACCGCCAGCTCGAAGAAGTTCGAGGTGCCGATCAGGGCGCAGGGCGCAGCGACGTTGAAGGGCACGCGCCAGAGGTAGGCCGCGCCGTAGGCGACGATGAAGATGCCGTAGGACTGCACCAGCAGCGGCAGGGCGATGAGGACGATGAGCAGCGGCCGCTCCAGGATCACGTGACCCTGGAAGCCGAAGAGCAACACCACCGTGGCCAGCAGCGCCACCACCGAGAAGGGCTTCACTTTCTGGGTGAAGCGCGTGACGGCGGCCTCCCCGTTCCCGCCGTTGCGCGCCGCACGTGAGAGATGGCGGCGGGTCAGGATGCCGGCGATGAGCGGGATCACCACGTAGAGCCCGACGGAGAGCAGCAGCGTCTGCCAGGGCACGTCGATATCGGTGACGCCCAGAAGGAAGGCGACGATAGGCGCGAAGGCGAAGACCATGATGACGTCGTTCAGCGACACCTGGACCAGGGTGTAGGTGGCATCGCCTCTTGTAAGCTGCGACCAGACGAAGACCATGGCCGTGCAGGGCGCCGCGCCGAGCAGGATGAGGCCGGCGATATACTGCTGCGCGTCGGCGGGAGCGATGAGATCGGCAAAAAAGACCTCGAAGAACAGGACGCCCAGCGCCACCATGGTGAAGGGCTTCACCAGCCAGTTCACGACGATGGTAATCACCAGACCCTTCGGCCGCTCGCCGATGCGCCGCAGGCTGGCGAAATCCACGTTCACCATCATGGGGTAGACCATGCCCCAAATGAGGACGGCGACCACCAGGTTCACCGAGGCGTATTCCAGCCCGGCAAGGCCGCGGAACACCCCCGGCAGGGCATTGCCCAGGCCGATGCCTGCGGCGATGCAGAGCGCGACCCAGACCGAGAGCCATTTTTCGAAGAACCCGATCCCACCGGCGGCCGGCTCGACCGCACTAAGTGCTTCACTTTTCACAGAATCTCCGCCTTTCGTCGATGCTCCGGCAGCGCCGCAGGAGCCGCCGCGGGACTATGCCGCAAAACCCCCGGAGACAACAACGGCCCGATGACGCAGCCGGCCGGCCCGCCGGATTTTTCAACCCCGCCGCTAGGCAAAGCTTCCCTCTTTGTGCGATAAGGTTTCCAGCAGGGATTTCCGGGGACGGTGCTCAGGCCGTCCGGCGGAGCCGGTCGGCATCGTCTTGGGAGAGGCGGCTTAGGGCGCCATGGTCAGCTTCGAGCTTGTCGAGAGCAAAGCCCAGCCGCCGGAAAGCGCGGCAGAGTTGCTCGCGGTTTGGCACAGGTTCCATGCCGACGGCAAGGGGCCGACCCGGAAGGACTTCACCCCTTTCGTTCTCAAGCCCTGGCTCGGCAACCTCGACGTTTACGAAGTCGAGGAAGCCGGCGCTGACGGTGGCTTGGACTTTCGAATGCGCCTCAACGGCACGGAGGTCGTGGCCCTGACCGGCGAGGACTGGACCGGCAAGACCGCCCGGGATATCGATCGCCACTTCGACCTCACCTTCCATGAGGAACTGCTGTCGGTCTATCGCGGCAAGCAGCCGGTGGCGCAACGCATCCGCATCTTCCAGAAGGACCATCTCACCGCTTATCGCCTGATGCTGCCGGTCTTCTCGGAGACGCGCGACGGCACCGTGGCGCAGATCTTCCTCGCGATCTTCGAAGAGATCTAGCGTCGAGGGCTTTCTCCCGGCTTGACCTCGATCAAGGCGGATGCAATATGAGAATGATACTCATTATTAAATACTTTCCTGCCCCCGCCCTCCCGCTTGGAGGCGGCGGCAGGTGTCCCGAAACGATGGCTTCGAAACGATGACGCAACCGCCTCTCCTGTCGATCCTCGCCGCTTTCTGCGTGCTGACGGCCGCCGGCTTGCCCGCCCCCGGCAGCCACGCCGAAGAACCTCCGCCGTTCGAATCCATCGAAGCCCTCGGCGCGGCGCTGTTCTCCGACCCCAACCTCTCCAGGAACCGCACCCAGACCTGCGCCACCTGCCACGATCCCGGCGTCGCCTTTACCGATCCGCGCGGAACCAAGGCCGGGCTGGCGGTATCCCTGGGCGACGACGGCGTCTCGCTGGGCGACCGCAACACCCCGACCGCGGCCTACGCAGGCTTCGCGCCGCCCTTTCACCTCACCGAGGAGGGCTTTTATGTCGGCGGCCAATTTCTCGACGGCCGCGAGCCCGATCTCGCCGGCCAGGCCGGCGGCCCGCCGCTCAATCCCATCGAAATGGGCATGACCGGGAAGGATCGCGTCGTGCGGCGGTTGCAGGAGAATTCAGGCTATGTGGCCGCCTTCAAGAAGTTCTACGGCGAGGATATATTCTCCAAGCCGGAGCGGGCCTACGAGGCCATGACCGAGAGCATCGCGGCCTTCGAGATGACGCCGCTCTTCGCACCCTTCGATTCCAAATACGACCGCTTCCTGCGCGGCGAAACGGCGCTGAGCGACCAGGAGGAACTGGGCCGGCTGCTGTTCTTCTCCCAGCAGTTCACCAACTGCAACCTCTGCCACCAGCTCCGCCGCTCGCCGGTCGCGGCGGACGAGACCTTTTCAAACTATCGGTACCACAACATCGGGATTCCGGAGAACGCAGCGGTCCGCGAGCTGAACGGCAGCGCGCCGGACTTCGTCGATCGCGGCCTGCTGGACAACCCCGCCGTCGACAACCCCGCCCAGGGCGGCAAGTTCAAAGTGCCGACCCTGCGCAACGTCGCGGTGACGCCCCCCTATATGCACAACGGCGTCTTCCGGGAGCTGCGCACCGCTGTACTGTTCTACAACAAGTACAACAGCAAGAGCGCCGAGCGGCAGGTCAATCCGGAAACCGGCAAACCCTGGCGCGCCCCGGAAGTGCCGGAGAATCTCGCCCTGGAAGAACTGACCCATGGCCCGGCGCTCGACGACAGGCGCATCGATGCCATCGTCGCCTTTCTGAAGACCTTGACGGACAAGCGCTACGAACACCTGCTGGAAGAGTGAGCCAGACCTTCCGGGCCGGAAGGCGGCATTCCGGCCCGGATCGCGGCGCGCGACTCAGGCGTCTTCTTCCTCCTCGCCGACGGGGCAGCAACGGTATTCCTGCGACTTTTCCAGAAGGTCGATCCGCTTTGCCAGCAGTTTGTTCTCCAGCTCCTTGCGCTCCAGCTCCAGCTTGATTTCCTGTTCGCGCGCCGGCTCGCAGACCGTGCACTCGTCCAGGCATCCCTTGACCAGGATTGCGGGGGTCGGCAAGCAGGACTGAAGCTCGAAGGACAGTTCGGCCGCCAGCTTTGGATTGACCTTGCCGTTTTCCTTGTCGAGAAGCCCGGCGGCCACCAGCTCCTTGTCGACCGCCTGCAAGGCCCGTTGCCGGGCCGCATCGGAGATCGGCTGCGCGTTGACGAAGCGCTGCGCGGCCTGCGTCCGGCTGGCGAACTGCACGCCCTGCACCGAACCCGCGATGTCGCCCCCGCCGGAGGAGACGGCGCCGGCACGGTCGGCGACGAAGCTGGCGCGGGCGACGGACTCCACGTTGACCCGGTTGCCGGCCGTCGCCAGCACGCCCTGCGGGATCACCGAAACCTCGCCCGCAAAACGCGGCGGCAAGGTCGCCACCTTGCTGTCGCCCGCCGGGTCGATGATGCGGCGCGTGATCGACAGGATCTTGAAGCGGACGATCTGCGTCTTGTTGATCTGATAGGCGAAGTAGGTAACGGCATGGCAGCGGTTGGGGTTGGAGATGCTCCGCGTCGCGGCCTCGAAGGTGCTCTCCGATTCACCCTCGGCGTGGTTGCGGGTCTGCACTTCGCCGACGGCGACGGAACTGGCCGCCCGCGTCGCCTCGACCGAACGTTCGTGCGACGATTCCGCGTGGCTTTTCAGCTCCCGCAGGAAGTCGAATGTCGAGCTGGCGTTGTAGCTTCCGCTCACGCTCACCGATGCGCCGGAGAAGAAGGTTTCGATGGCGCCCGAGGTGCTCCCGTCGGTCTTGAAGGAGCCGGAACTGGAGCGGTCGGCCTCGACATCGTCACGGACCGAGAGGTCGGACATGAAGCGATCCACCGAGCTCATGTAGTAGGACTCTTCCGAGGTCTGCTCGTGCCGGTAACTGACTTGAGACTCGCTGTCGAAAGTGAAGCGGTTCTTGCGGCTGGAGCTGTACAGCCGCACCGTCTCGCCGGGCAGCAGCGTGGTGGAGTAGACGAGATCGCCGAGGGACAGCGGCCCCGGACAACGTTCGAAGAGCACGCTGATCTTGATCTCGACGGGAATGTCGCCGACGCGGTTGACCAGCCGGTAGTCAAAGGTCAAGCGGTTGCAGCACGGCTTCTCGGTCAGCTCGGGGCAGCAGGCAACGGCACTGGCCTTGATCGCCTTCTCCTGGATAACAGCCATGATCGAATTCCTCCGTTCCGCCCTCCGACCCGGGCGCCCGCGAAACCGCGGCACGAGACAAGTTCGGAGAGCCCGTGGTCGCTCGGGCGGGCCCCGGGCAGCCGGAGAGCGCGGCGCGGAAACTCGCAATCCACAGCGGACGGACCGCCTCCACCGGCCGCGAACCTTTCCGGGTTCGCCGCCCGCTGCCGGCACCCACTGCACGGCAGCGGCTTGGCGTATCACGCGTCCGGAAGCATCACTGTGACATTGCACACGGCCATCCCTCTGCGCCGCCGGCTACTTCTTTCGAGATACACGGCCTCTTGGCATAGGCGAAGCGGCCGGCGTGGACCTGCGATCGCAGGTGGCAACGACACTCCACTCTTGACCCAAGCAGCACTTCGCTCTAGAGGGCAAAGATGTCCTACCGCCTGCCGCCCTTACATTCCCTGCGCCTCTTCGAGGCCGCCGGGCGTTGCCTGAGTTTCAAGCAGGCGGCGGAGGAACTGCATCTCACGCCCAGCGCCATCAGCCACGGCATTCGGACACTGGAGGATTGGCTGGGGGTGCAGCTCTTCCTGCGCGGCCGCGGCGCCTTGCGCCTCACGCCCGCCGGAGCCGCCTATCTGCCGCGCGTTCAAGCGGCGCTGGCGCAACTGGCCGAGGCGACAGAGGCCGTTCCTGGGCGGCGTCCCAGCGGACGGCTGTCTCTCAGTGTCGCGCCCAGCTTCGGCGTGCGCTGGCTGATTCCCAGGCTGGCGGACTTCGACAGCCAGCATCCGGACATCGAGGTGGCGCTCGACAGCCTGCAACGCCAGATCGACTTCCCGCGCGACGGCGTCGACCTGGCGATCCGCATGGGGCGCGACGACTGGCCCGGCCTCGCGGCGGTCAAGCTGGTCACCGAGCAACTGGTGCCCGTGGCCGCGCCGCACTTGGCCGCAGGGCTCGAAAGCCCGGCCGATCTGGCCGGCCGTGCGCTGCTGCGGGTGACCAGCGTCACCGAGGATTGGGCGGCCTGGGCGGCGAAGGCTGGTGTCGAGGGCCTGGATCTCGACCGCGGCCTGCGCTTCGACAGCATCGACATGGCCCTGGAAGCGGCGGCCGAGGGACTGGGCATCGCCCTGGGGCGCCAGCCGCTGATCGACAACGACCTGGCCGAGGGCCGTCTGGTCACGGTCCTGGGCCCGCCACAGCCGGCCGACACCTCCTATTGGCTGCTGGCCGGCCCCGACTCCCTCGCCCGTCCCGAGGTGCTGGCCTTCCGCGACTGGATCTGCAGCGCGCTGGGCGCCGACCCGGCCCCCGCCTTCGTTCAGCGGCCCGCGTAGACGGCCTCTCGGCGGTCGATCCAGGCATATAACCCCTCCCGCAGATCCTCGCTGGGCACCATGCGGGCGAACTGCTCGCCCTCCATCTGCAGGCCCTCCCCGATGGACATGTTGAGACCGCGCGTCACCGCGTTGATGATACTCGTCACGGCCAAGGGCGAGTGCCGCAGGATACGCTCGGCCAAGCGGCGCGCCGCCGGGAGCAGTTCCGCCGGCGGCACCACCTGATTGACGAGGCCCAGTTCCAGGGCCCGCTGCGGTGAGAAGCTGTCGCCGGTCAGGAGCAGTTCGAGGGCCCGCTTGCGCCCGGCCAGCCGCGGCAGACGCTGCGTCCCGCCGAAGGTCGGCGGCATTCCCAGCTTGATCTCCGGCTTGGCGAAGACCGCGGCCTCGCTCGCCACGGCCAAGTGCACCGCCTCGGTGATCTCGCAGCCGCCGCCGTAGGCGAGGCCGTTGACCGCGGCGATCACCGGCTTACTGAACGCCTCCAGGCGCGCCGTCATCGATTGACCCCTGCGCACGAAGTCGCGCAGCGCCGGAGCGACGCCCTGCTGCACGCTGGCGGAAAACTCGTGGATGTCGCCGCCGGCGGAGAAGGCGCGCTCGCCGGCGCCGGTCAGGATCACGGCGCCCACGTCCGGCTCGCTCTCCAAGCGGTCCAGGCAGGCGAGCAACTCGTCCGCCATGGCATAATTGATGGCGTTCAGCCGCTCCGGACGATTGAGGGTCAGGGTGGCAATTCTCCCGGCGGTTTCGCAGAGAACGAAATTTGGCATGTGCGGCGCTCCGGCATGATTGGGCGGTAGGTCTTGGCCGCTTCACTCTCCGCGCACCGCCCCTCTCTGCGCAAACGAGTAATCTGCGCGCCGGGGTGAAGGAGATTCACCCGCTCCGCCGTTCAACCGTCCAGCACGGCCTTGCGCCGCGCCAGGCTCTCGGGCGGCCAGCAAGCCTCCCGGTCGTAGTAGTCCGGAAAGGCGAGCGCGCTTTGGGGCAGTTGGAACCAGGGCTGCTTCGAGGCGGTATAGATGTGGATGTCCGGCGGCAGGCGGTCCGGATCGTCCAGGGTCCCAACCCGCAGGAAGCGGATCTTGTCGCCGGCGCCTGCGTAGTTGCTCCACAGCGCCACGCTGCACGACGGACAGCGGGCGATCTCCTGGCCCTTACCGCTTTCGCTGGGCGTGAGCGCCACCTGCGGCGTACCATGCAGCAGTTCCACCCGCCCGGCCTCGACCATGGCATTCAGAACGAAGGCCGAGCCGGTTTCCCGCTGGCACCAGCGGCAGTGGCAGCAATGTACGTACAGCGGCGCGGTCGTCAGGCGATAGCGCACCTCGCCGCAAGCGCAGCCGCCCTCCAGGGGATAGCCTTCGGACCCGGTCATTCCGTTCCTCCGCGATTGGCTCAAGCGCCCCAGGATGGCTCCGGCGCCGTCACAAGGCAACCACCGGCGGCTGGCCCGCGAAGGAGGAACCTCAGTTCGGCACCTGCAGGGGAACCAATACCCGCCGGGTGTTGGCTCCGGAGGTCACCTGCAGCGCCTGGATGTAGGTGCCGGCATCCCAATTGCCGGAGACCGGGCGCAGGGCAAAACGATAGACACCGTCGGGAAACTCGGCGAAGCAGGCCGGACAGACGGCAGTCTGCACGAAGACCAGGCTGATGCCCCCCGGGTTCTGAAGTGCCGTAAAGGAGAAATCCCCCTCGGCCAATCCCGTGATCGGCAACCCGTTGGCGGTCCGCACCTGGACGAAAACGACGACGATGGAATCATTGCCGACCGCCGCCGCCCCGCTGGAGCCGGTGCCGCCGCAGAGGACGTGCCCCGCGATGTCGCAAGCATCGACGTCGATCACCACGTCGAGATTCTGGTTGGGCACGATGATGGTCCCCTCGCCGCTCTGGGCATTGGCGATGCTGGTCACCGCCAAGGCGGTGATGAAGAAGAGAAGACTGAAATAGACGACACGAAGGCGTTGCATTGGACTCTCCCATATTGACTGCACCCTGGACCAAGCCTGCCCACGGCCGGCGCCGAGCCCTATGCGGAATCCCACATATCCGGGGCGTCCCTCTTATGCTCCGGACGGACACCTCCTTTGCGCCACCGGTGGACGGCGCCGCCCGCCCTGAGATAAGGTCGGGCGGATGAACCGCTCGCTTCCCGGCCCGGCGCGCGGAATCAGGCCCGCCCCCTTTCCCCGATACCTTGCCCAGGAGTAGTTCTGCGATGTCGCCCGAATGGATCACCCGCTTTCCCGAGTTGGGCAAGCTGACGGCGTCCGAGCAGAAGCTGATTGCCGAGCGCGCGCAGGCCATCTCCCTGCCCGCCCAGACCACGGTCTTCGCCCCCGGTCTGCCGGCCGAGAACTTCCTGCTGGTTCTGGACGGCACCGTCCGGGTGCAGCAGGTCTCCTCCGGCGGGCGCGAGATCGTGCTCTACCGGGTCACCGGCGGGGAGAGCTGTATCATGACCACCGCCTGCCTGCTGTCGCAGGACACCTATAACGCCGAGGGCATCACCGAGACCCCGGTGCAGGCCGTGGCCGTGCCCAAGGCCGCCTTCGACGAACTGATGGCCCGCTCCGCCGAGTTCCGGCGCTTCGTCTTCTCCGACTATTCCAGCCGGATCACCGATCTGCTGCACGTGGTCGAGGAGGTCGCCTTCGAGCGCATCGACAAGCGCCTGGCCCAGAAGCTGCTGGACCGTGCCGACGAGAGCGGGCAGTTGAACGCCACTCACCAGGACTTGGCGGTGGAACTGGGCACGGCCCGCGAGGTCGTCAGCCGCCACCTGAAGGAGTTTCAGCGCCGCGGCTGGCTGGAACTGACCCGCGGCCAGATCGCCCTGGCCGAGCGCGCCGCCCTGGAACGTCTGGCCGGCGGCACCTGAACGACCCCCGAAGGCCCCGAAAACCCGCCGCTTTCAAGCGATTGATCTGGCGCAAGGCCGCTGCGCGCCGTTGCGTGACTAAATCACATATTCGCGGCGGCGGCGTCAATAGTCTGCGGGTCAGGGCATCTGAGTAGCGGCCCTTTCCTGCAGCGAGGAGACCATCCCATGAACCGCAACGTTGGAACTCTCGACCGTATTCTGCGCATCATCGTCGGTGTCGCCCTGATCGCCCTGGTCTTCGTCGGCCCGAAGACCGCCTGGGGCTGGATCGGCGTGATCCCTCTGGTCACGGCGTTCATTGGGTTCTGCCCGGCCTACCGCCTGCTGGGCATCTGCACCAACGCCGGCAAGAGCAAACAAGCCTAAGCCAACAGGCCCCGGCTGAAAGAGTTAGAAAGGAGCGCCATGAACCCCGAAGTGAAGACCTTCTTCGACGAAGCCACCTTTACCGCGACCCATGTGGTCTGGGACCCCGAGACCAAGGCCGCCGCCATCATCGATTCCGTCAAGGACTACGACCCGAAATCGGGCCGGACCCGCACGGACTCCGCCGACGCGGTGATCGATTTCGCGAAGAGCCAGGGTCTGGCCGTGGAATGGATTCTGGAGACCCACGTCCACGCCGACCATCTGACCGCGGCGCCCTACCTGAAGGACAAGCTGGGCGGCAAGACCGGCATCGGCGCGCGCATCGATTCGGTACAGGGCGTCTTCAAGAAGGTCTTCAACGTCGAGGCCGACTTCGCCACCGACGGGCGGCAGTTCGACAAGCTGTTTGAGGACGGCGAGACCTTCGGGATCGGCGGGCTGGAAGCGAAGGTGATGCATACGCCCGGCCATACGCCGGCCTGTTCGACCTACGTTATCGGCGATACCGCCTTCGTCGGCGACACCCTTTTCATGCCCGACTTCGGTACGGCGCGCTGCGATTTCCCGGGCGGCGACCCGCGCCAGCTCTACCGCTCCATCCAGAAGATCCTGGCCCTGCCGGCCGAGACCCGCCTCTTCCTTTGCCACGACTACAAGGCGCCGGGCCGAGACGACTATGTCTGGCAGACCACCGTAGCCGAGGAAAAGGCGAAGAACATCCATGTCCACGAAGGCGTCAGCGAGGATGACTTCGTGCAGATGCGCACCGCAAGGGACAAGACCCTGGACATGCCCGTGCTGATCCTGCCGTCGGTCCAGGTCAACATGCGCGCCGGCGACCTGCCGCCGGCCGAGGACAACGGCGTGCGCTATCTGAAGATCCCGCTCGACGCCCTCTAGAGGCCGCTGGCGGAGGCCGAGAGCCGAAGAACAGAACGACATCCAACGCGGATAGCCGCCCGACAGAGTCTCAGGAGGACTCCATGGAATTGAAGAAAGTCGACAAGGCTTTTGCCGTGTCGCCGCAGATTTCGCCGGCCGACGTGGGCGAGCTGGCCCGACAGGGCTACAAGACCATCATCTGCAACCGGCCGGACGGCGAGGGCAACGACCAGCCGCTGTTCCACGAAATCGAGGAAGCGGCCGCCAAGGCCGGCCTGCAGGTGCTTTACCTGCCGGTGGTCAGCGGCAAGGTGAGCGACGCAGACGCGGAGGCCTTCGCCGAGGCCTTCGAAGCCGCCCCCAAGCCAGTCTTCGCCTACTGCCGCAGCGGCACGCGCTCCATCACCCTATGGGCGTTGAGCCGGGCCGGAAAGATGCCGCTGGCCGACATCCTCGTCGCCGCCAAGAACGCCGGTTACGACATGTCCGGCGTCGTCCGGCGCATCGCCAACCAGGGGAAGACGCCGACGGAGGCCATCGACGGCAAGTACCAGATCGTTGTCGTCGGCGCCGGCTCCGCCGGCATCGCCGTGGCTTCCTCCCTGCTGGCCCGCGCGCCGGACCTGGAAATCGCCGTCATCGACCCCGCCGACATCCACTACTACCAGCCGGGCTGGACCCTGGTGGGCGGCGGCGTCTTCCAGGCCGACGAGACGGTGCGCACCCTCTCCTCGGTGCTGCCCAAGGAAGTGCACTGGATCAAGGCCGCCGTCGCCGCCTTCGAGCCGGAGCGCAACGTGGTGCTGCTGGAGGGCTGCCGCGCCATCCAGTACGACCGCCTGATCGTCTGCCCGGGCCTGAAGCTGGACTGGCACAAGGTCGACGGTCTGGTCGACACCCTGGGCAAGAACGGCGTCACCTCGAACTACCGCTTCGACTTGGCGCCCTATACCTGGGAGCTGGTGAAGAACCTCAAAGCCGGCACGGCCCTCTTCACCCAGCCGCCGATGCCCATCAAGTGCGCCGGCGCGCCGCAGAAGGCTCTCTACCTCTCGGCCGACCACTGGTTCCGCAGCGGCGTGCTCGACCACATCGACATCGCCTTCTACAACGCCGGCGGCGTGCTGTTCGGCGTCAAGGACTACGTCCCCGCGCTGATGGAATACATCGAGAAGTACGAGGCCGAACTGAAGTTCAACCACAACCTCGTGGCGGTGGACGGCCCGGCCAAGATCGCCTGGTTCGACCAGACCGACGCCGACGGAAACGTCACCCGCGTCGAACGCCGTTTCGACATGATGCATGTCTGCCCGCCGCAGTGCGCGCCGGACTTCATCCGCGTCAGCCCGCTGGCCGACCAGGCCGGCTGGGTCGATGTCGACCAGAACACCCTGCGCCATAAGACCTATGACAACGTCTGGAGCCTGGGGGACGTGATGAACGCGCCCAACGCCAAGACCGCCGCGGCGGCGCGCAAGCAGGCGCCGGTTGTGGCCCAGAACCTTCTCAACGACATGGGCCGCAACGTGCCGGTCGGCCACTACGACGGCTACGGCTCCTGCCCGCTGACGGTGGAGCGCGGCAAGATCGTGCTGGCCGAATTCGGCTACGGCGGCAAGCTGCTGCCCAGCTTCCCGACCTGGCTGCTGAACGGCAAGCAGCCGAGCCGCCTGGCTTGGTTGCTGAAGGAGAAGATCCTGCCGCCGGTTTATTGGAAGGCCATGCTGCGCGGCAAGGAGTGGCTCGCCAAGCCGGAAGCCGTGAAGCCCGAAGTCGTCAATTGAGGCAAGCCGAGCCCGGCACGACAGGATCGTGGACATGATCGAACGCTTATTGCCGGGCATCGCGTGGTTGCGGCACTACGACCGCGGCGCCCTGCAGGGGGATGCCCTGGCGGCGCTGATCGTCACCATCATGCTGATCCCGCAGAGCTTGGCGTACGCCCTGCTCGCGGGACTGCCGCCGGAAGTCGGGCTCTACGCCTCCATGCTGCCGCTGGTCGGCTATGCCCTCTTCGGCACATCCTCGGCCCTGGCGGTGGGGCCGGTCGCCGTGGTCTCGCTGATGACCGCCGCGGCGGTGGGCAACTACGCCAGCGTCGGCACGCCGGAATACCTGGGCGCGGCCATCGCGCTGGCGCTGCTCTCCGGCCTTATCCTGGTGCTGATGGGCCTGCTGCGCCTCGGCTTTCTCGCCAGCTTCCTCAGCCACCCGGTGATCTCCGGCTTCATCACCGCTTCGGGTATCCTGATCGCCACCAGCCAGTTGAAACACATCCTGGGCGTCGACGCCGGCGGCCACACCTTGCTGGAGCTGGTCAATTCCCTCGCCGAGCATATCGACGCCGTCAATCTACCCACCCTCGCGATCGGGGCCGGCGCCACCCTCTTCCTGTTCTGGGTGCGCAAATCGTTGAAGCCCTTGCTGATCAGGCTGGGGCTCGGCCCGCGGCTGGCCGACAGCCTGGCCAAGGCCGGGCCGGTGGCGGCGGTCATCGTCACCATCCTGCTGGTCGATTTCCTTTCCCTCGACGAGGCGGGGGTCAGAGTGGTGGGCGAAATCCCGCAGGGCCTGCCACCCGTCACCCTGCCGCCTTTCGACCTGGCGCTGTGGCGCGACCTGCTGCCCTCGGCGGTGCTGATCTCGGTGATCGGCTTCGTCGAGTCCGTCTCGGTGGCGCAGACCCTGGCCGCCAAGCGCCGCGAGCGTATCGACGCCAACCGCGAACTGGTCGGCCTCGGCGCCGCCAACCTGATGGCCAGCATCAGCGGCGGCTTTCCGGTAACCGGCGGCTTCTCCCGCTCGGTGGTGAACTTCGACGCTGGCGCGCGCACGCCCATCGCCGGCGTCATGACGGCGCTGGGCATCGGTCTCACCGCCCTGCTGCTCACTCCCTTGTTCCGGGAGCTGCCGAAAGCGACCCTGGCCGCCACCATCGTGGTCGCCGTGCTCTCGCTGGTCGACCTCGGCGCGCTGAAACGAACCTGGAACTACTCCAAGACCGATTTCGCGGCCATGGCGGCGACCATTGCACTGGTACTGGCCGTCGGCGTGGAGGCCGGCGTGGTCGCAGGAGTGGTGCTTTCGGTGGCGCTTTTCCTGGTGCGCTCCAGCCGCCCCCATATGGCGGTGGTCGGCCAGGTGCCGGGCACCCAGCACTTCCGCAACGTGAAGCGCCACCAGGTGGCGGTCAGCCCGGTGGTTCTCAGCGTGCGCGTCGACGAGAGCCTCTACTTCGCCAACGCCCGCTGGCTGGAGGACAAACTCTACGACATGGCGGTGGCCGACCGCGCCCTGAAGCACGTGGTGCTGATCTGCTCGGCGGTGAACGACGTCGACGCCAGCGCACTGGAAAGCCTGGAGGCGCTGAACGAGCGCCTGAAGGATGCCGGGGTCAGCTTCCACCTCTCCGAGGTCAAGGGCCCGGTGATGGACAAGCTTAAGCGTTCCCATTTCCTCGACGACATGACCGGCAAGGTCTTCCTCAGCCAGTACGACGCCCTAGCCGAGCTGGATCCCGCGGCCACGAGAGAAGCCCTCCACGCCAGCCGCCCGCCGCGCTCCGCCGCGACGGTCTAGGCGCGTCAGGGCCTGCTACCCCAGGCGCGGCGCACAGGCGATGGCGGCACCGTCACGCAGCAGGGCGACGGGGGCATTGTAAGCCGCGGCAAGATTTGCCTCGGTCACCACCGTGTCGACGGGCCCGGCCACAGACCCTTCCGGCTTGCCCAACAGCAACGCCTCGCCCCCGAGCATGAGAGCATGCTCGGGGAAGTGCGACGTCATGAGGATTCCCTGCCCCTCCTCCATCAACTCCCGCAGCAGCGCCAGCACCCGTCCCTGATTGGCGAGGTCCAGGTGCGAGGTCGGCTCGTCGAGCACCATCACCGGCGCCTCCTGAACCAGCGCGCGGGCAATCAGCACCAGTTGGCGCTCGCCGCCGCTCAGCTCGCCGAATGGCCGTTGTGCCAGTCGGGCAACGCCGACACGCTGCATGGCGGCCTGGGCCGCCATGTGATCGTGCCGTCCCGGCTGGCCGAACAGCCCGATATGTGCCGCCCGCCCCAGCAGTACGATGCTCTGGACCGTGTAGGAGAAAGTGCTTTCGTGCATCTGATGGACCACCGCCAGGCGGCGCGCGACCTGCCGCGGCCGCAGGACGCCGAGGTCGGCGCCGCCGCAGACGATCCGCCCGGCGGACGGCCGCCGCGCCCCGACGAGGCAGTTCAGCAAGGTGGTCTTGCCGACACCGTTCGGGCCCAGGATCGAAATCGCCTGACCCGGGCCGAGGTCGAGACCGACATCCCTGAACAGCACCGGATGCTTGCGACTGTAGCGGAACGAAAGTCCTTCGGCCGCCAGCAGGGGTGCGGCCGCGGTCATGTCCACTCGCGGGTGCCGCGGCGCAGCAGGACGGCAAAGAGCGGCGCCCCAACCAGGGCGGTGACGATGCCGAGGGGAATCTCCGCCTGTCCCAGACTGCGCGCGAGGGTATCGACGACCGTCAGAAGGCAACCGCCCAGCGCGAAGGAGACCGGCATCATGTGCCGATGATCGGCGCCGACCAGCAGGCGCGCCATGTGCGGCGCGACCAGGCCGACCCAGCCGACGACACCGCAGACGGAAACCGCCGAGGCGGCCAGCAGGGTGGCGATGGCGAGCATGATCGAACGCAGACGGACAACATCGACGCCCAGTGCACGCGCCTGCTCTTCGCCCATCGACAGCACATTGAGCCGCCACCGCATGAGCAGCAGGGCGGCCGCTCCCGGCCCCACGCAGACGGCGAGCCCCAGCATGTCGCGGAAGCTGACGCCCGACAACGAACCCATAAGCCAGAACTCGATCACCGGCAGCTTGTCGTCGGGATCGGCCGTGTACTTCAACAACGCAAGAAGCGCGCTGAAGACCGAGCCGACGATCACGCCGCTGAGAATGAGGATCAGAGCCGGGGCCCTGCGGTAGAGGCGCGCCAGCAGCATCGAGGTGACGACGGCCACCAGTCCGAAGCCGAAGGCCGATCCTTGGATCACGAGGGCCGAAGCCGACAGTAGAATCGCCAGAGCGGCGCCGAAGCCGGCACCGGAAGACACCCCGAGGATGAAGGGAGAGACCAGCGGGTTGCGGAAGATTCCCTGATAGCAGGCCCCGCTGAGCGCCAGGGCACCGCCGGCAAGCAGCGCCGCCAGCACCCTCGGCAGGCGGATCTGCAGGATGACCGCCTCCGTGATCGGCTCCCAGTCCGCATCGAGCGGCAGGATGGGACTGAGCGCGATGCGGAAAACATCCCAGGGCGCCACGTCAAAGCGCCCGATCAGCCCCGCGGCCAGGCCGGTTCCCAGAACGGCCAGGGTCAGGACGAACGATCCGGCCCGGCCCCGCCGGCCGGAATCGTTCACGGAAAGACTGCTCATCGCCGGACGGCCCGCTGCCTGGAGGCTATTACCTGCCTCCTACATGCCTTTGTAGCCCTGGCGGTAGAACCGCCGATAGAAGGACTCCGCCTTGGCGGCCATGTCGATGTCCTCGAAGAGGGCCGGATGCAGCTTCTTCGCCATCCAAAGCTCGCCCAGTGCGACGCTCTCGGGCAGCGGATGGCCCCAGGGCTTCACGTACTCGGGAGCGACGAAGACGCGGCCGCTCTTCACCGCGTCGATCACCTGCCATTGGCGGTCCTTGCGGATCTCCTCGGCCACCGACGCATAGCGCGCCTGCACCACGATGACCTGCGGGTTCCATTGCAGCACCTGTTCCATGCTGACCTTGCCGTAGCCGTCGATCTCGCGCGCCACGTTGAGGCCGCCGGCCTGGCGCATGGCCACGCCGGTGTACTTGCCGGAGCCGTAGGTCGCGAGTTCGGGATTGGCCATGTACATCGTCGTGCGCTTCGCATCGGCCATCTGCGCCGTGCGCTGGTTCACCAGTTCGCGTTCGGCCAGGGCGTAGTCGACCAACTCGCCGGCTTCCTTGTCCCTGCCGACGACGGCGCCGATCAGCCGCACGGCGTCGACAAGGCCGTCAGTGTAGGCCTTGGTCTCGTCATCCAGACTGGGGTTCAGCTTCGCCTGCTCGCTCTTCGGTCCGGTGAAGAAGGAGATCTTCACCACCGGAATGCCCAGACGTTCGATCTGCTCGACCACGTCGCTCTTCATATAGTGGGTGACGAAAACGACATCGGGGCGCAGCCCGGCGACGCTCTCCGCATTGACCGTGCGCAGGTCGCCGGGCATCGGCAGATCGCGCAGCACCGGCGCGATCTCGGCGATGGTGCTTGGCAGGTATTTGTCCCAGTCGCGCAGAATACCGACCAGCTTGTCCTGGGCATTGAGCTCGATCAGCACGTCGAGGGTCTGGTGCTGCAAGGTCACCACCCGCTCCACCCGGTCCGGCAAGGTCACGACCCGCCCAGCCTGATCGGTGACCTGCCGCTCCGCGAAGGCCGGCCCGGCGGCAACCAGGCCGGTGAGGCACCCAGCGGCCAGGATCATCGAGAGCCATCTGGTCATTATCCAACTCCTTATGCAATACTATGTTTTATTTCCGTAACTATCGTACAATAAAACATATTATGCAGTCGTTAGAAAGCCTCGGTGTATGACGCAGCGTATGATTCGACGCCCCGCCGCCCGTTTCTTCTGCGCCGGCAGCCTGTCGAAAGCTCTGGGCCAGGCCATCGCCGACCACGCGGCTTGCGGCCCGGCGCCGGAAGGATCGGCCATCGAGTTGGTCAGCGGCCCCGCCGGGCTGCTCTGCGGGCGCATCGAGGCAGGCGACGCCGCTGAGATATTTCTTTCCGCCAGCCCCGAGGCGCCGCACAGGCTGGCGGCCGCGGGCGGCTACGCGCCGCCGCACCTGCTGTGCCACAACCGCCTGGCCGTCGTGGCCCGCCCGGGCCTGACATTGGAGGATGACTCGCTCCTGGACCGCCTTCTGGACCCGGATCTCAGGCTCGTCTGCTCGACCCCCGGCTGCGATCCCGGCGGCGACTATGCGATGGCGCTGTTCGAGGCCTTGGAGCGGCTGCGCCCCGGCGCCACGGCGCTGTTGAAGGCGAAGGCCAGCCACCCCTTCGGCGGCCCCGACAACAGCGCGCCGGTCGACGGCATGAGCCCGGCCGTCGTCGCCCTGCGCCGCGGCATCGCCGACCTGATGGTGGTGTACCGAACCACGGCCCGCGCCGCCTGCGCCGCGGTCCCCGGCGCCACCGCCGTCGTGGTGCCGCCGGACTGGCTGCCGCGGACCGAAGCGACGCTGACCTGGCGCCGCGACGCCGGTACTGTCGCGCTGAGCTTTGTCGATTACCTGAAATCGCCGCGGGCGGCACGGCTGCTGGAAGCGGCAGGCCTGGAGCCCGCCGGCCAGCCGTCCTGACGTTCACTCTCCCTTGTAGAGCGGCTCCGGCCGCGCGAAGAAGCCGCCCAGGACGTCATAGACCAGCATGTAGTTCTTCTGTTGGAAGGAGGCATGGGAGATGCCCGCCATGACGGTGAACTGCTTGTCCGGATTGGGCAGTTTCTCGAAGAACTTCGTCAGATCCTCGAAGCCGGCAATGCCGTCGTACTGGCCGCGCATGACGAGGGTCGCAACGGGGATCTTCTCCGGGTCGACCAGCGGCAGCTTGGAGCACATGTCGATGTAGGTGCCGTTGGGCATGGAATCGTCCAGGGCGCAGATTGCCTTGGCGAAGGCGTCCACCACCTTGTCCTCGGCGCAGCCCGGATGGTCGCGGCTGAAGATCGACTGCACGAAGGCAGTGTCGATGGGCCGGCGCTTCGACTCCAGGAACTGCGGCAGCTTCTTGCGCCGGTCCTCCAACGTCGGGCTGCCCTCCCCGGTCCACACGAAGGCGTCGAGGGCCAGCCGCTTCACCCGCTCGGGGTGGCGCTGGGCGAAGAGCGCGGCGCGCAGGGCGCCGGAGGAGATGCCGTAGACCAGCAGCGGGCCGGCGCCGCGCGTCCTTTCGATGTAGTCGGTGGCGGCGGCCAGGTCGTCGGCGCCGTTGGCGATGTCGCAGGTAATCTCGCGCGTCTTGGTAGAACGGCCGTAGCCCTCCATGTCGACGCACCAGGTGTCGTAGCCCTGCACCGCGAAGTAGTTCATGGCGGAGCTGAAGGGCCGCCCTTCCACGTGGAGGTCGAAAGTCGGTGTGGAAGCCATGGAGGAGCCGTGCACGAAAAGCACGGTGCCCTTCTTGTGCTGCGGCTTGCCCCCTGACTCGGGAACGTACTTCTCCCAGAGGAAGAGATCCACGTCGTCACCCTTCCTGGTCCAGTGTTCTTCGCCGACGACGTCCTTTTCCGCGGCCAGTGCGTTCATTGCCATCCCTTCTTCCTGAATTGCCAGCCGGGTCCTATCGACCCCTGGTCTCTATCGGGCCATTTCCAAGATGTCGAAACCGCGGTTGCGGTCGATGAGATAGACGAGCCCGCGCTCGTCCACGTCGACGTCATTGGACTGCGGGCTGGGCTCCCCGCCGCGCGGCTCCGGGATGAAGTGGGCGGCCTCCCGCGGCGCGAAGGGATCGGAGACGTCGACGACGCGCAGGCCGCCGGCGAACCAGGTGGCGTAGACCAGCGGCTCGTCCAGCTTCTCGCGAAACTGGTGCGCCCCGAAACGGCCCGGCGCCCGCGCCCAGGGCGAGTCCAGCTCGCTGACGTCGAAGGCCGAGAGTGCCTGGATGTTGTCGAAGTCGGTGACGTCGAAGACCCAGAGAAAGGCGTGCAGGCGCCCGGGCACATGATCGTGCTCCTCGTCCACCGCCACGGCGATGCGCCGCCCGGCGGCGGTCCCCGTCACCGGCAGGATGGTGTGCGTCGGCTCCGGGAAGGGCGGGTGGTAGTCGTGGCTGGCCACGGTTCTCGGCCTGGTGATGTCGCTCACGTCGAGCACCCGGAAACCGGCGTGCCAGACCGAGGCCCACATCTCGTCGCCGACACGCAGGGCATGGTGCAGCCGGTTCTTGTAGCCCTGCCAGGTCGGCGTCTCGCCGGCGGCGACATGCTGGCCCGGCATGTGCCAGCGCGACACCTCCCGCGGGTCGGCCGCATCCTTCAGGTCGTAGATCACCAGGATGTTGCCGAGGTAGCCCTCCATCTCGGTGGAGATGTAGGCGTAGTTCGCATCCATGTCGAAGCGGTGGGAGCCGAAGCCGAAGGTGCGCCGGTGCACCAGCTCGCGCGGCTTGGCCTTGTCGGAAATATCCCAGACCTTGAAGCCGCCCTCTTCGTAGCCGCGCGCCTGCGCCGTGTCCAGTTCGGCCACCTGTGCCGGCTCGACGCCGAGCCGCGCGGCGACCTCGGCGTCCTCCGGCGGCCGTCCCAGCTCCGCCGTCAGCACCGCGCGCAGCTCCGCCAGGCGCGAGCCCTTGCGCAGGAAGTGGCGGCGGTTCTGCTCCACGTTGGTGACCATGATGTCGCCGGCCACGCGCACCTTGTGGGTGTGGGAGAAGTCATCAGCCAGCATGATCTGCGCGGTGATCCGCGGGTTCTTCGGGTCGCGCACGTCGACGATGCTGGTGCCGAAGGGCGGCTTCATGTGGCCGACGTAGGCGTAGCCGTCCTGCACCACCACCTGGCCGCCGCCCGGCAGGTCCAGACCGCCGATCCGCTTCAAGTTACGGGCCAAGCTGCTGTCCGCCGCCGCCATGTCAGCCCTCCCCTTCCGCGAAGACCTCTTCACGGCGCCGGCGCTTGCGGCGCTGTATGAAGGCGGGCAGCACCAGGGAGGCAAAGAGTGCGACCCAGAGGATGTTGCCCAGCGGCGAGGAAAACAGCGTCAGGAAATCTCCGTCGGACTTCTGCAGTGCGACCAGCATGTACTGCTCCAGCAACGGACCCAGGATGACGCCGATGAGGATGGCGGCCACGTGATAGCCGGTCTTGCGGGCGATGTAGCCGAGGATGCCGAAGGCGAAGGCCAGATACATGTCGAACATGTACTCGCGCGGCACGAAGGAGCCGATCAGCGTGAAACCGATGATGACCGGCGACATGAAGGTCGTGGACACCAGCGTCACCCGTGACATGTAGCGCGACAGCGGCAGGATGGTGAAGGCCATCAGCAGATAGGTGGTGAACATGGCCATGAAGATGCCGTAACCGAGCTCCGGTCGCTCCATGAAGAGGCGCGGGCCGGTATTGACGCCCTGGTACTGCATGACCACCAGCATGATGGCCGCCGTGGCGCCGCCGGGAATGCCGAGCACCAGCAGCGGAATCAGTGTTCCCGCGGTAACCCCGTTGTTGGCCGATTCCGGCGCGATCAGCCCCTCGGGATGCCCGGTGCCGTAGAGTTCCGGCGTCTTCGAGAAGGCGCGCGACTGCTGGTAGGCGACAAAGGCGGCGATGGCCGCGCCGGCGCCAGGCGTGACGCCGATGATGAGTCCGATGAGGCTGGTCCAGGTGACGTGCCACCAGCGCTTCAGGGTGATGCGCACACCCTCGAGAGTCTGGTGCCAGGTGCCGGTCTGCAGGCGGTCGCGGCTGTGCTCGGAAAGGATCGACTCGCCCTCGATGACCAAGAAGGCTTCTGAGATGGCGAAGAGACCGACCAGCGCCGGGATCAGCGGTACGCCGTCGTACAGTTCCAGAAAACCCATGGTGCCGCGCGGCGTGGCATAGACGTGGTCGGCGCCTATCGAACCGATCATCAAGCCGAAGAAACCGGCGATCAGCCCCTTCAAGGTATCCTTGGAGGCGATGGAGGCGATCAGCGAGATGCCGAACAGCATGACGACGACCATTTCCACCGAGTGCATGTAGAAGCCGACGCGCGCCAAGAGCGGCATCGAGAGCAGCGCGATAGCCGTGGTCAGCAGTCCGCCCAGGGTCGAGGAGGTGAAGGAGATGGAAAGCGCCATCTGGCCCTGCCCCTTCTTCACCATGGGATAGCCGTCCAGCGGCGTCGCCGCGGCCCCCGCGGTGCCGGGGATATTCACCAGGATGGCCGGGATCCCCGCGCCCATGCGCGAGGCGCAGTAAAGCGCGACCATGAAGACCAGGCCGACCTCAACATCCATGACCAGGGTGAAGGGCAGCAGAATGATGATGGTGTTGGCGGCGCTGAACCCGGGAATGGCGCCGACGATGAAGCCGAGGAAGATCGAGGGGATGATCACCCACCACAGCGAAAGGCTGTGCAGGAAAAGCTCGGTGAAAAAGGCGAAGCCGGTTTCCATGTCGCCGCCCGCCCCTCAGCTCAAAGCCTGGACCAGGTATTCGACCGGTCCCTTGGGAAAGCGCTTCTGGAAGAGGATCACGAAGACCACAAGGCCTATGGCGGCCATGATCAGCGCCGCGGTCAAATAGGTCAGAGGCCGCCGGGCATTGCCGAGCAGCATCATGGAAGCGGCCATGAAGAGGAAGGTGGTCAGCGTAAAGCCCAGCCACTGCAGCGCAACCACGTAGCCGAGGCTGAGGGCGATAAAGCCCAGGCGCTTGGGCAGGATGTCGTAAGGCTCGATCAGGGTCGACATACCGAGGGATGCCTCGCCGCGCCACAGCGCGCGCGCCGCCGTGGCGAAGAAGATCACCACCAGCAGGATCATGATGCTTCCGACCATGAAAGCGTTCAACTGCGCCGACCAGGGCGAGTCGATGACGGTTGCGATGTAGTAGAGGGTAAATCCCAAAGCCAGCACGGGGATGATCAGTTCACCCCCGAGCTGGCGCTTCTCGTCGCTGTCCTGCGTCGACGCCATGTCCAGACTGTCCCGTTACCTGCCCTTTGCCGGGCCGCCCCCCACCCGCGGCGGGCGAAATCAAACCGAGTGGGCGGGGGCCGGAGGTTCGCGCCTCCCCCCTCCCGCCGGACCGAAGTCCGCAGCTCGCTTCAGCTGCCGGTCAGATACGACTTGTACTTGGCGCCCAGGTCCAGCATCGCCTGCTTGAACTTGCCGCATTCCTCGACGCCGCCGTAGTTCACATACTCCCAATGGCCCTTGGCCTGAAGCACGGAGGCCTTGTATTCGGGATCCGCGAAGACCTTCCGGAAGGTCGACTGCAGCATCTCGAAACGATCAGGGTACTTGTCGGCCGCCGCCTTGTGGATGCCGAAGGCGCGCGAGGAGAGCATCGGCGGCAAGTTGGTGCCGTAGACCTCGTTCATGGTCGGCGCGTTGTCCAGCGCCTCGCCCAGCACGTTCTTGTCGTTGAACACCAGCAGGGTCTTCACGGCGTCGCCGGCCGCGGCGACGGTGCCCGAGGTCAGCACCGAGAAGTCGACCTCGCCGGTGACGGCCCCGGCGACCGTCTTCTTGCCGCCGGAAAGCGGAATCAGCGTGACCTCGATGCCGGTATGCTCGGCCAACGCCAGCATGCCGATGGAGGCCGGGTGCGCGAGGCGGCTGGTGCCGACGTTCAGCTTGCGCTTCTTGCCCTCGGCAATGACGTCGTCGAGGGTCTGAAGTTTGCTCTCGGCGCCGACGAAGAGGCAGCCGGGATCGGTATCCACACGGCCCCAGTAGATGTAGTCGTCGATGTTGAAGCTCGGCTCCTTGACCACCCAGTTCAGCACTTCCGGCCCCATGTTGCCGAAGATGAGGCTGTAGCAGTCGGGCTCGTACTTGCCCATGTAGACCTCGTAGCCGACCCGCCCCGAGGCGCCCGGGAAGAAGCCCGGCTCGAAGTTGGTGTCGAGGTACTTTTTCCAGACCGCGGTGAAGGCGCGCAGGTTGCGGTCGGCGCCGCCGCCTTCGCGAGTCGGAACGATGACGTCGATATTGCGCTCCGGATAACCGGCCGCGAAGGCACGCGAAACCAGTCCGCCGCTGCCACCCAGAACTGCAGCCGCCGCGCCGGCCTTCAGCAGGGAGCGCCGCGAAAGGCTTGAGATAAAAGAGCTCCGTTGTGAGTTGGACATTGTCGCTTGTCTCCTCCCAAGGCGTGTTTTGGCCGGTTCGTGCGGCCGTGTTTAGCGATGACCTCGCCGTTATTGGTTAAAGCTTCGACCATATTGAAAAATAAGTCAAATGTGACGACTCGACAAAAATCTCCAGAGCAATTGGTCAACCGATTCGTATGAATTGGCTATACCAATAATCCGCCTTTGCCCGACCGGCGGCAGATAGCGGAGAGGGGATTATGGAAGCCCGGGCAGGGCTGCGGGGATCAGAAGATCGCGAGCAGGGCGATGCCTTCGTAGAGCAGCCGCAGCGCCAGAATCGAGAGCAGCACCGCGAGAACCCGATGGAAGGTCCGGTCATTCATCTTCACCAGCACGCGCTTGCCGATCACGGTGCCGAGGAACCCGCTGAGCACCATGGCGACGATCAGGCCGGCGTAGGGCGCGTAGTTGAAGCCGAGCAGACCGAAGGCGACGACCTTGATGCCGTGCTGGGCCACCATACAGGTGGAGTGGGTCGCGACGTGCTCCAGCCGGCCGAGCCGCATCGACTTCACCATGGCCGACACGAAGGTGCCCGTGGCGCCGAAGAACATGGTGAGAAAGCTTGAGACGATGCCGGTGATGAGGACCTTGAAACGCCCCTGCGTGGCGACCGCCGGCCCCCAGACCGACCAGAGGATGAAACAGGCGAGCCCGATGTTGAGGATCGCCGGCGGCAGTTGCACGGCGGTCAGCCCGCCGAAGGCCGCGCCGATCAGGCTGCCGAGGCAGAAAGGAGCCAGGATCTTCCACTCGACGCCGCGGATCATGATCGCCGCGCGCCCCGCGTTGGAGCCGATCTGCACCACGCCGTGGATGGGGATCAGCGCATGGGCCGGAACAAGCACGGCCATGACCGCGATCAGCACGATCCCCCCGCCGATCCCCGCCGCCGCGGTGAGAAAAGAGGTCGCCGCGCTGAGCGCGATCAAAGCCGCCGACGCCGTCACACCGACGTCGGCGGGCACCAGCCATTCAATCATCGTCGCCCAGGTTCAAGAAGAAAGGACTGCGGCCCCTTATAGCAGCCGACGGCGTCTTGCCCATAGGCCCGGGGCGACGATCGGGGAAAGCCTCAGGCGGCCCGGCGGATCGCCAGGCGCGTTTCCAGCAGGGCCAGGCAGGCCTTGGCCGCCTCTTCGCCCTTCACCTTGAAATGGTCGTGGAAGAAGCGCCGATGCTCCTCGGACTCATGGAAGTTGTGCGGCGTCAGGACGGCGGAGAGCACCGGCACGTCGCTGTCCATCTGCACCTGCATCAGGGCGCCGACCACGGTGTCGGCGACGAAGTCGTGACGGTAGATGCCGCCGTTCACCACGAAGGCGGCGCCGACGATGGCGGCGTAGCGGCCGCTGCGCGCCAGATCGCGGGCCAGCAGCGGAATCTCGAAGGCGCCGGGCGCCTCGAAGACCTCGACGTTGCAGGCCGCGGTCCCGTCCTCGGCGGCGGCGCGGGCCAACTCCCGCTCCAGGCCGAGCTGGCACTGGTCGACGATGTCGGCGTGCCAGCGCGCCTTCACCAGCGCAATGCGCGGCGAGCGCAGGGTTTCGTCCGAAATCCGGGGGTGGCTCTGATTCATGCTGTGCTCCTTCGATCGCACGAGAGACAAGAACCAGGGCGATGGAAACAACGGCGCATCCGCGCGAGACCGCGCGGAGACACCGCTCTTCCGCTCTCTTCCATCCGGACTGTGACCGTCGGCTTCGGCGTCTCACCGAATCTGCTGACCTCTTCCCAAGAATCAGCCGAGACTTGGGAAAAGCGCTCGCGGGCTCGGGCGCCCCATCAAAGAAAGAGCGACGCCCATACCGCCGGTGGGGACTTCCACCCCGCCCTGAGAACGCGGCCGCGCCGTAGCACGGCCAAGGCCTATCTAGGCCCAGCCCCCCGCAAAAGGCAATGCGGGAAAAGCAACGGATGCATTTCCGGCGCGAGCGACTAGACTGCGCCGCCATGAGCCCGGAAAGCCCCATGCCCGATGCGCCGGAAATCCTGCCGTCCGACGACGCCGCCTTCGCGCGCGCCGCCGCCTTGCTGCGCGCCGGCGAACTGGTGGCCTTCCCGACGGAGACCGTCTACGGCCTGGGCGCCGATGCCACTTCCGACGCCGCCGTGGCCGGCATCTTCGCGGCCAAGGAGCGCCCGCGGTTCAATCCGCTGATCGTCCACTTCACCAGCGCCGAGGCCGCCGGGGCCGAGGTGGTCTTCGACGCCCGCGCCCGCGCGGCGGCCGCCGCCTTCTGGCCCGGGCCGCTGACCCTGGTGCTGCCGCGCCGCCCGGAAAGCCGCCTCTCCCTGCTGTGCAGCGCCGGGCTCGACACCCAGGCGGTGCGCGTGCCGGCCCATCCCCTCGCCCAGCGCCTGCTGGCCGAGTGCGGCCTGCCGCTGGCCGCGCCCAGCGCCAACGCCTCCGGGCGCATCAGCCCCACCGAAGCGGCCCACGTCGCCGCCTCCCTAGGCGCGCGGGTGCCGCTCATCCTCGACGGCGGCCCCTGCGAGGTCGGCCTGGAGTCGACGGTGCTCGACCTCTCCGCTCCGGCCCCGACGATTCTCCGCCCCGGCAGCATCACGGCACAAGACCTGACCCTCGTTGTCGGGGAGCTGCGGGGAATGCTGGAAGCCTCGGAATCCCTGGAATTGAAAGCTCCGGGCATGCTGAGCAGCCACTACGCACCGGGACATCCGGTACGGCTCGACGCGGCCAAAGCGGCCGGCGACGAAGCGCTGCTGGCCTTCGGGCCGGAGGTTCCGCCGGGCGCCGCCGCGACCCTGAACCTCAGCCCCACAGGCGACCTGACCGAGGCCGCCGCGCACCTCTTCGCCTATCTGCACCGCCTGGACGGCGCCGACGTCCGGGCCATCGCCGTCATGCCCATCCCCGAGGAAGGCCCCGGAGGCGGATTGGGCGCGGCCATCAACGACCGCCTGCGCCGGGCGGCGGCGCCGCGCGGCCAGGAGCGGAGCTGACTGCGCGGCGGACTCGCCAGGACGCCCCGCGATCTCTAGATTTTCTCCCATGGACGCCCGCACCCCAAAAACATCCGACCTGGACGCCCTGAAGCAGCGGCTCGTCGACGCCCTGGGCGCGACGGCGGTGATCGACGATGCCGACGGCATGGCGCCCTATCTGGAAGATCAGCGCAGACGCTACCAGGGCGCCGCGCCCTTCGTGGTCCGCCCGGCGACGACCGGGGAGGTCGCCGCCACGGTGACGCTGTGCCGTGACGCAGGCGTGCCGATCGTCCCCCAAGGCGGCAATACCGGCCTGGTGGCCGGCGGCATCCCTCTGGCCGGAGACGGCGCGGTACTGCTGAACCTCGGACGCATGAACCGGATCCGCGACGTCGACGCCACGGACTATTCCATCACCGTCGAGGCCGGCTGCATCCTGAGCCAAGTGCAGGACGCCGCCGAAGAGGCCGGCCGCCTCTTCCCCCTCAGCCTGGGCGCCGAGGGCTCCTGCCAGATCGGCGGCAACCTCTCCACCAACGCCGGCGGGGTCCACGTGCTGCGCTACGGCAACGCCCGCGACCTGGTGCTGGGGCTGGAGGTCGTGCTGCCCGACGGACGCGTCTGGGACGGCCTGCGCGCCCTGCGCAAGGACAACACCGGCTATGCGCTGAAGCACCTCTTCGTCGGCGCGGAAGGCACACTCGGCATCATCACCGCTGCCTGCCTGAAGCTCTTCCCGCGCCCGGCCGAGACCGAGGTGGCCTTCGTCGCCGTCACCGATCCCGCCGCCGCCGTCGAACTGCTGGGCCGCGCCCGCGCGGCCACCGGCGACCGGGTGAACGCCTTCGAGCTGATCCCGCGCATCGGCCTGGACTTCGCCCTGAAGCACGTCGAAGGCATCGAGGACCCGCTGGCCGAAACGAGCGACTGGTACGTGCTGATCGAGCTGGCCTCGGGCCGCGCCGACGGCAGCCTGCGCGACAGCCTGGAAGAGTTCCTCGCCGCCGCCGTGGAGGACGGCCTCGTCGCCGATGCGGCCCTGGCCGCCAACGAGCGCCAGTCGACGGCCTTCTGGGCCATCCGCGAAGCCATCGTCGAGGCGCAGAGGTTCGAAGGCGGCTCCATCAAGCACGACGTCTCGGTGGCGGTCTCCAGGACACCCGAATTCATCGCCCGCGCGACGGCGCTGGTGAAGAACATGGTGCCCGGCATCCGCCCGGTGCCCTTCGGCCATGTCGGCGACGGCAACATCCACTTCAACCTCTCGCAGCCGGAAGACGCCGAGCGTGAGGCCTATCTCGCGCGCTGGGAAGAGGTGAACGAGGCTGTGCACGAGTTGGTGGTCGAACTGGGCGGCTCGATCTCCGCCGAGCATGGCATCGGCTACATGAAGCGGGAGGAAAACGCGCGCTTCAAGTCGGAGGTCGAGCTGGACCTCATGCGCGCCGTCAAGCGGGCCCTCGATCCCGAAGGGCTGATGAACCCCGGCAAGGTGATCAAGCCCTAGCGGCGAACTTTCGCCGTCGTGGCCAGCGCGATACCGGTGACGATGGCGGCAACGCCGACGGCATGAAAACCCTGCAGGCGCTCGCCCAGGAAAACGAAAGCCAGCAGCGCGGCGAAGACCGGGATGAGATGCATGAAGAGCCCGCCCTTGTTCGGACCCAGAACCTCTATGCCGCGGTTGAAGCAGAGAAAAGCCAGCAGCGAAGCGAAGATCGACACGTAGGCCACGGCCAGAAGGGACTCCTGCGTTACCGGCATCACGCGCACGAAGGCGCTTTCCCACAGGTAGGCCGGCAGCAGCATGGCGATCGCCAGGGCCATGGTCGCCGCCAGCAGAGACTGCGGATGCAGCGTGGCGGGCCGGCGCTTCACCAGAACCGTGTACATCGACCAGAAGAACGCGGCGGCCAACATGATGAAGTCGCCCTTGTTGACGCTGAGGCTGCGCAGATGGGCGAGGTCGCCGCGCAGGATCACCACCGTGACGCCGGCCAGGGAGACCGCGATGGCCAGCAGGATGCGCGGCGTGATCGGCTCGCGATAGAGCGCCCAGGACAGCAGCGGCACCAGCACCGGGCAGATGGCCACCAGCAGGGCCGCATTGGTGGCAGTGGTGTAGTTCACCGAGAGATAAAGCGAGGTGTGGAAGGCCGCCATGCCGAAGAAGGCGAGCAGGGCGAGGTTTTTCCAATGATGACGGAGCGCTGGCCAGTCGCGCCGCAGTTTCGGCCAGGCAAAGGGCAGCAGAATCGCCAGCGCCAGCACCCAGCGCCAGAAGCTGAGGCCGACCGGCGGCACCTCGGCATGCACCGCGCGGCCGATGAAGATGTTGCCGCCCCAGCAGGCCGAAGAAACGGCGAGCAGGAAGGCGGCAAGCAGCGGCGAAGCAGCCTTGGCCGTCGAACGGTTCTGCGGTGAGGAAACCTGATCGGAAGACAAAGCGGCAGATCAGTCCCGCTCGAGCTTTTCGGCGTCGAGCTTTTTGCCGCTAAGCTCACGCTCGGCCTTGGCCCGTTCGGCCTCGGCTTTCTTTCGCGTGCCCTTGGTGCGGCCGAACTTCGTGCGGTTGGCCGCCGCCTGCGCCTCTTTCTCAGCGCGGGCACGGCGCTTCTTCGCCTGCCGCAGATTGATGATCTCGCTCATCCCGCGATGTTAGGGCAGGCGGACCCGGCTGTCAGCACCCACGCTACTTGTGCTTAAGCATCGCCTGGCGCTGTTCCGGGCCCGGCATCTCGGGGAAGGCCGGCAGGTCAGGGTCCACCGGATCCCACTTCGGCGCCCGGCTGGCATAGACCGAGGCACCCGGCGTGATCGCGTCCGGGTCGTCGAGGCTCGAGGCGCGCAGAAAAACCAGATCGGCCCCTGACGCCTTGGTCGAATACAGCGCCGAGCCGCAGGTCGGACAGAAATGCCGCCGGATCACGTTGCCGTTGTCGGCCGGCTTGTCAAAGTGCCGCACTTCCCCGGTCACGGAGAAGGCCTCCATCGGCGCCACCGCATGGGTGCAATGCCCGGTCCCGCTCGACTTGCGGCAGTCGAGGCAATAGCAGTGCGCCGAGAACAGGGCCGGCGTCGCGACCGTATAGCGCACGGCGCCGCAAAGGCAGCCGCCACGGAGCCCCGCGGCTCGCTGGTCCGTCATGAGTCGCTCCCTCATCCGATCGAGTTCCCGCTTTGGTAGCCTTATTGACTAGTGACTTGCAAGTGACAATTCATAAGTCAAAGATGGCCGCTGCCGGAGCTGGTGGAATACAATTGCCCATGGCACGATCCAACAAACGGGAGGCCCGCTCCCCCTGCCCCATTGCCGCGACACTGGACATCCTGGGCGACCGCTGGAGCCTGATCGTCGTGCGCGATATGTTCCGCGGCAAGAAGCGCTTCGCCGAGTTCCTCGAGTCGCCCGAGGCCATTACCACCTCGGTGCTGAGCGACCGTCTGGCCGGATTGGAGGTCAACGGTCTCGTCGAGCGCCGGCCCTATCAGAAGCGCCCACCGCGCTACGAGTACGTCTTGACCGAGGACGGCCGGGCCCTGCTGCCGGTGCTGCAGGAGATCTGCCGATGGGGGAACAAGACGCTGCCCGACACCTGGACGGCGCCCGCCAGCTTCATGAGGAAGAAGCCGTAGCCGCGCGCCGCAAGGCTTCGTTCTCGGCGCGGAGCCGTTCCAGCTCCTCGCGCAGCGGCGCCAAGGCCGGCTCCAGTTCCTCCAGAGTATAGCGCTGCGGCAGATGCTGGGGACAGTTCCAGTCCAGGGCCGCGACAGTGATGACGACGGCGCGTTCCGGCTTGGCGCGGTAGCTGCGGTCGTGCAGCCCGGCGACCAGTTCGGGATCCTCCCCGATATCGACGATGCGCGCCTGGCCCCAGACCTTCAGGCGCCGCCGGTTGGGATAGTCGACCAGGATCAGCGAAACCCGGCCGTCGACCTGCAGGTTGCCGACGCTCAAGTACTGGCGGTTGCCGCGGAAATCGGCATAGGCCAGCGTCTTCTCGTCCAGCACTTTCAGGAAACCCTCGGGCCCGCCGCGGAACTGCACGTAGGGCCAGCCGTTCTCGCCCACCGTCGCCTGGAAGAAGCCGTCGCGGCGGGCGATGAAGGCCGCTTCCGCCGGCCCGACGGCGTCCGCGGGCGCCGCCTCGGAGGTGAGGAATTTGGCATAGGTCGCGGCCGTGCCCTGGCGCTGCTGCTCGGCCAGGACGGAGGGCGTGAAGGTGATCTCGGCAAAGGCGCGGGCCATGATGATCTCCTTTCGGGGTCTTGCGGCGGCTCTTCTGCTCCTCAGAAAATGACACTCCGCAGGCCACGAAAGAATAGCAAGTGCAAAGAAGTCACTATTCCGTATAATGGAATAATGGACCGTTTCCGCGAACTCACCACCTTCGTCGCCGTGGCCGAAACCGGCGCCTTCAACGCCGCGGCCCGGCGCCTCAAGATGTCGCCGCCGGCAGTGACACGTCTGGTCACGGCGCTGGAGGCCCGCCTGGGCGTGCAGCTCTTCACCCGCACCACGCGGCAGGTGGCCCTGACCGAGGCCGGGGGGCGGCTGCGCGAGGACGCCGTGAGGATCCTCGCCGAACTGGAGGAAGCGGAGACCGCGGCGCAGGGCACCACCACGGCCCCCAGCGGGCACTTGAGACTGACCGCGCCGGTGCTCTTCGGCCAGCACGTCCTGGCGCCCATTTTGCGCGACTACCTCGAGGTCCACCCCGCTGTCAGCGCCGAGGCGCTGTTCATCGACCGCAACGTCAACCTGCTGGACGAAGGCCTGGACGTGGCGCTGCGGATCGGCGAGCTGCCCGACTCCTCCTTTTCCGCGCGCCGCGTCGGCACCCTGCGCCGCATCGTGGTCGCGGCACCGGCCTACCTGGACCGCCACGGCGCCCCCGAAACGCCGGAGGCCCTGCGCGACCACCGCCTGATCTTCTCCACCAGCGTCAGCGAGGTGCTGAGCTGGACCTTCACCAAGGCAGGCAAACGGCGCAGCCTGCGGGTCGCCCCCCGGCTCAGCGTGAACGGCCTGCAGACGGTCATCGATTCGGCCCTCGCGGGCTGGGGCATCACCCGCGTGCTGTCCTATCAGGTTACCGACGCCTTGGCGGAAGGACGCCTCGTCGAGCTGCTGCCCGACTTCGACGACGAGGAAATCCCGGTCCACCTGCTGCACGCGGAAGGCCGCCGCGCCGCCGCCAAGACCCGCAGCTTCATCGACTTCACCGCCGCACGTCTGCGCGGCGAGGCCGGCCGCCTGCTGGCGCGCGCCTGAACTACCTTCCCAATGGCAGGGTGAAAAGCCGGCCTGCGCCGGGCAGGCTTGCATCATTGCCGGACAGGCGCAGCATGTGCCAGGCCAGCGCCTGATTGCTGGTGATCACCGGCTTGCCGAGGTGCGCCTCGGCCGCTTCGATGATCCCTGCGGCGCGCAGGTTGGTGCAGGCGGCGAAGACGCCGTCGCAATCCCTCGCCTCCCCCACCGTCACGATCGCCTCCAGCACGCTCTTCGGCGTCATGCGTGCGACAATTCCTTCCACCGCCACCTCGAAGGAGCCGAAGGCGACCGTCTCGAAACCGGCCGCCGCCAGGTTGCCGCGCATGGCCGAAGAGACTTCCGCCACATAGGGCGTGACGAAGCCGAGGCGGCGGACGCCGAGCGCCGTCAGCGCCGCCTTCGCGGCGGTGAGCGGATTGCTGACCGCCACGCCGGGCCGCGCCCGCCGGACGATCTCCGCCACTCGTTCCTCGCCGATGATGGTGGCCCCCGAGGTGCAGGCATAGGCGATGACATCGAAGGGCGCTTCGTGGGGCAAGAGCTGCACCGCCGCCGGCAGCGCCGCCTCCATCTCGGCCAGGCTCTCCGAAGTCACCTCGTGGCCACTGGGCACCCGGGTGTAGTGCAGCCGCAACCCACCCGCCGCCAGCGGCGCGGAGAGCAGCCGGGGAAACTCGCCCTCGATGACCTCGTCGGCCTGCAGGATGACGAGGCCGAAGCGGACATCGGCGTCCTCTGCCTCGGTGACGAACGGCAAACGCAAGCGACACTCCTTTCCCCGAGAAGTCAGATCACCGGCAACTCCGGCGGCGCGCGGCGGGTCAGAAGTTCCGCTCCCTCCTCGCGCACGACGATGTTTTCCTCATGCACCATGACCTTGCCCGGGGCGAAGGTCATGCCGGGCTCCAGCGTCAGCACCATGCCGGGCTCCAACAGCGTACGGTCCCAGGGCGTGTGCGACGGCCACTCCGTGAGTTGCATGCCGAGGCCGTGGCCCAGTCGCCCGACCTCGTTTCCCCCTGCTCCTTGGGGGCCGCCGTCTCCCAGCACGCCTTGCATGGCGGCAAAGAGCTCGGCGCAGGTGGCGCCGGGTCTCGCCGCCTCCAGTCCAGCCTCGGTGGCGCGCCACACCACGTCGTAGGCGCGCCGCACGGCGTCGTCGGCCCGGCCGATGGCGAAGTTGCGGTCGAAGTCGCAGAAATAGCCGTCGAAGAGGCAGCCGGTATCGAGGATCAGCACGTCGCCCGCGCGCAGCCTGCGGCCCGAGGGCGGCGAGATGATGTCGCCGTAGCCGCCCTGCCCGGCGCCGCCGACCAGGTAGGAGACGTCGTCGACGCCGCGCTTCAGGCACTCGATCTTGAAGCTGCGGAAGGCCTCGATGTCGCTCTGCCCGGCGGCGAAGAGTTCGGGGGCGGCCCCGAAAGCGCCGGAGACCACATCGCAGACATGGGCGATCTTCTCGATCTCGCGCTCCGACTTCACCATCCGCAGCCCGCGTAGGATCGCCGTCGCATCCTCGAAGGCCAGGCCCGGCAGACTCCAGCCCAGGCTCTCGAAATCGCTCAGAGGCATGCGCAGGTGGGTCTCCTTGCCCTTGGCGAGGCCGATGCGGCCGGTCTTGCCGGCAAGTTCGGCCAGCGCCTGCGACAAGAGAGAAATTCCGTCGTCGTCGGGCTGCGGCGAGGACCAGGTGCGGATGTCGTCGATCCAGGTGCGCGCCATGCAGCCGGCGCCGATGGTGGGGATCACCGCCACCGGCTTGCCCTTGGCGGGCACCACCAGGAACCAGGGCCGCGTCGGGCTCTGCCAGAACTGGGTCAGGAAGCCGGAGAAGTAGCGCAGCTCCGGCTCGGTCGTGAGCAGCAGGGCATCCAGCCCCGCTTCCGCCATGGCCGCCTGCGCCTTTTCCGTGCGCTGGGCGAACTCCGCCTCCGGAAAGCCGCGCGGCGGCGGATTGTCGCGCGGCCTCATGCCGGACCGCCGGACTGCGTTGCTCCCGCTTCCGGCGGCGGCTTCGGTGCGCAGCGAAATCCATAGGCGACGACCCAGCCAACAAGGCCGGCGGCAGCACCGATGCAACCCAAGATCGCCAGTTCTTGTAGGTCTGCATAGGTCACGTCCCGACCCATGGCGAGAGGAGCCTGTCGCCTGCCGATCGTTTGCAGAAGCAGCACCAACGAGGGCAGCATCAGCGCCAGGGCACCGAGCTTGGCTGCCCACCAGGGGCGCATTTGGCCGAAATGCAGAAGCACCAGGCAACCCGGCACAACGACAACGAGTCCCACGACAATTGCAAGGACACTGCCGAACCGAAGCACGGTGCCGAATGCAAAGCCCGTCGCGGCCGCAACGATCAGAATAATGATGCCCGCAGCAACGGCGTAGCCCAGGAAGGCACGCACCAGGTTGTGCACCAGTGCCTTGCGCTTACTCTTCATGCTGCCTCGATGAGGCTGCGGTAGATTTCCGGATCGGTGGCGCCCTCGCTGCCCAGCAGCAGCACGCGGCTGGTCTCGTCCAGGCCGATGCGGGCGCGCAGTTCCGGGTTCTCGCAGACGGCAATCAACGCGACCACGCCGGAGACCGAGCACTCGCCGGCTTCGATCCGGCCGCCGCCGGCCGCGCCCTCGGCCATCATGCGCATGGCCGGGGCCACGGCGGCGTCGGAGATGGAGAGATAGTCAGAGACACCGCGGGCCAACACCTCCCAGGCCAGCAGCGAAACCTCGCCGCAGGAGAGACCGGCCATGAGCGTCTCCTCGGTGATCTGCACCCTGCGGGGACCGCCTGCCCGCGCGCTGGCCAGCAGGCAGGCGGCGTGCTCGGGCTCCACGATGACGAAGCGCGGGCGCCGCGCGCCCAGGGCCATCCACATCTGGGCGCAGACAGCCGCGGCCAAGCCGCCGACGCCGGCCTGCACGAAGACGTGGGTCGGCGGGGCTTCGCCGCAGACATCCAGGATCTCCGCGGCCATGAGGGAATAGCCGGCCATGACCTGCTGCGGCATGTCGCTGTAGCCCTCGTAGGAGGTGTCGGAGACGACGAACCAGCCGTTGGCGGCAGCCTCCTCGGCGCAGAAGTGCACCGAGTGGTCGTAGTCGCCCTCGACGCGCACGACCCTGGCCCCCAGCTCCTCCATGGCCCGCTTGCGGCCCTCGCTGACCTCCTTGTGGATGTAGATGCGGCAGCGGCAGCCGGCCAGGCGCGCGCCCCAGGCGACGGAGCGGCCGTGATTGCCGTCGGTCGCCGTGCAGACGGTCACCGCCTTGGCCTGCGCGGCGTAGCGGCCCTCGCGGATGTCCTCCAGGCTGACCTCCCGGCTCAGTTCCTCGCTCAGCTTGCCAGCCAGCAGGTGCAGCACCGCGTAAGCGCCGCCCAGCGCCTTGAAGCTGCCGAGACCGAAGCGCGCGCTCTCGTCCTTGTAGAGCACGGCGCCCAGGCCGAGGTCCCCGGCCAGGCCGTCGAGGGAGCGCAGCGGCGTCGCCGCATAGTCCGGCCAGTTACGGATCGCCTGCTGGGCCCGCGCCGTCACCTCCGGCGAGAGAACGGCGTTCAGCTCGGAGGGATAAGGCCCGATCTCGGCAGTCCGCGCTGCCTCCGCGCAGATCGCCGGAGCGGTGGTGAAATAGTCCTTCAGCATAACCGGGCCCTCTTTTTCTCTCGGTCCGCCTTGTCGGCCCGCGGGGCCCAGGCGAAGAGGCAGGCATGCTATCGCCTTCGAGGACGTGAGAGAACCTCCACGCCCGCCGGAAGCTGTCCTGGCGGCGACACCCGCATTGCCTTCCGGCCGCGGCTGCTCCATCTTCCTGGAAGGGAGCCTTCTTGCGTGAAAAGCCCGGGAGATAAGACGACATGACCTATGCGGCGCCGATCGACGAGATGCGCTTCGTGCTGGACGCCATTGCGGGCCTGCCGAAGATCGCCGGGCTGCCGGGCTACGAGGAGGCCACACCCGACCTGGTGAGCGCCATCCTGGAGGAGGCCGGCAAGCTGGCCGGCGAGGTCGTCGCGCCACTGAACCACTCCGGCGACCGCCAAGGCTCGGTCTTCGAGAACGGCGTGGTGCGCACCCCCGACGGCTTCCAGGAGGCCTACCGCCAGTTCGTCGAGGGCGGCTGGAACGCCCTGCCCTTCGACCCGGATTTCGGCGGCCAGGGCCTGCCCTGGTGCCTCGCCACCGCGGTGCAGGAGATGTGGCAGGCCGCCAACCTCTCCTTCGGCCTCTGCCCGCTCTTGACCGCCGGTGCAGTGGAACTGCTGCAGGCCCACGGCAGCGACCGGCAGAAGACCGACTACCTGGCCAAGATGATCTCCGGCGAGTGGACCGGGACCATGAACCTGACCGAGCCGCAGGCCGGCTCCGACGTCGGCGCGCTGAAGACCAGGGCGGTGCCCAACGGCGACCACTACCTGATCACCGGCCAGAAGATCTTCATCACCTGGGGCGAGCACGACTGCGCCGGCAACATCGTCCACATGGTCCTGGCCCGCCTGCCCGACGCGCCGGAGGGCACAAGGGGCATCAGCCTCTTCCTGGTGCCCAAATACGTCGTGAACGAGGACGGCACCCTGGGCCCGCGCAACGACCTGCGCTGCGTCTCGCTGGAACACAAGCTGGGGATCAACGCCTCGCCCACCGCCGTCATGTCCTACGGCGATTCCGGCGGCGCCGTCGGCTACCTGGTCGGCGCGGAGAACCAGGGCATGGCCTGCATGTTCACCATGATGAACAACGCCCGCCTGGCCGTCGGCTTGCAGGGCGTGGCGATTGCCGAGCGCGCCTATCAGCAGGCCCGCACCTACGCCTTCGAGCGGGTGCAGAGCAAGGCCATCGACGCAGGCCCGGAAAACAAAGACTCCGTGAAGATCATCCGCCACCCGGACGTGCGCCGCATGCTGGCCACCATGAAGGCGCGGACCGAAGCGGCGCGCGCGCTGGCCTACCTCGCCGCCGCCGCCCTGGACCGCGCCAAGCGCGAACCCAATGACGCCGAGCGCGCGGCGGCGCAGGCGCGCCTCGACCTCTTGATCCCGCTCACCAAGGCCTGGTGCACCGACATGGGCTGCGAGGTCGCCTCCCTGGGCGTGCAGGTGCACGGCGGCATGGGCTTCATCGAGGAGACCGGCGCCGCCCAGCACTTCCGTGACGCCCGCATCCTGCCGATCTACGAAGGCACCAACGGCATCCAGGCGCTCGACCTGCTGGGCCGCAAACTGCTGCGCGACAAGGGCGCGGCCATGACCCAGCTGATCCTGGAACTGCGCGCCGGCCTGCCCGAGGACGAGAGCCTGCGCGCACCCCTGGCAGAGGCCATCGCCACGCTGGACGAAACGACGGCCTGGCTGCTGGACAAGGGCGCGCAAGACATCGCGCGCGGTGCAGCGGCGGCCACGCCTTACCAGAGCCTTGCGGCCTCGGTCCTCGGCGCCTGGCTGCTGGCGCGCAGCGCCGTGGAGGCGGCCAAAGGGGAAGACAAAGCCTTCGCCGCCGCCAAGCTGAAGACGGCGCGCTTCTACGCCGACAATCTTCTGGGTGAAGTGAAGGGCCTGGCCGAGGCCGTCACCCGCGGCGCCGAGGCAGTACTCGCCTTCGAGGACGACGAATTCTGAGTAGAACTGGTGAAAGCCTCGGCCCCTGCCCGGTCTGCGGACGGGAGATGATCGGCGGGTCCAGCGTCGACCGGCACCACTGGGTGCCGAAGAGCCAGGGCGGGCACGCGACCGACTCTATTCACGTCGTCTGCCACCGCATGATCCACCGGGTCTTCGACGAGCGCGAACTGGCAACCGATTATGCCGATCCGGAAGCGGTGCGCGCGCATCCGGAGATCGAGCGCTTCGTCGCCTGGGTGCGGCGCAAGCCCGCCGACTACGTCGACTGGCCGAAGAGTCCACGCGGGCGCAAGAAGCGATAGCAGCCTGGTATCAAGTTCGGTGCAACTTGCCTCGCCCTTCGAGACGGCGCTGACGCGCCTCCTCAGGGTGAGGCAACCCAGCGGGAAGACTTGACCTCATGCTGAGGAGCGAGCGGTAGCGAGCGTCTCGAAGCTCGAGGTCAAGGCCGCATGGGTGCCGGCCCCAGCATCCAGGCAAAAAAATCGCCCGACGCCGGGAATGATCGGCGCCGGGCGGATTTGCAGAGTGACGGTTTTCTATCCGGGAGTGAGACCGGACGAACCCGTCTTGGCCTGACTGGGCAAGGCCAACATCCGCCGCCATGGAGGCCAAAGTGGTGGGGACCACCTCCGTCAGGTTGCGGCGAACGAGGGGATCTTAGGAACGCAGCCCCCACCCCGCCTTGACCCATATCAATTGCCGGAGAAAAATTACGTGCCGCCAGCGGCGCCATCTTCGGGTTGATCTTGCTCGCGCCGCCCAGCATTCTTCGCCGGCGGCCCAAATAGCCGCAGGACTCCAAAGCGGTCGCTCCGATCGCAACTCAGTATTAGAACGAATAAAAGAACAAAGGGGGGAGGGCCGGCATGAGCGCCGAACGCACGATTCTCGCCATCGATCAAGGCACCACCAGCAGCCGCGCCATCCTGTTCTCCGGCGACGGCCGGCGCCTGGGCCAAGCGCAAAAGGAGCTGCCGCAGCACTTCCCCCGGTCCGGCTGGGTCGAGCACGACGCCGAGGACATCTGGCGCGACACGGTGGCGGTCATGGGCGGGGCGCTGGCCGACGCCGGCAGGCGCGTGGAGGACGTGGCGGCCATCGGCATCACCAACCAGCGCGAGACCACGGTGATCTGGGACCGCGCCACCGGCGAGCCCATCCACAAGGCCATCGTCTGGCAGGACCGCCGCACCGCCGAGCTCTGCCAGAACCTGCGGTCCCAGGGCGCCGAGGAGGTCGTGCGCCAGCGCACCGGCCTGCTGCTCGACCCCTACTTCTCGGGCACCAAGATCGCCTGGCTGCTGGACAACGTGCCGGGCGCGCGCGAGCGGGCCGAACGCGGCGAGCTGGCCTTCGGCACCATCGACTGCTTCCTTTTGTGGCGGCTGACCGGCGGCAAGGTCCACGCCACCGACGCCACCAACGCAGCACGCACCCTGATCTTCGACATCAAGAAGCAGGTCTGGGACCCGGAACTTCTGGCGCTGCTGCGCATCCCCGAGAGCCTGCTGCCGGAGGTGAAGGACAGCGACGCCGACTTCGGCGCCACCGATCCGGAGATCCTGGGCCGCCCCATCCCCATCGGCGGCATCGCCGGCGACCAGCAGGCGGCCACCATCGGCCAGGCCTGCTTCGAGGCCGGGATGATGAAGTCGACCTACGGCACCGGCTGCTTCGCCCTCTTCAACACCGGCGACAAGTTGGTGCACTCCGAGCACCGCCTGCTCTCCACCATCGCCTACCGCCTGGGCGGCGAGACGACCTACGCCCTGGAGGGCAGCATCTTCGTCGCCGGCGCCGCCGTGCAATGGCTGCGCGACGGCCTGGGCGTCATCGCCGCGGCGCCGGAAACCGAAGCCCTGGCCAAGCAGGCCGACACCGGCCAGCGCGTCTACCTGGTGCCGGCCTTCACCGGGCTGGGCGCGCCCTACTGGGACGCAGAGGCGCGCGGTGCCGTCTTCGGCCTGACCCGAGCGACCGGCCCGGCGGAGATGGCGCGCGCGGCGCTGGAGGCGGTCTGCTACCAGACCCGCGACCTGCTGGAAGCCATGCGCGCCGACGGCGCCAGCGGGCTGGAGACCCTGCGCGTCGACGGCGGCATGGTGGCCAACGACTGGATGCTGCAGATGCTGGCCGACATCCTGGGCGTGGCTGTGGAGCGCCCGGTGGTGGCAGAGACCACGGCCCTGGGCGCGGCCTATCTGGCGGGCCTCAACCAGGGCCTCTTCGCCGACCTCGACGCCGTCGCCGCCCAGTGGCAGCGCGACGCGCATTTCGACCCGCAGATGGCGGCCTCCGAGCGCGACGAGCGCTATGCGGGCTGGCAGGACGCGGTGAAGCGGGTGCGCACCGGCGGCTAGATCGGATCACGATTAGGCGGAACCACACTGTGCTTCCGCCTAATCGTGTGAATCCGATCTATTTCAAAGGCATAGAGCAGATTCACAGGGCCGGTGGATCGCCTTCGGCGATTCCAGCCGGCCCTGATCTGCTCTCGCGGGCCGCCTACAGCAGCAAGGCTTCGATCAGCACATAGGAGCCGAAGCCGGCGATGGCGGCGGCGGAGATGTGATTTATCGTCGTCAGAAGATTGTCATCCAGGCGGCGGCTGAGCCGCTTCGTGCCGGTGCAGAGCACCAGCCACCACAAGGCGGAGCCAAGGAACACCCCGAGAATCAGCGCGGCGGCCTGCAGCGTCGCCCCGGTCGCCGCGACGACGCGGAAACTGGCGAAGAAACCCAGGAAGGCCATGATGGTGATCGGATTGGTGATCACCAGCAGGAAGGAAGCGGCGACGATACTGTGGCCCCGCAGCCGTGGCGCCGAGGTGCTGCTGTGGTGGAACCAGGTCCACAGGCCGAGCGCGACGAGAAATATGCCGCCGCCAAAGCGCAGTTCCACTTCGATCTCGAGCAGAAAGTCGGTCAGCGGCGAAATACCGGCGGCCGCGACCGCCCCCAGGGCCGCGTCGCCCAGCGCCGCCCCGAGACCAGACAGCAGGCCGGAGCGGATGCCGTGGTTCAGGGTGCGCTGGATACAGAGAATCCCCACCGGCCCCACCGGCATGGCCACGGCAATGCCGATGGCGATGCCTTTCAGCAGGATCAGGAAACTGTCGAGCGCAAGCACCAGCGAGGCGTCCGGAAAGGTTTGGAATCGGGCGGGGACCCGCCCGGATCAGTGCCCTTTTATGGCCCAAGCCCGGCGCCGAAGCCAGCCTCGCGGGCCTGCGTGGGCTGGATTCCATTACCCCCCTGGGCCTAGGATTGGGGGCGCAGCCGCTGCGGCTGCAGTTTTTTGGGAGACGCGGTTGGTAGAGCGCACCATGGAGAGCATCAAGATCCCCCTGGAGGAGATCTACGTGCCGGCGAAACGCAAACGCACCTTGAAGCCCGAGCAGGTCGACGCCCTGGCTCAGAGCATCATGGAGGAAGGCCTGAAAATGCCGATCTCCGTGCGCAAGGGCAATGGGCGCTACGTCCTGCAGGAAGGCCTGCACCGCCTGGAGGCCTGCCGCGCCCTGGGCGAGGAAACCATCGACAGCATCATCGTCCGCGCCCGCCAGCACTAGCTGCCTGCGGTCAGGCCACCCGGTCGGCCGGCTCCTTGCCCGCAAAGATGGCGTCCAGATTGTCCAGGGCGCAAAAGCCCATTCCGTCGCGGGTCTCCAGCGTGGCGCTGCCGATGTGCGGCAGGCCGAAGACGTTGTCGAGCTTGCGGTACTCCGGGTGGATGTCCGTCGGCTCGCCGTTGAAGACGTCGAGGCCGGCGGCGGCGATACGACCGGACTTCAAGGCGGCGATCAGCGCCGCGTCGTCGATGACCGCGCCGCGCGCCGTGTTGACGACGATGGCGCCTTCGGGCAGCAGGGCGATGCGCTCGGCATTCAGCAGACCGGTCGTCTCCGGCGTTGCCGGGCAGTGCAGCGACAGCACGTCGCAATGGGGCAGCAGGTCCTCGATGGTGGCGTGGTAGGTGGCGCCCAGCGCCTTCTCCGTCTCCGCATCCAGGCGGCTGCGCTTGGTGTAGTGCACCGCCATGTCGAAGCCGCGGGCGCGCTTGGCGGCAACCTGCCCCACGCGACCCATGCCGATGACGCCGAAACGCTTGCCCGTGGTCTGGGTGCCGACCATGAAGGCCGGACTCCAGTCCTTCCAGCCGGCCTCGCGCACCAGGGCCACGCCCTCCGTCGCGCGCCGCGCCGCGCCGAGCATACAGAGGATCGCGATCTCGGCGGTGGCGTCGCTCAGCACGTCCGGCGTGTTGGTGACGATGATGCCGCGCGCCTTGG
The DNA here is from genome assembly GCF_039839785.1 of Pelagibius sp. CAU 1746. Classification (NCBI taxonomy): domain Bacteria; kingdom Pseudomonadati; phylum Pseudomonadota; class Alphaproteobacteria; order Rhodospirillales; family Rhodovibrionaceae; genus Pelagibius; species Pelagibius sp. CAU 1746. Next base: position 384,052 of record NZ_JBDOQT010000002.1, read on the forward strand.
CCGCTTCGGTGTCGACATGGTCATAGCCGACCGAGAAATTGGCGATGGCCTTCACCCGCTGCGGCAGGCGGCCGATGACCTCCGCGGTGAACTTCTCCGTATGGCAGGGCAGGATCGCGTCGGCGCCGGCCGAGATCTCGACCAGTTCATCCGCCGTATAGAGCCTGTCGTCGGGATTGAGGATGGCCTCGTAGTCCCTGACCAGCCGGGCCTCCACGGCCTCCGGCAGCTTGCGGGTCGCAAAGACGACCGGCCTGTCTCCCATGTTTGTCTCCCTAAATGAGGTATCGGTTGGTTCCGCGCATCAAAGCAGGCCGCCCGGCAAATGACAAATCGGCCGAGCGGCTTTGCCGCTGGCAGGAAACTGCCGCTAAAGCAGACCCCATTCTCCGACGGCAATGCCGTAGACGATGGAGCCGCCGACCAGCACAGTGACGGCGCCGACCGCCGCCTGCAGACTGCGGTTGGCCCAGGTGAAAAGCCGCGCGGTAAAGCTGAGCGGTACCGCTATGACGGCCGAGAGGACAGCCATGCCGAGGATCGAACCGAGGCCGAACAGCAGGATGTAAACCAACGCCAGGGGCACCGATTGAGCCGAGCCGAGGGCCAGCAGCACCAGAGCGGCGGAACCCGCCAGGCCATGGACCATGCCGACCGCCAGGCTGCGCAGCGGCAGGCCCTTGGGATGGGCGTGCTCGTGGTGCTGCGGGTCGTGGCCGTTCTCTTCGCGAGCGTGCTTGTGGGCGTGCAGGTGCATGACGCCGTCGGCATGGCGGTGGGCGTGAAAGTGAACGCGCTCCCGCCACAGGCGGCGCAGCAAAGTGGCGCCGAGGACCAGCAGCATGACACCGACCAGGAACTCCAGGCCCTGAGCCCAGCTCTCCGGGACAGCCCCACCCAGATAAACCACCAGGCCGCCCAGCAGCAACAGGGTCAGCGTGTGCCCCACCCCCCAGACGGCGCCGTGGCGTACCGCCGTGCGCAGCTTGCGGCTATCGGCCGAGATGCTGGCCACGGCGGCGACGTGATCGGCCTCGAAAGCATGCTGCAAGCCGATCAGAAACCCCAGAAAGAGTGCGGAAACCATCTATGCCGGTCCTTCAACGAAACGCAACTGGCCTGGCGGTCCGGGCCAGGCACCGCAATCGCACATGTCAAGCTCCGCCTAGGGGGGTAGCGCCCGAAATGTCCGTCGATTCTGTCGCGTGATCGGATCCAGTATTGGTCAAGCCGGTCGGGCTGCCAAGCCCCGATGCGCCGCATCGCCCGGGGAGCTTTAGGGGGCGGTTTCCCCCTGGCGGACCGCCGGCCGCACGCAAACGGAACGGCTTCAATCGGACCATGAAAGGGTCTACTGCCAGGCCGCCGCCAGTCCGGCGAGCTGCCCCGCGGCGAAACCCAGAAGAACCGGCAAGGGCAGCGCGCAGGCCAGACGCCGCAGGGTGGCGGCGCGCCCGGTGATCGGCAGCTCCCAAACCAGGGTGCGGTTCAGATTGTAGAGGCCCCAGGCAGTCACGAAGGCCATGATCTGCGGTGCGCCGCCACCGACCTCCAGCGCCGCGCCGCCCACGGCGAAGGCCAGCAGCGGGCCGCCCGGGGTCACTGCGCCGAGAGCGCTGGCGATCAGCAGGCCCGCGACGCCGGTGTCGCCGCCGACCGCCGCCGCCACCGCCTCGGGCGGCACAAGGGCGGCAATGAAGCCGGCGCCCAGCACCGCGCAGAAGATGCGCGGGGCGACGAGGCGCGCCTGGATCAGAGCCAATTGCAGCGAACGGTGAAAGCTGCCGTCGTGACGCTGCCAGGCGATGCGCCCCAGAACCACGACCGCGCCGTAGAGCAGCAGGCTGGCGATGACGATATTCATTCGCCGGCTCTCCCTTCGCTTCGGGCATTCTCGGCCTCTTCGCCGGCGACGGTCCCGCCGGCGAAGACCAGGCGTGCGGCCAGTCCGAGCAGCAGCGGCACAGCGAGGCTCAGCCCGTAGCGCAGGTAAACGAAGTCGTGGCTGAAGAATGACATCTCCCAAACCAAGGTACGGTTGAGATTGAGCAGCGACCAGCCGGTGAGGAAGGCGGTGGTGGTGCCGATGTCCGCGCCGGCGCCGCGCAGCGCCACGGTGAGGGGGAAGGCCATCATCGGCCCGCCCGGGAGCAGCGCCCCGGCGAGCCCGGCCAAGAACAGTCCGCGCAGGCCCGAGCGCGCGCCCATCCAGCGTGCCACCTTGTCCTGCGGCAGCAGCACGGTCAGCAGCCCGGCCAGCAGCACGCCGCCCACGACCTTGGGCGCGATCGAGAGCAGCAGCGTCAGGTCGCTGCCGAGAACCGAGAAGAAGACCTCGGGGCCCTTGATTACATAGCACGCCACCCCCGCCGCCAGGGCGATCAGGGCAACAATCAGCAGGCCGACGTCGCCCTTCGGGCGACGCACCGAAGCAGGCAGGTCCGGCACGCTTTCACTCCAGCAGACACTCCACGCCGGAGAAGGCGAAGAAGGAAGGAGCGCAGCTTAGCACCGGTCCCTCCGCCGGCACTAGCGACGGCAGCGACAGGCTGCCATGCCGCTGCCGCAGACCAGCGGGAGTCAGTGCGCCTGGGCCAGCAAGGTCATGATGTGATCGTAAAGCCGGCTATCCCGGTCGGCTGCCTTGGTGATGTCGTTGTACTGCTGCAGCGTCAGCCCCAAGGCCTCGATCTCGCCGATCATCTCGTCCGTCGCCTCGCGGGTCAGGCTCGCGGCCTCCTCGTCACTCCCAGCTTGCGCGATCCTGGGCCGCCAGGCGCTGTCCACCGCCCGCACCTTCAAGACCGCGGAGACGTAGGCCTTCAGCGCTTCCTGGCTGAACCCGCCCACCTCGCCCTCCGCGTCCGCCTGGACGAGCTGCGGCAGCCGGCCCGGCAGCGACCAAGCGGCCTGACCCGGCGGGAGCGCGCATGCCAGGGCGAGCGGAACGGCCAAGCTGGCACGGCAGCGGATGAGGAATCGGAAACGTGGCATGACCGAGCCTTTCGTCGAGATCTGAGGAAAAAACGGCCGGCCAAAAAGCCGATGTCCGGCGCTCTAACTCTTCGACTCGAGGCCTTGCCCGCTATTCCCGACGCCCGTCGGCGCACCGGAAATGACACAACCGGAGATGCTCAGAAAGCAGCGGCGCCAACTCCCTTGCGTCGCAATGAGATATGGCCGGGGATTCTTCTCACCGGGTGACGAAGAGATCGCCCGCCGCGCGGCGTTCCTCCCAGCCGCGGCGGGCCAGTTCCGGATCGTCGTGCTCCTCCTCGGGATAACCCAGGCAGAGGTAGGCGACCAGGCGCCAGCTATCCGGCACCTCCAGGTCGCGGCTCAGTGCCTCGGCATCCAGGATCGACACCCAGCCGAGGCCGATGCCGGCGGCGCGCGCCGCCAGCCAGAGGGTGTGCACGGCACAGACCGTCGAATACTGCAGGGTCTCCGGCATGGAGCGGCGGCCCAGGCCGTGGCCCTGCTCGGGCGCGCACTCGCAGAACACGGCGAGCTGCTCCGGGGCGTCATCCAGGCCGGAGAGCTTCAGGCGTGCGTAGAGCGCCGCGCGGGAGCCTGAATAGTCGGCCAGCGCCTCGGCGTTGGCGGCCTCGAAGTTGGACCGCACCAGCGCGCGCCGCTCCGGGCTGGCCACGCGCACGAATCGCCAGGGCTGGCTGAGGCCGACGCTGGGGGCCAGTTCAGCCAGGACCAGCAGGCGCTCCAGCATGCCCGGCGGCAGGGGCTCGCTGCGGAAGCGGCGCACGTCGCGCCGCCACACCAGCAGCGCTTCCAGCTCGGCCTGGAAGGCGGGTCCGAAGACCGGCGCGCCCTCCTGCGGCGGGTTTTCCCCTTTCGGCGATTCGGCGGTCATGGGCGGCACTATCGTTCCGCGGCACCGCCCGCCGCAAGTCCGGGTTTGCCTGCGCAGGGTCCGGGTGAGCAGGAGGTCTGGAAAAACAACCAATTGTGAAGAGACATAGGCCACCCAACGGCTTATCCTCTAAACGAATCGATAAGGTCTCGGCGCCCTTGCGGCCGGCGACCGGTGATGGCGTCGCGCCAAGGAGCGGCCGGGCCACCCATAGGAGCCCAGGGCGAAGGCCCACGAGGGCTCCGACCGGTGACACGTGAGGGATAGCTATGGATACCATTCGCAACCCCATTGAATGGGGCATGGACAAGTTGCGGGAGGCCGGCACCGCCGTGGAGACGGCCGGCGGCTCCATTCATGGAATCAACAGTCAGGCCGCCGTCCATCCCGCCGTGCGCCGCATCGGGCTTGCCGATCTGCGCGACGCCCTGAGGAAAGGCGCCGACGACTTCGCGGCCTACCGCACCGATGTCATCTTCCTCTGCATCATCTACCCGGTGATCAGCGTCGTGCTGATCCAGACGGTCTTCCACCAGGGCATGCTGCCGCTGCTGTTCCCGCTGGCCGCCGGCTTTGCGCTGGTCGGCCCCATCGCCGCCATCGGCCTCTACGAAATGAGCCGGCGGCGCGAGCGCGGCCTCGAGGCCAGTTGGATCAGCGCCTTCGCCATGATCCGCGCACCCTCCTTCGGGCCCGTCCTGGTGCTGTCCGTGATCCTGGTCCTGCTGTTCCTGCTGTGGCTGGGCGCCGCGCAGGTGATCTTCCTGGCGACCTTGGGCCCGGAGCTCCCGGTTTCGCTCAGCGCCTTCGTCTCCGACGTGCTGACCACCGAGGCCGGCTGGTCCATGATCGTCCTCGGCCTGGGCGTCGGCGGCGTCTTCGCCGTTGTGGTGCTGACCATCAGCGTCGTGTCCTTCCCGCTGCTGATCGACCGCCCGGTGGGCGTCGCCATCGCCGTCGGCACCTCGCTGCGCGCCGTCGCCGCCAACCCCGGCCCCATGGCCGCCTGGGGTGTGATCGTGACGACCGGCCTGCTGCTCGGCTCGCTCCCCGCCTTCCTGGGCCTGGTCATCGTGCTGCCCATCCTGGGCCACGCGACCTGGCACATCTACCGCAAGGTCGTGGTGGGGTGAGAGAAAGCCTAGACGGCGAGCTTTGAGTCACGGCCGTTGCGTTTCAGGTAGTCGAGACCCGCTGAAGTAACGCTGACCAGCGGATCGGCCGTGCCGTCCTGCTTGCGTTCGACGAGGCCCCTGTCGACCGCGTCCTCCCAGACCGGCAGGCGCGGACAGGAGGTGCGCCAAGCTTCCATCACCTGCGAATAGGGCCGCGGTTGCACAGCGACCCATTCCACGAGGTCCAGGATCAGGGGTTCGTGTTCTTCAGCCATAGCGGGACTCCCCGAACGAAGCGGCGGCAGAGTCTAGCACCGCGCGCGCCGGCGGGCCACTTAGCCAGCCCCGCGGCTATACCCCGGCCTCTGCAAGGTCGGGCGCGAAGACGGTAAGGAACTCGATGGAGAGTGGGAAGATGATCCAGGAGAAGAAGAGGAAGATCACGAAAGCCGCGCAGGACCTCCATCGCCCGACCTGCGCCAGGGCCCGGAAGGCGCCCCAGACTACGATCATCCAGGTAAGATCCACGAGGATATAGATCAGGAAAGCGCCGAGGATCGACAGGCCCTGCATCATGAAACCGGGATTCTCCATGAAGAACGCATCCTGCGCGGCCAGATCCTGCGGCGGGATCGCTTCCAACTCCTCCAATACGCTCAAGGTCTCGGGCAAGGGATGCAGGATCATGAGGATGGCCGCCACCAGGAAGACCTGCAGCACGGCGCCGATGGAGATGTAGTACAGAAAGGCGAGCAGCACGCGGCGCAAGGAAGGACGCGCACCGACGATCAGCCAGCTCACCTGCAGAGCCGCCAGCGTCAGGCCGAAGAACAGAACAGCGTAGGCGGCCATAAAGGCGATGATGCGTCCCAGACCCTGGTCCCTCGGCAAGATGAGGATACCGACCGCGTTGACCACCGCGGCCACGATCACGAAGAAGGAAAAGGCGCGCGCAAGGTTTTCGGAATTGTAGACGGTGGCGCTGCCGAGGAAGACCTTGGGCCCGCTAAGGAAGTCGATAAAGTCTTCCAGGAACTGGCGCGACCTCGCCATGAGGAAGGCCCTGGCGTCCTTCACAAGCGCGTCCATTCTCCGCCCCCCTCGATGCTTCCCCCGGCCGCCCTTGCGGGCGCCTCCCACCGGCCAGGCCCTGAGATCATTGAGAATAAACAAATCGGGGAGGACAGCAAAACGCACCGAAGGTTGCAGGCTGGAAGCCTTCCCTGGGCGTCGCGGTTCCGTCCTCGGCTATCGGCGAGGTACTCACAACCCGGATAATCGGCGGTTTCCTGCCGCTTCAGGCTAAATTAGGTGCAATGCAACATAACTTTCCTTGACTTCGGTCCTAGAAAGGCGCATCTAGCCGTCAACGATATCCCGCGATCGCGCGAAGGATGGCTCCTGGCGGGCCAATCCCTCATCGCGGGAACCATCTTCCCCAAAGAAATTCCGTTTGCTCCAGGTGCGCGTGGATGACGGCAACGCGCTCCCCGGCGTTTTCGCCTGTCCGAGTGACAGCACGCCCGGCGCAGAAGGACTCTGTTCGTGAATACCGTTACCGATACCAAGACTGATACCCAGACTGCCGATACCAAGGCCGTCGATACCAAGACCGTCAAATTCGCCGAGCTCGGCCTGGCCGAGCCCCTGCTGCGCGCGCTGACCGCGGCGGGCTACACCACCCCGACGCCGATCCAGGCGCAGTCCATCCCGATGCTGCTGAAGGGCCACGACATGCTGGGCCTGGCGCAGACCGGCACCGGCAAGACCGCCGCCTTCGCATTGCCGATCCTGCATCACCTGGCCGCCGAGAAGGTGCATGTGGCGCCGAAATCGGTGCGCGCCCTGATCCTGGCGCCGACCCGCGAGCTGGCCGTGCAGATCGGCGACTCGTTCAAGACCTATGGCCGCGACCTGCGCCTGCGCCACGCCGTCATCCTGGGCGGCGTCTCCCAGGGCCCGCAGGTGCGCTCCCTGTCGCGCGGCGTCGACATCCTGATCGCCACGCCGGGCCGCCTCATGGACCTGCTGAACCAGCGCCATCTGCGCCTGGACAAGGTGAGCCACCTGGTGCTGGACGAGGCCGACCGCATGCTCGACATGGGCTTCATCCGCGACGTGCGCAAGATCGTCGCCGCCCTGCCGAAACAGCGCCAGTCGCTGCTGTTCTCCGCCACCATGCCGGGCGAGGTGGCCAAGCTGGCCGCCGAACTGCTGCACAATCCCGAGCGCGTCGAGGTGACGCCGCAGAAGGTCGCCGTCGAGCGCATCGCCCAGTCGGTGCACCACGTCATGACGCCGGACAAGCGTCCGCTGCTGGAGAACCTGCTGCAGGATCCGGCGCTGGCCCGCGTCATCGTCTTCACCCGCACCAAGCACCGCGCCAACCGCGTGGCCGAGCAGCTTGAGAAAGCCGGTATCTCCGCCGACGCCATTCACGGCAACAAGTCGCAGAACGCACGCCAGAAGGCTCTCGACGCCTTCCGCAAGGGCAAGGCGCGGGTGCTGGTCGCCACCGACATCGCCGCGCGCGGCATCGACGTTTCGGGCGTCACCCACGTCATCAACTACGAGCTGCCTAACGAGCCGGAGAGCTACGTCCACCGCATCGGCCGCACCGCGCGTGCCGGAGCCGAGGGCGCGGCGATCTCCTTCTGCGACTCCAGCGAGCGTGCCTACCTGCGCGACATCGAGCGCCTGATCAAGCAGCGCATGGAGGTCGTCGGCGACGCGCCGGCCAACGACGACTACGCGCGAGAGCGTCCCGCCCGGAAGCAGGGCCCGCGCAAGCAGGGCCGTGGCGGCCGGCCCGGGCGCAAGCCCGCCGCACAGGCGGAAGGCCAGAAGCAGGGCGAGAAGAAGCAAAGCGACAAGAAGCGCAGCTACAAGGGCCTGGCTTCCGGCGGCGGCGCCAAGAAGAACGGCGAAGCCAGGGGCAACGCCAACTCCGATGGCGGCCAGCGCCCCTTCAAGGGCCGCCGGCGGGGCAAGCCGGGCAATGGCAGCGGCCAGGGGCGTTCCCGCGCCGCCTGATCCCGGCTCTCGCCTGAGACTGAAAAAACTTCCGAAGGCCCCTGTTCAAGGGGCCTTCGTCGTTTCCACCCCAGCTTTCCGCGGCAGGCTTAACCATGCTCCGCCAGGGACTGCGCGGACTTGGCGGCAAGGGCGCGCGCCGGCGGTGCGGAGCGTTTGCGCGGGCCCGATTCCCCGCTAAGATCGGCCCTACGACCCGGGCGGCGGCGTTAACCAGCCGGACCAAACCGGGCATGACGGGGACGGTTGTTTTCGGGGTAAGCCAAGGGCCATGTCAGCTTCCCGCCTCTTCGCCGCGGCGATCTTCGGTGCCGTGCTGCTGCCAGCAGCAGCGGCGGCGGCGCCGACAGCCTGCAGCGACGGGGCCCGCGCGCTTTCCCTGAAGCACTACGACAGCGCTATTTCCAGCCTGAACGACTGCCTCGCGCGCGAAGACCTCTCGGCCGAGCAGCGCGTTGCCTTCCTCGCCGACCGGGGCGACGCCTACATCGAGAGCGACACCTACGACGCCGCTGCCGCCGACTACGCCCGCGCGCTGGAGATCGGGGGTGCGGACGTGGAGCTGCGCCTGGCGCTCGGCCGCGCGCTCTTCTTTGGCGGCAAGGCCGAGACCGCCCTGGGCGCCTTCGACCGTGTCATCGCGCTGGACCCGGAGAATCCGGAAGCGCACTACTTCCGCGGCCTGGCCCTGCGCGATACCGGAGACCTGCGCGGCGCCGTGCGGGCCCTGTCGACGTCGATCGCGATGGAAGCGGAGTCCGCCAACGCCTTCTTCTACCGGGCCAGCAGCTTCGCCGAGATGGGCCGCCTGGACGCCGCCGTCGCCGACTACGGCAAGGCTATCGAACTCAACCCCTTCGATGGCTGGGCCTTCGTCGGCCGCGGCGACATCTTCATGGACCAGGGGCTCTACGAGCGCGCCATCACCGACTTCGAACAGATGATCCTGATCGAACCGCAGAGCGCCGTCGGGTTCAGCCGCCGGGCCGGCGCCCTTATCGAACTGCGGCGCTACGACGAGGCCCTCCACGACATCGGCAAAGCCATGGAGCTGGATCCCGGGGGCGCGGACGCCTTCGTCCAGCGCGGCATGGTCTTCATGGACCGGGGCGACTTCGAGAGCGCCGACGCGGACTTCAGGGAGGCCATCCGGCGCGAACCCAAGAACGCCTGGGCCTACAACAACCGCGGCAACAGCCTTTTCCACCAGGGCCGCTACAAGGACGCAGTCCCGGTTTTCGACGTGGCCCTGGCGATCGACCCCGACTACGGCATCGCCTATTACAACCGTGGCCTCGCCCGCGCCCGCCTGGGGGACTACAAGACCGCTCTGGGCGATTTCGACGCCGCGGTCCGCCGCCTGCCGGGCGATGCCCCGGCGCACTACATGCGCGGCCGGGCGTACTATTTCACCGGCGCGCCGGCAAAAGCGGAGGCGGACTTCACCCGCGCCCTCGCCCTGGCGCCGCGCTATGCCGAGGCCCATGTCGCGCGCGGCCTGCTGCGCCACGACCGGCAGGACTTCACGGCCGCCCTCGACGACTACGGGCGGGCCCTGACCCTCCAGCCGGGCATGGCCTGGGCCCTCAACCACAAGGGTCGCGCTCTCATCGACCTGGGCCGCTACCGGGAAGCCGTCGAAGCGCTCGACGCCGCGGTCGCCGTGGAGGCCGACTACGACGCGGCGTTCTATCACCTGGGCAATGCCCACTTCCTGCTGGGCGACTACCGACGGGCCTTGGACAGCTACTCCGCCGCCGCGGCCCTGGACCCACAGGACAAGGACGTCCTGCTGCAGCGCGGGCGCACCCTGGCCGCTCTGTCGCGCTACGAAGCCGCGCTCCGCGATCTCGACGCCGTCATCGATCTCGCCCCGGACGACATCGACGCCTTCGTCTATCGCGGCCAGGTCAACGGCGGCCGTGCGCGCTTCGCCCGGGCGCTGGCCGACTTCGACCATGCGGTGAAGCTGGCCCCCAAGAGCCCCTGGGTGCTGAACAACCGGGGCCTCGCCTATGCCGGCAGCGGCGACTACGCCGCGGCGATCGTCGACTATTCGGCGGCCATCGAGCGCGACAAGGGCTACTACGCCGCTTACCAAAACCGCGGCCTGGCCTATCACGAACTGCGCGCCCTGGCCGCGGCCCTGGACGATTTCAACCAGGCCGCCAAGCTGCGGCCGCAGGATCCGGAAGTCCTCTTCGCGCGCGGCGACGTGCATTACGACCTGGGCGATTACCAAGAGGCCGTCGACGATTACAGCGCCGGCCTCGAACTGCTGCCCGACAGTATTTCGGCGCATTGGTCGCGCGGCCTGTCCCTCGCCCGGCTCAGCCAGGCCGCGGCGGCGCGTCAGGATCTCGACAGGGCCCTGGAACTGAGCGGCGCGGACGAACGCCGCCAACTGCTGCGCGATACCTGCAGCGAGCTGCTGAGCCAGGGCAGCATCGCCCTCTCCCTCAGCTACTGCAGCCAGCAGGCGACGCAGTAGGGCGCGACAGTTCAGACTTCTGCCGCTTCAGGGGCTCGGCGGCCTGCTACTGCGATGCGACGGAGAGCATGACCTGCAGCAGGACGTTGGCCCCGGCGGCGATCTCCATCGGGGCAGTGTATTCCCTGACGTTGTGGCTGATGCCGTCCTTGGAAGGCACGAAGATCATGGCGGTGGGGCAGTTGGGCGCGAACATCTGGGCGTCGTGGCCGGCGCCCGAGGGCATGCGCTTCACCGAGCAGCCGAGGGCGGCGGCGGTCTCGGCCACGAGGCCCACCATATCCGGGTCGAAGTCGACCGGCTGGAAGCGCACCAGCGTCCGTGCAGAGACCTCGACGCCTTCGGCCTCGGCCAATTCGCGCAGCTTTTCGGCCAGTTTGGCCTCCGCCTGCCGCAGCTTCTCCTCGTCGGTGTTGCGCAGATCGACCGTCACCTTGGCGCGCCGCGCGATGACGTTCACCAGATTGGGCTCCAGTTCGATGACGCCCACGGTGGCCACCTGGTCGCCGCCCATCTCGCGGGCGATCTCCCGCGCCGCGGTGGCGATGGCCGCGGCCACATAGCCGGCGTCGTGGCGCAGGCGCAGGGGCGTGGTGCCGGCGTGGTTGGAGGTGCCGGCAATGGTGTATTCGGTCCAGGAGATGCCCTGCACGCCGGTGACGGCGCCGATCTCGACGCCCTCTTCTTCCAATACGGGCCCCTGCTCGACGTGCAGCTCGAAGAAGGCCTTGGCGCGGAAACCGCCGACCGGCGACTCGCCGGCATAGCCGATGCGCGCCAGCTCGCCGCCCAGCGTGGTGCCGTCGATGCCCCGGGCGGCGAGGCAGTCGTCCAGGGCGAGCAGGCCCTGGTGCACGCCGCTGCCCATCATGTCGGGGGCGAAGCGCGCGCCCTCCTCGTTGGTGAAGAAACCGACGGCCAGCGGATGACGGGTCGTCACCCCGGCGGCGTTCAGGGTCTCGACGACCTCCAAGCCGGCGAGGACGCCCAGGTTTCCGTCGTAGAGGCCGCCGGTGGCCACCGTATCGATGTGGGAGCCGGTCATGACCGGCGGACCGTCGGTTTCGCCCCGGCGCAGGCCGACCACGTTGCCGATGCGGTCGACGGTGACTTCCAGGCCGAGCTCGCGCATCCAGCCGGCGACCAGGTCTCGGCCCGCCTTGTCCTCGTCGCTCAGCGCCAAGCGGCAGACGCCGCCGCCCTGCAATGCCCCGACCTGCCCCAGGCGGTCAATGCGGTCCATCAGACGGTCGAGGTCGATGCGCAGGTTGCTCATGTCGTCTCTCGCTGCCTGGTCCCTCGACGGGACCGCCCCTTCGGGAGCCCCTCACCTTCCCGGGGGCCGCCGCCAAGGAACCTTGGGGACGCCCACCGGATGCCGGGCCCGCTAAGAGGCCAGAAAACGTCCGGGCCGATTCTCCGTCATCGTCCCCTTCTCGTAAGTCACCGCACCGTTCACCAGCACCATATCGATGCCGGCAGCGGGCTCTTCCGGATCGTCGTAGGTCGCGCGGTCGATCACGGTGTCGGGGTCGAAGAGTACCAGATCGGCGTGATGGCCGGGCTTGACGAGGCCGCGCTCGGCGAGGCCCAGCACCTTCGCCGTCTGACCGGTCATCTTGGCGACCGCCTGCTCCAGGCTCAGATCGCCGCGCTCGCGCACATAGTGGCCGAGCACCCGCGGGAAGGTGCCCCAAAGCCGCGGATGCGGGCGCTTGTCGTGGGGCAGGCCGTCGGAACCGACGAGGCTGGGCGGGAAGGTCAGGATGCGGACCAGGTCGTTCTCGTCCATCTGGTGGTAGACGGCCCCGCCGGGGCGCAGGCGCTCCAGGGCGGTGATGACGTCGCAGCCCCACTCGGCGGCGATCTCCGCCAGATCGCGCCCCGCCATGTCGGGATGGCTGTCCGACCAGGCAAGCGTCACCTTGCGCGACTCCTTCACGGTGCGCTCCATCAGCACGGTCGAACTTGCCGTGTAGGGGTAGAGGTCGAGATCGATGGACAGCGTCTCGCGGGCTTCGGCGATCATCGCCAGCGTCGTCGCCGAGAGACCGAAGTTGCCCTCGCCGCAGCACTTGTGGTGGGAGATGAGAGTGCGCACCCCGCTTTGCCGCGCGATGGAGATGGTCTCCGCCACCGAAGCCACCACGCCGCCCGCCTCGTCGCGCATGTGGGTGGTGAAGAGCCGCCCGGCGGCAGCCACGTCGCGGGCCAGAGCGACGATTTCCGAGGTCGGCGCGAAGCGCGAGGGCGGATAGGCCAGGCCGGTGGAGAGCCCCAGCGCGCCGGCCTCCAGCGCCTCGGCCAGATCGGCGCGCATGGCCTCGATTTCCGCCGCCGTCGCAGGGCGCTCCATCCGGTCCATGGTCCTTGCGCGCAGCGTCATGTGGCCGACCAGGGCGGCGACGTTCACCGGCCCCGGCGTCTCTTCCACCCAGCGGCGGTAGTCCGCAAAGCGCGGATAGGCGAAATCGGCCGCCTTGCCCAGCAGATTGATGGGGGCGATGACCTCATTCCCGTCACGAAGCGGCGAAGGCGCCAGGCTGACGCCGCAGTTGCCGACCACCACCGTGGTCACGCCCTGGCTCACCTTGGGGAAGCTCGCCGCCGCGTCCAGCGCCGCGCGGTCGTCGTGGGTGTGCACGTCGATGAAGCCCGGCGCCAAGACCCGCCCGGCCCCCTCGACCACTTCAGCGGCCTCTCCCGCGAGACCCCTTTCCACGGCGGCGATGCGGCCCCCGGCCACGGCGACGTCGGCGGCAAACCCCGCCGCGCCGCTGCCGTCGACAACGGTCACGTCTTTGAAGACTCTATCCCAGTACGCGATGGTCCCTCACTCCCTCGATACGTCGGCACCCCGAAAGCCGAATTCGCCCGATGGCGGGCTCGGCCAAATCTCCCACCTGCCCCGGTGTTAACGATTTCCTGCCCTGACTCTGCCATGATCGCTTCCTGAAATAGGAAGCCTGCGGCCCTTTTCTCCGCACCCGACATACCTCTATCCGAGCCTTTTAGAAAGCCCCAGAGCATGGGAAAGATCTTCGCCGTCATCGGCGGCCTGCTGGCGAGCGTGATTATCGCGGGCATCGCCTTCACGATTCACGAGACCGGGGTCCGGGACGCCCGAAAGCATCCCGCGGTCTTCGACTTCGCGGCTGGAGAGGTCGACGCCATCGCCATCGAGGGGCCCGGCGGCCAGCAGATCAGCCTGCGGCGCGGCGGCGGCGGCTGGGTTCTGCCGGACCTGGGCGACTTCCCGGCCGACGCCCGCGAGGTGAACGACATGCTGGCCCGCCTTCTGCAGGTCGAGCGGCACCTGCCCATCGCCTCGGACCCGCAGGCGCTGATCGGCTTCAAACTGGCCGACGACGACTTCGAGCGCCGCCTGACCCTTTCCGGCGGCGGCAAGGCCTTGGCGACGGTCTACATCGGCACGCCGGAGGGCCCGCGCCAGGTAAGTCTGCGCCTGGCCGGCGAGCAGACCGGCTATTCGGTCCACTTCGGCCTCTATGACGCCTCGGTCGCGTTTGACGACTGGTTCGACCGCGGCTTCCTTCAAGTCCCCAAGGAGGACATCGCGGCCATCGAGGTGAACGGCCTGCGCCTGGTGGCCGATGCCGGCGCGGCGGGCGGCTGGCGGCTCGCCGTCCCTTCCGCTGTCGGGCCGGCCGGCGACGGCAAGGCCCCGTCGCTGAACGCAAAAGCCGCCGACCGCCTGGCCGGCCTGCTCGCCGGGCTGCGCGTCGAATCCTTCCGCAGCGACGAGGCCGACCCGGACTATGCCCTCGACTCGCCGCAACTGACCCTGGCCATGACCCGCAGGGACGGCAGGACGGTCACCTACCTACTGGGCCGCGGTGCTCAGCAGAAGGACTTCTCCCTCAAGGTCTCGACCCGGCCGGAGCATTTCCGCCTCTCGGTCTACGCGGTCAACAAGCTCATCCACGCCGCCGAACGCGACGCCCTGCTGCCCCCCGAAAGCGACAAACACGCCACCGCCACGGCGACCAACAAGGCCGCGGCCAGCAGCCACAACTGATCCCCCCTTTCCCCCGTTACGGAAACTGTCGGGGTGTTGTCAGTTGCAATCCCCCGGCGATGGCCCGAGGCTTGCTCGCCCGGCGGTTCCGGGACGGTCATCAGCGCAAGGAGGTCAGCGGTGGCGAAGGGCAGGATCTACACCGGCATCGGCGGCTGGACCTTCGAGCCGTGGCGCGGCGTCTTCTACCCCAAGGGGCTGGTGCAGCGCCGCGAGCTGGAATACGCCAGCCGCGCCCTCACCTCGATCGAGATCAACGGCACCTACTATTCCAGCTTCAAGGAGCCGAGCTGGATGAAGTGGCACGCCGAGACGCCGGAGGGCTTCGTCTTCTCGGTCAAGGCCTCGCGCTACTGCACCAACCGCAAGCAGCTTGCCGCCGCCGCGGAGTCGATCCAGCGCTTCCTGGGCCAAGGCCTGCACCTGCTGGGCGCACGCCTGGGGCCGATCAACTGGCAATTCATGGAAACCAAGAAGTTCGATGCCGAGGACATGGTCGACTTCTTTACGCTGCTGCCCAAGGATATCGAGGGCGTCCCGCTGCGCCACGCCCTGGAGGTACGCCATCCGAGCTTCCAGGACCCCGCCTTCTACGACCTGGCGCGCCGGCACAACGCCGCCATCGTCTATGCCGACCATGAACGTTTCCCGCGCATCGACGAGCCGACGGCGGATTTCACCTATGCCCGCCTCATGCAGTCCCGGGAAGAAGAGGAAACCGGCTACAGCGCCAAGGATCTCGACGCCTGGGTGAAGCAGGCAAAGAAATGGGGCAAGCGCGGCGACGTCTACGCCTATTTCATTTCCGGCGCCAAGGTGAGGAACCCGGCAGCGGCGACGGCCTTCATCGATAAGTTGAAGTAGCGCCGGGGTCTCGTCGTCCAACGGCGATTTCCGAAGGAGACCACCTCTCCACCGTTGGGTCTTTTCGGTTCCTTGAGGCCGCGAATATCATCATTCCGGCTAGGCACGCAGGCACCCCACGCTGAGCGCCCTCCGCGCAGAACACCTCCATCAGCGTGCCAGGGGGCGTTCCAGGACAATCCAGATGCCGGACTGGCTTGACGGCTTCCTGCCGGCGCCACAATCCGAGCATGTCGGATACACATCCGCGGCGCGGGCAGGGCAGCAAACTGCCGGATCGCCTCACAGGCAAGCCGTCCTGCGGTGGTGACGATGCCAATGATGGGCGATTTCACTTCGCGTGCAGATCCAAACGGACTCATGCGCCAAGACGTAGTCTAGAAACCGTCGCAGCCCATGCGCGCGCATTGGGTGTCCGGTAATTCTGGCGTGCAATCCGATGGACATCATCCGCGGAGACACCTTGCCTTCCTCGTAAAGATAGTCGAACGCCTCTCGCAGCATCGTGAAATACTGCTCGCCGGTCACCATGCCACCACCGGAAAAGCGGCTGTCATTGGTGGAAAAGGCATAAGGGACAACCAAGTGTTCCTTACCCAGAACGGTGACCCAGAACGGC
The DNA here is from genome assembly GCF_039839785.1 of Pelagibius sp. CAU 1746. Classification (NCBI taxonomy): domain Bacteria; kingdom Pseudomonadati; phylum Pseudomonadota; class Alphaproteobacteria; order Rhodospirillales; family Rhodovibrionaceae; genus Pelagibius; species Pelagibius sp. CAU 1746. Next base: position 400,084 of record NZ_JBDOQT010000002.1, read on the forward strand.
ACCTCATCATTATAGCTATCCGAGTCATAGAGGAAGCCGCCGTGCTCCACCAGCAATCGCCGCGTGTTCTCGGATGCTCCGTACCTGCAATACCATCCCTCCGGCGCCCGGCCGACCGTCCGTTTCAGCGACTCCACCGATCGAGCAATACGTTCGCGTTCTTCCTCTTCACTAAGGCGGAACGGCTCCTCCCAGCGCCATCCATGGCAAACGACATCGATAGCGTTGTCCCGAATGAACTCCGCGATCATCGGATTGCGCTCCAAGGCGACCGCGCAAGCAAAGGCCGTCCAAGGAACTCCCCGATCCCGGAACAATCGCAGCAGTCTCCATATGCCGACGCGGCTGCCATACTCGTACATCGATTCGAACGCAAGATCACGATGACCTGCGGGCAACCGTCCGCCCGGAACCTCGGCCAGGCCTTTCTCAGCCTGCGGGTCGCCATCGGCCGGCGTGTACTCCGCCCCCTCTTCGATATTCACCACAAACTGCACCGCCAGCCTGGCGTTACCGGGCCATTTCGGATTAGGCGGCGTCGCTCCGTAGCCGACCAGGTCACGCGGAAAAGGCGTATTCATGTTTTGCGCATTGCTTCCTTGGGATGACATCTCAGACAGGACTCCCCTGTGCCCGCCCAAAGATGCGTGATGCGCCGAGGGCAAGAAAAATGATGGCGGCCTGAATGAGCGAGAGAGCGGCTACGTTCGTGAACGAGCTATGCGCCCAGAGATCGAAGACCGCCACGGAAAGCACAACGGTCTTGCTGTTGTACAGAAGCGCCGATGCGGTGAGCTCCTTTGTCACCGAGATAAACAGGATGGTCCAACCGGCCCACAGCCCGGGCGCCAAGAGCGGAAAAGTCACCGTGCGCAAGACCCGGGCCCAAGACGCACCCATGACGCTGGCGCATTCCTCGAGGCTCTTGTCGATCTGGACAAGCGTCGCAGATACAGCACGAATACCATAGGGAAGAAAGATCGTGATGTAGCAGATAGCCAGAATCCACAGCGTTCCGTAGATCGGCACCACTGGCACTTTCGTCCAAGCCCACAGCAAGCCAACCGAGAAGACCACAGCCGGGACGGCGATGGGAATCATCGAAATATACTCAAGCAAGCGGCGTCCGGGCAGATCGGAACGATGCAGCATCCAGGCAATCACGACGCTGGCAAGCAGGATCACGGCGCCTGCCGAGAAGGCCAGCAGCAACGTGTTGACGATCGCGATCATCGTCGGCGCGTGATCGTTAATCACGTAGTCGAAGTTCTGAAGAGTGAACTGAACGTACTCGAAATCGAAAGTGATCCATTCAACGAGCGAGGCGAACAGCAAGACGCCGATTGGCAGGATCACGGCGATGGCGATGTAGAAGAAGGCGATCGCAAACAACGGCAGGCGCCACCCGCGCATATCAATCAGCTTGGGACGGAAGCCGCGCCCGGTGACCGTCGTGAACTTCTTCGTCCCCAGCACCTTGAACTGCAGATAGACGCCGACCGCCGTGAAAGTGAGAAGCGAAAGCCCCATAGCCGACGCCGCGGCATAGTCCGGCTGGAATCCGGTGACGAACTGATAAATCTTCGTGGTCAGGACGTGATAGCCGTTGGGCATTCCGAGGATGGCAGGAACGCCAAACTGCCCCACCGCCAGCACGAAGACCAGAAGGGAGCTGCCCAATATGGCCGGCATGATGAGCGGCAAGGTGATACGCAAACTCGTCCTAACCTGATTGCTCCCGAGAACATGCGAGCTTTCTTCAAGCGAGGGATCCATCGACCGCAGGGCGCCGACCGCAAAGAGGAACGGGAAAGGCGCAAAATAAATTCCCATGACCCAGATGATGCCGAGAGGCGTGTAGATGTCGAAAACCGGCGTGTCGGCGACACCCAGTTTCATCAAGATCGCATTCAGGGCGCCACCCTCGTTGGGAGACGCCAGAAGCGCCCAGCCGACCGCCCCCATGAGGGGCGTGAGATAGAAGGGAATGACGATCAACGCTTCCAGAAGCCCGCGGCAGGGAACGTTGGTTCGCGCGACGATCCAGCCGAGGCCCACTCCAAAGACGACCGCGACGACCGTACTTCCAATGGCGACCACCATGCTGTTGCCCAGCAGAGCTATGTCATCGAAGAGTACGAAGTAGCCGCGAAAGGCCGAGGATAACCCGCCATCCGCGGATATCGGTTCGAAGCTGGCGGTGACCAGCATGAACAAGGGATAGCCCACCAGGAACAGCACGCAGGCGGTTAAGGCGATAAACGTGCTTAATTGCAGCTTGTCGGTCATGAATACGCCTTTTCAGTCTGCTCTAGTTTCGAGCATTCATGCGATAGAAAGGTTGGTGAGAACCGCAACCACACATCGGATCCGGCTCATAAAGGTCCGGCGCATGTCGGCGCAGTTTTCGGGAAAGCTCTAAGCGGCCTTGCTCTTCCGCAGTCAGCGGGGCAGCCAGCGAGTCGGCCAACTCTTTCAGGATGGCGCCTCTATCGATTCGAGTGAATTCCCGGTTCAGCAGGATCGGCTGACCGGCGACGATCACGGTATCGACATCGCGCGACTTGGCTCGCCCAAGCACCGCCTCCAGAATGGGCACGCCCCGGTCCAAATAGGGATATGATATCGCATTCCAATCGACAAGGACGACATCGGCGGCCTTTCCGGGCTCCAGGGTGCCGATCTTCGAGGCGAACGGCGTCGTCTGGGCGCCGTACTCCGTGGCCATTCGGAAGACCTGGGTCGCAGTGGGCACCCGGTCATGGACTCCGGGTTCGCGGTGGAGATTAAGGACCATCCGCATTTCCTGCAGCATGTCCCTGTCGTCGTTTAGCCCCGCTTCATCGATGCCGATGGCAACCTTGACCCCTCGCGCTTCGAACGCATTCAGCGGCGCCACGCCGTCCCGCACCCGGAGATTGGAACTGGCATTGTGACAGATCATGGTGCCGGTATCCGCGGCAAGCTCAATGTCCGCCTCGGTGAACCAAACCCCGTGCCCGACCGTGAGGCGCGGCCCGAGCATCCCCAAGCGATGAAGATGCTGAAGGGCCGTTCCGCCGGAACGTTCTGCCGCGTACTGCTTTTGATAAACCGTCTCCGACAGATGCATATGCATTGGGACGTTGTACTTGGCGGCGCAGTCACGAATGAGCTCGAGCGCAGCGTCGGAGCACCAATGCAGGTTTGAAGGCGCCAGCTGGATCTCGACTCGCGGCGAACTCTCGTGTTGACGATAGAGAGACTCAAACAACGAGATATTGTCTTCGAGCGGAATCGTCTGCCTTGTCAAGGCTTCGGACAAGCTCCGGCCTACGTCCTCCGGCAGGCGCGATACGTAGTCTTCGTCGCTGATATAGGAGATTCTGTTCTGGTCACGCACCGAGTGGGAGTATGAAACCCGCATGCCGATCGCGTCATAGGCTTCAATCACCTGGTTCGCCCGCTCCACCATCTGCTCGACCGTCCCGCCGAGGCGATTGTGGAGATGCTGCACCGTCGTCACGCCCGATTCGATCAACTCGAAGGCGGAGTAGAGCGTATCGAGATACAGATCGACGTTCCGCTTCCCAAGCCGGCTGAGCCACCAGACCTCCAGCGCCTCATCGACGGCGCCCATCTGCAATGGGGTCAGCCCGACATGGTGATGGCTGTTGACGAGGCCCGGCATCGCGACATGCGTCTGGGACCCGATAATCTCGTCGGCGTCGTACTTTTCCTTCAGCTCACTGGATTTTCCCACCTCGACGACGATGCCGTCGCGCTGGTAGATGGCGCCGTCCTCCACGATTTCCACGTTATGGCGGTCGAGCGCGCGCGTGATGACGTACTTGCCGAGAATAAGCGACGAAGCCATGGTCTATCTGCCTTGTAAGGAGCTGCCGCGCGGCGGGATCTCTCGCCCCGCCGCGCGCGATTGCCGAAACGTGGAGATGCTATTTGGCGAGCATCTTCCACTCTTCAATAAACTCTTCCTTACTGTTCAGTAGCCCTTCATAGGAATCCGGAAGCAGCGTCTTGAGTGCCGACAACTTGGGGCTTCCTTGTGGCGGGTCGACGTCATCGCGCGCGGAATAGTCGCCGATCGCCTCGACCATTACACGCTGACCCTCCTGAGACAGGACCCAATCCACGAAGAGCCTTGCCGCATTCGGATGCGGCGCGTCCTTGAGGACGGAAATCGGCTGGACACCGAGAGGAACGCCCTCCACCGGCCAAACGCCCTTGAACGGCGTCTTCTTGCTTTGCGTATATTTCCAGATGAAATAGCTGGTCGTCTCGCCCGCCAGATGGAGTTCGCCACGCAAGACCGCCTCTACGATTGCGACGTTGCCGCCATAGATAACCGGTTCGTTCTGCGCGACCTGCTTCCAGAAATCCTTCCCCATGTGCTGCCGGAGAATGTACCACTGAAGATGCTGCAGGCCGGAGGTCGAATCCTGAAAACCCAACTTTCCGCTGAACCTCGGTTCGGTCAAAGCAGTCCAGGAATCCGGGGCGTCTTCCGCTTTGATGCGCGTGCCGTTGTAGCCCATGTTGAGGGTCGTAATACGCCAACCCGTCCAGATGCCGGGTTCCTTATAGAGATCGCCGTAGTTGTCCTGCTCCGGCGTCACAAAAGGGGCAATATCGCCTTGTGAATGCAGGGTCAGAACCGTGCCCATGTCCCCCGTGTGGAACACGTCGGCGACCTTCCTCCCGGCCTCGATCTCGGCCTGGAGTTTCGACATTACACGCCCGGCAGTGCTCGAATAGTACTCACTGACGTCGATGAACGGGTACTTCTCGTTGAACACCGAGAGCATTCGGCTTGCGAGGCCATCAGGTGCTCCCGTGTACCAGACAAGCTTCCCTTCTTTGCGCGCCCCTTCGATCAGTTGGCTGCGGTCGAACTCTTCGGCGACGGCGGAACCTTCGAACGTCACCAGTGCCGCCAAACTCAACAACGAGACGAATTTGCCGATTCTAGATGCAGACATAGACATTCTCCCTCCAAGTATTCTTCATTCATTTGTTAATCTTCGAATATGATATTCCATATTCCATATTACGGTCAAGCGGCAGAGGCCCTTCTCAGCTCGCGGATTTCGGCGGCAGACTGATCCGAAGGTCCTCCGTCAGGCTGAAAATCTCCTGATCGTCTTCGAGCGAGCGGCAGTACCTCACCGCCAGGTAGGACCCGCGCTGATCCGCCAGGCACAAAGGCGCGTGCCAGACACCCCTTCCAAACCGGATGGCTTGAGTCTCGTCCGCAAAGAAGGCGCCGACCGACTTCAGGTCAGGGCGGCCATCGGCCCCGCTGGGGCAAGCGATCACGAGGTAGCGCGACAGTTTAACGGGAACGAAGAGCTGCGTAGAAAGACCGTGACGTTCGAAGATGGGGATCCGATGCGGAAAGGAACTGGCATCCTTCGTCCCGTAGGCCACATTCAACGGCCTGTCGTGATCCACGAGTTCGGGCGTGACGAAGGTTTCCAAACGCTTGTCCGCCGACCCGCTGATCGTCAGCACTTGACCGAACGGCTGGAAGCTCACTGGATCGACAGGCGCCGCGCTTAGAATCAACCTTCTTCCTCCTCTTTGGGCTAGATCCAGGAAAAACCCAGGATCACGACCAGGATGAACGTCAGTAGAAAGACCGTCTCCATAACCAGGAGGCCGAGCGCGCGCGGGCCTATCGTGACGACAGCGCCGATGGGGGTCTTGATCCCGATCGCGGCGACGGCCATGAGAAGGAACCAGCGCGACACCTCCACGAGAACGTCACGCAGACTTGGATCGAGACCGACCCAGGTGTTCCAACATACCAAGGCTAGAAAGCCCAGAAGGAATGCCGGGACCGGTGCCCGCGACTCGTCACCGCGCCGGGCACCGAACGTCAGGCCGATAATGAAGACCGCCGGCAGCAGCAAAGCCACGCGCAAGAGCTTTGTCAGCGTCGCTTGATCTCCGATCTCGACCGACATGGAGTAGCCGGCGCCAACGACTTGCGCGACATCATGAATGGTCGCGCCCAAAAGCAGGCCATTCTCCGATTCGCTGAACCCAAACGCGATGCCGAGCAATGGATAAAGGAGCATGGCGATCGAACTCAGGACCGTGACGCCGAGTATCGTAACGCTTGTCTCACGCTCCATCTTATCGTGCCGCGGCAGGACCGCCGCCAGCGCCAAAGCAGCCGAAGCGCCACAGATTGCCGTGGCGCCGCCGGTCAAGGCCCCAAAGCTGCCGCGGAAACCCAGCAATCGGGCCCCCAGAATACCCGCCAGGATGGTTGCGACGATCGCCGCCAAAACCGTGACGAGGGAAGAAAGCCCGAGGCCCTGAATTTCGTAGAGAGTGATCCGCGCGCCCAGCAGCACAATCCCGAAACGCAGGATCGCGCTTGCCGTGAAGGCAATCCCGCGCCTTGACTGATCGTGATCGATGACGGAATGCAACGCGATTCCCAGCAGCAATGCCACCAGCATATCGGGGATGCCAAGCTGGTCGTCGACGAACCGCGCCGCAAGAGCGACGACCACCGTCATCGTGACGCCGGCGACAAGCTGGCGCTGCCGGCTGGACGATTCCGGCATTTTCTTGGACGAAGGGCTGGCGGGATAGCTCATGATCGGATTCGTATGGCGCTCATACCTGAGAAGCAGGCGTAATCAGAGGTTCAGGCTGAACGCCTTTCGGCCTCGCCTGGGAATATCGCTTACCTATGCGGTCGACTGGAGCAGGCCGACTTAAAGTCGGCGATGCGGCATCACTCCGCCGAAGCGGCGTTGCGGCGGTCGAAGGCTTCCAGGTTTTCCCGCCGGGTATGGACCACGTGCTCTCGGGCCGCTTCGGCAGCCCCTTCCGCGTCGCCCTCGGCAATCCGCTGGGCGATCGCGACGTGATCTTCGCCATACTTCACGAGGTCGTGTATCGGCGGAAGGTCGCGAAGCCGGAGCAAGGAGCCCAAGTCAAACAGGTCGCGCAGCATGCTCGACATCCTGCTGTTCCTGGCGCAGTCGGCGATAAGGGTATGAAAGATGACATTGGCCTCGTGAAAGCCGCTGATGTCGCCGGACTTAGCCACCTTCAACGAATTCTTAGCTGCCTGTACGATTGCGCGCTTCTCCGCTTCGCTGGCCCTCCGGGCAGCATTGGCCGAAACGAGCACCTCTATCGCCTCCCGCGTTTCCGACACTTCCTGGAATGCCTCGCGCGACGGCGTTATAACCTGCCCTCCACGACGCCCCCAATCCACGATCAGGCCAACTCGCCGCAGCTCCAGGAGCGCCTCGCGTACCGGCGTCTTACTCACCGACAGGCGTTCCGCGAGACTGTTCTCGGTCACCCTCTCACCTGGCTCTATCGTGCCTGCAATGATCGCCTGGCGAATCGCCTCGTAGACCTTTTCGGCCAGTGACTTCGGGCGCCCTCCAAGGGACAGTTCCGACTTTTGATTCGGGCTTGGAATTTTCGGACGGAGCACGACCTCCGCGTCCTCGCTGCGCTTCATTGAAGTCCTCTCACGGAAATTGTCGATCGCAATCTCACTGCGCCCCCAGATCAACACTGGTCAGGTCGATCGCTCCCATCGGATGGGGAACGAAACCACTGACGCCAGGCCGCCAACCCACGAGCACATTGGCCGCGAAGAGAATATAAACCGGCAGATCCTGACGAATGATTCTCTGCGCTTCCGAATACAACTGCTCCTGCTCGGCCGTACCAAGCGAATGCCGTGCCAATTCGATGATCTCGTCCAGCCGGGCATTGCTGTATTTTCCGGCGTTGAAGGCGCCGGTCGTCTTGAACTCTCTGCCGAGAAATGTATCGATATGCGGGCGCGCAGGGCTACCTTGAAATGCGACATTCCATGGGGCCATGGTATAGACGTAAGGCCACCAAGGCGGATCGTCGTAGCCAGTCGTCTCAAGAGTGATACCTATGGCGCTCAAATCTTCCGCCACCATCTTCGCGACCTTCGGCATCGGCGCGACGTTGGTTGATACGCCCTTTATCTTCAGCCCTCCGCCGAAGCCGGCCTCCTGCAGAAGCTTTCTGGACAGCTCCGGATCGTAGGTTATCGGGTCCAGATCGCAGGCCCAGAGTTCCCCTTTGGGGACAATCCCGTCGACGATACGCCCCTGCGTCCCCACCGTCGCATCGACGAGCCGGGCCCGATCGATTGCGTGCACCACGGCTCGGCGCAGCCGCGGATCATCAAACGGCGGCTCCGCGCAATTGAAGACGAGAGCGCTTTTCTGCAACGATGGAACCGCCGCCGTTTCCAGCAGTCCGCGCCGGCCGAGCTCCGCAGCCGCGCCAGCCGGGACGCTTTCGACAATATCCACCAAACCCTTCTCAATCGCCTCAATGCGGGCTTCCGCGCTGGGCGCGAATCTAATATCCACATTGTCGATCGCCAAGTCCTTCCAACGTGAGTCTTCGCGAAAGGTCTCCAAGGCCATATGGCTGTTGCGCTGCCACTCGGTCAGGCGGAAGGGGCCGGTTCCAATCGGCTGGTCCGCCCGATCATCGACGATATAGGTGCGCCATGCGACGTTCCGCAGAAACGAGGCGTTGGGTTTCGAGAACCTAAACTCGACACGGTGTTTCCCGGTCGGCCGCACACTCTCGAGACCCGCGTAGTCCGCGGCCAGCAGGCTGTCGCCGGTTCCGCTGAAGAGCCGCTCGAAGTTCCACGCGACGATTTCCGCATCGCAGCGCCGCCCCGAATGGAACGTCGCCTCCGGGTCCAGCTCGAACTCGAAAACACGCAGATCATCCGAGACGTTCCACGACTTAGCCAAGTCCGGCGCCAGTTCACCATGATGGTCGATCTTCAAGAGTCCCTGACAGATCATCCTCAGCACGACCCCACCCACGCTTGAATCGGAATTGTGGCGGTTTGGATCGAACGAAATGGTTTCGTGCTTCATCAATACTCGGGCTGTTCTCATCACACTACCTCAACTAACGCGGATTCTTTATTGTCAACGCACCTGGATACCACCCTTGCGCGGCCGCCACCCTCCCGGCGCCATCGTCAAGGGGCAACGAGAACGGCGTGCTCCGGTGCCACGCTGCAGTAGACTTTGTCTCCTACGTCGAAGACGCGAGACGACAGAGTTCTCGCCCGCAGTTCGCGGCCCTCCCAGTCGAGGTGATACTCCATCAGGTCGCCAACGAAGGACCGGTGCGTGACCTCCATTCGCCAGACGTTATCCCCAGATTCCGGCGGCTCGGCCTGCGGCTGGAGATGCGACGCCTTGATTGCCACGCCTGCGACCTCCTTGTCCGGCACGGCGCCGGCGCAGATAACCTTGCCGCCGTCCGTGAGATCGGCTTCGACGAGACCTCCGGCAATTTCCCTCGCCGCGCCTGCAATCGGCAGGAAGTTCGATACTCCCATAAAGTCCGCAACGAAGGCGTTCTCGGGCCGGAAATAGGCGGTAAAGGGATCGGTCTGCTGCCGGACGATGCCGTCCTGCAGCACGACCACGTGGTCCGACATCGACAGGGCTTCTTCCTGATCGTGCGTCACATACACCGCGGTGATTCCGAGACGGGTGGTCAGCTCTTTCAGCTCGACCCGCATTTGCGCCCGAAGCTTCGCGTCGAGGTTCGACAGAGGCTCATCGAAGAGCAAAATCTTCGGATCGAAGACGAAGCTGCGGGCAAGCGCGACGCGCTGCTGCTGCCCGCCACTGAGCATCGTCGACTGCCGGTAAGCCTGTTCCTTGAGACCGACCATGGACAGCGCGCGAATGACGCGCTCTTCGATCTCCGCCTTCGGCACACGGCGCAGACGCAGACCATAAGCTACGTTCTCGAAGACGCTCATATGCGGCCAGATCGCATAGCTCTGGAAGACCATCGAGACATCGCGCTTCTCGGTCGCCACCTCGATATTCATCGAGCTGTCATAGACGGGCTTGCCGAACAGGCTGATACGTCCGCTGGACGGCTTTTCCAAACCCGCAATCGACCGCAGTATGGTTGTCTTTCCACACCCGCTCGGCCCGACGAGCGTCAAATGAGTCCCAGCCTTTGCGCTGATCGTGACCCCGCGGACCGCCTCGTGGTCTCCGTAGCAAATGCGGAGGTCAACGATCTCCAATGCAAGATCTGGCGACAGAGGGGCATTTCCGGTGTCGCAGGCGCCGTCAGCGGGATGCATTTGTTCGTTCCAGTGGTCGGGGGGCATTCTTACCGCCTGAAGTGTTGTCAGTTTCATATTCGGAATATCATATTCCAAAATGATGTCAACGGAAAAGGGCATCCGACCGGGAATGCCGAGCGATTGAATTGGGAAAAGCCCGCCTTCTAAGACCTGGCGCGCCGGCCCGACGCCGCCATCGCCTATGCCGACCGCGAGCGCTTTCCGCGCATCGACGAGCCGACGGCAGCCGTCACCTACGCGCGTTTGATGCAGAGCCGCGCCGAGGAAGAGAACGGCTACGGCGCCAAGGTGAGAAACCCGGCAGTGGCGACGGCCTTCATCGCGAAGTTGAAGCAGCGCCGGCGCCTCGTCTTCCAACAGTGAATTCCGAAGAGAACCGCCCCTCCGCCGTTGGGTCTTTTCGGCTCCTCAAGGTCGCGCGTATAATCGTTCCGGCTAGACATTGAGGCGCCCACGCAGAGCGCCCCCGCGCAGAACGCCTCCGCCAGCGTGCCGGGGGCGTTTCAGGACGATCCAAATGCCCGACTGGCTTGACGGCTTCCTATCGGAACCGCAATTCGAGCACTTCTTCGCCCACGTCGGCTTCACATCCGTCGATTTCGATGTGCTCAAGCTGCCGGGCGAAATGTGGCCGAACCTCTTTCTGCTGCATGTCCAAGGCGACGGCAGCCTGCCCATCGCGGTGGCCGGCGACAATCTGACGGCGTCCTTCTCGCGCGACCTGAAAGGGGCGGACCTGACGGCCTTCCTGCACGGCCCCGCCTCCGACGACGTGGTCGACGCCTTTCGCCGCTGTGTCGCGGAGAGAGTCTGCGTCTGCCTGCGCAAGCACGTGCACCTGCACGGCAAGGGCATCACACGGGTCGTGGAAGGCGCGATGGCCCCGATCCTCCACGCCGGCCAGGTGCGCAAGATTGTCGGCTGCCTTTACTTCTATGACCTGGACCAGGAGACCTTCTGCGGCCTGCCCGACCTTGCGAGCGTCAAGCCGCTGCCGGAAAACACGGGGTGACTCAGGACGGCATTTCCCAAGGGGAGAAGCGGACGATATCCATCAAGGAAGAATGGTGCCCAGGGGCGGAATCGAACCACCGACACCATGATTTTCAGTCATGTGCTCTACCAACTGAGCTACCTGGGCACATCGGGCGGGGCTGTTGGTATCCTGCGGCCGGGCGGCCGCTCCGGGAAGGTCCCGGACCCCTTGTCGCGCTGCGTTGAGCAGCGACGCAGGCTTATAGGCCCTGCGCCCGGCTCTGTCCAGCCCCCCGAGGGCATTTCCTGACGGATTTTTCCCGGAAAATCTTAAGTTTTTGGGATTCCCCGGGTTCCGGGCAGGCAGCCCCACCCCCACCCCGGCCCTCCCCCATCAAGGGGGAGGGGGAACGAATTGGTTCAGCGCCAAATACCCTTCCCTCCCCCCTTGGTGGGGGAGGTTAGGAGGGGGGTGAAGCGCCCGCCAGGGCGCCCCTCTACGCCCCCGCTAGGGCGCCAGGACGAGGCCCAGGTCCAGGGTCTGGCCGTCGCGTTTCAGGGCCAGGCGCAGGGTCTCGCCGGGGCGCTTCATCTGGATGGCGGCGATGGCCTCGGGCACCTTGGTGACGCGGCGGCCCTCCACGGCGGTCAACAGGTCACCGGCGCGGATCCCCGCCGCCTCCGCCGCCCCGCCGGGCAGCACGCCGGCCACGCGCAGGCCGACCTCGGTTGCCCGCTCCTCCGGGTCCAGCTCCTCCAGGCCCAGGCCGGCCTTGGCGCGGCGCACCTGGCCGTAGGTCTTGAGATCCACCATGACCCGGCGCACCAGCGCAGCCGAGGCGGCGAAGTTCACGCCGATGTTGGCATCGCTCTCCATGGTGAAGATGGCCGAGAGCAGGCCGACCAGCCGGCCCTCGGCGTCCACCAGGGCGCCGCCGGAGGCGCCGGGGTTCACCACCGCGTCGGTCTGCACGAAGTCCTCGATGGGGTTGAAGCCGGTGCCCGCCCGGTGCAGGGCCGAGACCACGCCGCAGGTAACCGAGAGGTCGAGACCGAACTGGTTGCCGACGGCGCAGACCGGCGCGCCCAGGGACGGCTCCGGCGCGTAGGGCAAGGGCGGCAGGTCGGCCTCGATCCCCAGCAGCGCCAGGTCGCTGGCCGGGTCCCTGCCCAGCACCTCCGCCGGGACCAGGCGGCCGTCGGGCAGGCGCACCGTCACCTCCAGCGCCCGGTCGACCACGTGCAGGGCCGTGGCCAGGTAGCCGCCGGGGGCGATGGCCACCGCCGTGCCCTCCGGCGCCACGCCGGGCGGCAGGTCCGGCTGGCCGCCCCGGGGCTGGCCCGGCCACAAGGGCAGCACCGAGACCACGGAGTCCATAACGCGCGCTTCGAAGGCGCGGGCGGCCGGCGGCACGGCCGTCGCCAGCAGCAGGGCCGTCAGCACCGCAACGGCAAAGCGGCGCATGGCTCAGAAGTCCTCGTCGCTGTCACGGAGCGGGGCCCCGGCATCGGGCCCCGACCCATCCGGTACTTCGTCGGTGGGGATGGCGTAGTTGCCCTTCACCCAGCGGCCGAGATCGATGTCGGCACAGCGCTGCGAGCAGAAGGGGCGATAGCGGTGCACCGCCGGCGCCTTGCAGATGGGGCACTTGCGCCGTCCGCCGTCCTTGCGCGACAGCGGCACCACTTTGTCCAGATCGTCGGTCTTGTCGCTCATAGAAATCAGCCTAGCACGAGCTCGTAAGTGTCGACCAAGGGGTCGGCGGCGATAACGACCGCGCGGCCCAGACGGCGCTCCACCGCGGCCAAGGCCTCCGCCTGCCCCTGCTTCAGCGCCGCGGCCACCGGCGGGGCGGCGCGCAGGGTGATCCCGCTCGCCGCCTGGCCCAGGGCGCCGGCGACGGTGGCGCGCAACGCCTCGTAGGCCAGGGTCTCCGGCGTCTTCTCGCGGCCGGAGCCGGCGAAGCCGCAGGGCCGGCAAAGGGTCTCGTGCAGCGGCAGGCGGCCGCGCCGCCGGGTCATCTCCAAGAGGCCGGAGGGCGAGACGCCGAAGACTTGGCAGGGCTCCGGGTCGCCGGCCACCGCCTGGCGCAACGCCGCCGCCACCGCCTTGCGGTCCAGCGGATTCTTCATGGCCAGGAAGTCGACGACGATGAGTCCCGAGAGCCCGCGCAGGCGCAGTTGCCGCGCGATGAGCGGCACCGCGGCGAGGTTCACCGCCTTGGCCTGGGCCGCGGCCCCGCCGCGCCCGTCGCTGCGCCCCGCGTTCACGTCGATGGCGGTCAGCGTCTGGCCCGGCTCGATGAGCAGGAAGCCGCCACTTGGCAGCTCGGCACGCGGGCTCAACAGGGCCTCGATCTCCGCCTCCAGACCCTCGGCCTCGAACAGCGGAGTTCCGCTGCTGTGCAGGTCGAAGTCGCAGTCCCCCTCAACAAAATCCTTCATCTGCTTCAGCAGGGCCGCGTCGTCGCAGACCACCCGCCGCGGCACCGCCCGCGCGGCCAGAGCCGCCAGCGGTCCGGTCCCGCCGCCCAGACGCGCCGGGGCCGTCAGGTCCTTGGCCGCCGGGGCGTTGACCCCCTTGGCGCTGACGCGCGCGCCTTTGTCCGCGGCCGGCGCGCGCAGCACCTTCACCGCCAGGGCCGTGCCTTCCGGCGGCACACTGCCTCCCGCGCCCTCCGGCATCTCGCGGCGCGGCAGCAAGCCGGGCCGCTCGAGTCCTAAGTCCACGAAAGCGCCGTCCAGGCCCTTGTCGAAACGCTGCACCCGGGCGAGGAAGAGGTCGCCCGCCTGAGGCGGCGTCCCCTTGCCCGGCATGTCGTCGCGCAGGATCAGCAATTCATCGAGGAGGTCGTCCTTCAGGACAGCGGCGCGCAATTCGCCGGGCAGGACCGAGACGATCAGGTCCGCCGCCACCGCGACCTCAGGTCCGGTAGCCCAGCCCGGTCAGGAGATTGCAGGTCTCCACCAGGGGCAGGCCGACCACGTTGGGATAGGAGCCGATGATCTTGGGGATGAAGGCCGCCGCCGCGCCCTGGATGGCGTAGCCGCCGGCCTTGCCGCGCCACTCGCCGCCGGCCAGATAGCGGCGCAGTTCTTCTTCCGAGAGGCGCTTGAAGACGACGGCGGTGGTGACGAGGGTGTCGGCGCGCCGGCCGTCCGGGGCCTGCACGGCGACGCCGCCCAGCACCCGGTGACGCCGGCCGGAGAGCAACGCCAGGCAGGCCCGCGCCTCGGCCTCGTCCTCCGGCTTGGGCAGGATGCGCCGCCCAACGGCCACCACGGTATCGGCGGCCAGCAGGAAGCAGCCCGGATGGCGCGCGGCCACGGCGTCCAGCTTGTCGAGGGCGACGCGGCGCGCGTAGTGGTGCGGCAGCTCGCGGCGGCGCGGCGTCTCGTCGATATCGGCGGGATCGACATCGCTGGGCAGGATGCCGACCTGATGCAGCAGCTGCAGGCGCCGCGGCGAGGCCGAGGCCAGCACGAGCGGCGCCGCCGGCTGCATCTCGGCCAGCGGAGGGTGTCCGGCAGGAACTACGGCCATGACCTGGCCCGTCGGATTACTTGTAGCGGAAGGTGATGCGGCCCTTGGTCAGGTCATAGGGCGTCATCTCGACGTTCACGCGGTCGCCCGCCAGAACGCGAATACGGTGCTTGCGCATCTTGCCGGCGGTGTGAGCCAGCACTTCGTGGTCGTTGTCCAGCTTCACGCGAAACATCGCGTTGGGCAGCAGCTCAACGACGGTACCTTGGAACTCCAGCAAATCTTCCTTGGCCATCTGTCCTTCTTATCTCGGTGGCTCGGCCGCCGTGTCCTGGTGCGCCGGCCCGGTTCATCCCCTTGCCTCCCACCCGTTTTCCCGGATCCGGGAGAGCGCGCGGATCATACATAAAAGCATAGACCAGGACAAACACCCGCGTTAGGGGGCGAAAACCGTGCCATAAACCGCGGAAATCCGCGCTTTTTGCTGCGCTGGGACGCCTCAGTGGGGCGGTTTCAGGTCCAGGGTGAAGCGCTCCTCGATGCGCTTCTTCAACTGGTCGCGCACATCCCGGTAGGCCTGGAGGCGGGTTTCCCGGCTTCCTTCGATCAGGGTGGGGTCGAAAGTGTTCCAGAATTCGACGTCGCAAGCCATGGTCCGCGTCAGGTCCACCGCCTTGTGCTGGGCCTCCGGCGACAGCGAAATGATCAGGTCGAAGGAGGTGTCCTCCAGGTCGTCGAAAGACTTGGCGCGGTGCCTGGAGACGTCGATGCCGATCTCGTCCATCACCTCGATGACGAAGGGGTCGATCTCTCCGGAGCGCACGCCGACCGAGTCGACGTAGACACGATGGCCCAGCAGGTGTTTCAGCAACGCCTCGCCTATGGGCGAACGCACCGAGTTCTGCGTGCAGGCGAAGAGCACCGCTGCGGGGAGATCGTTCATCGAGGTCTATCCGCGGATATGCAGAACGCAGATCAGCGTGAAAAGACGGCGCGCGGTATCGAAGTCTATCTCGACCTTGCCGTCCAAACGCTCGCGCAGCAGATCCGAACCCTCGTTGTGCAGGCCGCGCCGGCCCATGTCGATGGCTTCGATCTTCGCCGGACTGGCGGTCTTGATCGCCTCGTAGTAGCTCTCGCAAACGGCGAAGTAGTCGCGGATGACCCGGCGGAACGGCAGCAGCGGCAGGGTCACGGACCCGAGCCGGTCTTCCTGCTCGCTGCGGATGTCGAGCAGCAGGCGGTTCTCGGCGATGGAAAGCCGCAGATGGTAGGGTCCGTGGTAGTCGCCCACCGGGCGGAAGGTGTTCTCTTCCAGCAGGTCGTAGATCGCCACCGCGCGCTCGTGCTCGACTTCGGGGCTGCGCCGGATGACGGCGCTGTCGTCCAGCGTGACGTTGGCCAGCCGCTCCCTCGGCGGCGTTTCCTTGTGGCTGTCGTCGTTCATGCCCGCGGGACCGCTCCCCCCTCAACAAGGTGGTGCCGGAGTCAGGATGGCTCCGGATTGGCCGCCAGGCGCAGGGCGACCGACTTGGCGTGCGCGTCCAGGCCTTCGGCCTCGGCCAGGCGCACGGCGGCCGGCCCGATTTTAGCCAGTGCCTCGGCGCTGCAGGCGATCAGCGACGAGCGCTTCATGAAATCCAACACCGAAAGCCCGGAGGAAAAGCGTGCCGAGCGCGCCGTCGGCAGCACGTGGTTGGGCCCGGCCACATAGTCGCCGATGGCCTCCGGTGTGTAGCGGCCCAGGAAGATGGCCCCGGCGTTGCGCACCTTCGCTGCCAGGGCGTCGGGGTCGGCCACCGCCAGTTCCAGGTGCTCGGGCGCAATGCGATCGATAAGCGGCAAGGCGGCGTCGAGCTCGGCCACGGTGATGACCGCGCCGTGGGCCTGCCAGCTCTCCTGCGCGATGGCGCTGCGCGGCAGCGCCTCCAACTGCTTGGCCACCTCCGCCTCCACGGCGTCGGCGAAGCCGGCATCGTCGGTGATGAGGATCGACTGGGCGGCGGTGTCGTGCTCGGCCTGGGACAGCAGGTCGGCGGCAATGAAGTCCGGACGGTTGGCGGCGTCGGCCACCACCAGGATTTCCGAAGGGCCGGCGATCATATCGATGCCGACGGTGCCGAAGACCTGGCGCTTGGCCGCGGCCACATAGGCGTTGCCGGGGCCGACGATCTTGTCGACCTTGGCGATGGTTTCGGTGCCGAAGGCTAGGGCCGCCACTGCCTGGGCGCCGCCGACACGGTAGACCTCGGTGACGCCGGCCAGCTTGGCGGCGGCCAGCACCAGGGGTACCACCACGCCGTCGGGCGTCGGCACCACCATGACCAGGCGCTCCACCCCGGCGACCTTGGCCGGCAGGGCGTTCATCAGCACCGAGGAGGGATAGGCCGCGGTGCCGCCGGGGACATAGAGGCCGGCCGCCTCCACCGCCGTCCAGCGGTGGCCCAGGCGCACGCCGGCCGCATCGCGGTAGTCCAGGTCTTCCGGCTTCTGGCGGCGGTGGTAGTCGGCGATGCGTTCGGCCGCCAGCTCCAGCGCCGCGATGGTCTCGGGATCGCAGGCCTCGACCGCCTTGTCGAGCTCGCTCTGCGGAATGCGAAGCCCCTCCGCCGTCAGATCCAGCCGGTCGAAGCGCCGGGTGTAGTCCAACAGCGCCGCATCGCCGCGCTCGCGGACATCGGCGACGATGCCGGCCACCGTGGCGTCGACGTCGGCGGCAGCCTCGCGCTTGCTGTTCAGCAGGGCGGTGAAGTCTGCTTCGAAACCGGCGGCGGCGGCATCCAACCTAAGCGGCATCGGCGGCCTCGCGGAAGCTCTCGACCCAGCCGGTCAGCTCCTCGGAGCGGGTCTTCAGGGCGGCACGGTTGACGATCAGGCGCGAGGTGACCTCGGCGATGGTCTCGACCTCCACCAGGTCGTTGGCCTTCAGCGTCGAGCCCGTGGAGACCAGGTCGACGATGCGCCGGCACAACCCCAGGCCCGGGGCCAGTTCCATCGCGCCGTTCAGCTTGATGCACTCGGCCTGCACGCCGCGCGCGGCGAAGTGGCGCCGGGTGATGCCCGGATACTTCGTGGCCACCCGGATGTGGCTCCAGCGGCTGGGATCGTCGCTCTCGGCCAGGCGCCGCGGCGCGGCCACGGAGAGCCGGCAGCCGCCGATCTTCAGGTCCACCGGGGCATAGAGCTCCGGGTAGTCGAACTCCATCAGCACGTCGTTGCCGGCCACGCCCAGGTGGGCCGCGCCGAAGGCCACGAAGGTGGCCACGTCGAAGCTGCGCACCCGGATGATGTCCAGGCCCGGATGATTGGTGGAAAAGCGGAGCTGACGGGCATTGTCGTCGTTGAAAGCCGCTTCCGGCTCAATGCCGACATGCGCCAAAAGAGGACTTAATTCCTTCAAAATGCGGCCTTTAGGGACCGCCAGAATCAAGGGCTCGTTGGACGTCGCGGGGGAAGTCACCGGCTCGGCTCCACTGCTGCACAAAAAAAACGCGACCGCCCGGTAGCCGGGGCCCCGGGTCAGGTCTGGGTCTCGGGCCTTGGTATGGCGATTTTTCCCCGGAATTGCCACTTACTTTTTGCCGCAAGCGGCCTGGGCTTTTTGCCGCAAGCGGCCTGGGCTTTTTGCCGCAAGCGGCCTGGGCTTTTTGCCGCAAGCGGCCTGGGCTTTTTGCCGCAAGCGGCCCGGGTTCTTTACCGCAAGCGGCCCGGGTTCTTTACCGCAAGCGGCCCGGGTTCTTTACCGCAAGCGGCCCGGGCTTTTTGCCGCAAGCGGCCCGGGCTTTTTGCCGCAGGGCCACGGCCCAGGGGACTTCTAAGGCTGCTCGCCGCTCTCATCGGCGTCGTGGTGCGGGCGCCAGCGGGTCGGCCAGGGCTGGCCCAGATCCTCCAGATGGCAGCGGATCGCCTCCACCTCCAATCGCACGGCGGCCTCGCCGGCGAAGATCAGGGTCACCGAGCGGGCATCCGAGGTGATGGTGAGAAGATTGAGTATATCGTCGTCGCCGCCCGGCTTGAGGCCCCGGTAGCGCACGCGCGCAACTTTATCGAAGCAGAGGCCGCTGTTGACCCGCTCGAAGGGGGGCTGATCGGCGTCGTCAAAGGCCGCGTCCTCGCCTTCCGGCAAAGGCCGGGGCGCGGCGGGGCGTTCGTCCTCGGCCGGATCGCCGTGCCAGAGAAAGCGGTTGGCCACCAGGACGAAGCGCTTCTCCTCCGGCAGGTACTTCATATCGCCCAGCGGCACCAGGGCGTCCTGCAGCAGCGCCGCCAGCACGTCCATGTCCTGCGGATCGCGGGCGCGCAGTTTCAACGGCTTGCCGTCCGATGCCTCTTGCTCGACCATGGCCCTTGTCCTTCGATCCCCTCTTGCCTCGACCGGGATCACTCCGGCGTCCGGCGCCGGGTGATGGCGGCGCCGCAGGCTGCCAGTTTCTGCTCCAGTTGCTCGTAGCCGCGATCCAGGTGATAGACGCGGTTCAGCACCGTTTCGCCCTGGGCGGCGAGCCCCGCCAGCACCAGCGAGACCGAGGCGCGCAGGTCGGTGGCCATGACCTCGGCGCCGGTCAGCTGCGGCTGGCCGCGCACCATGGCGGAAGCGCCGTGGACGTTCACGTTGGCGCCCATGCGCGCCAGTTCCGGCACGTGCATGAAACGGTTCTCGAAGATCGACTCGGTGATCATCGCGGCGCCCTCCGCCGTGGACATTAGCGCCATGGTCTGGGCCTGCAAGTCCGTGGGGAAGCCTGGGTAGGGCTCGGTCATCACGTCGACCCCGCGCACCGGCCCGTTGGCACGCTTGACGTGCAGGCCGCGGTTGGTCTCCTCCACCGAGACCCCGGCCTCCTCCAGCACCGTGATGACGGCGCTCAGGTGCTCGGCGCGCGCGCCGATGAGGTCCAGCTCGCCGTCGGTGATGGCCGCGGCCATGGCATAGGTACCGGTCTCGATGCGGTCGGCCACCACGCGGTGCACCGCCCCTTGCAGTTTGTCGACGCCGCGGATGGTGATCTTGTCGCTTCCCAGGCCCTCGATCTCGGCGCCCATCTTGACGAGACATTCGCCCAGATCGGTCACCTCCGGCTCGCGCGCCGCGTTGATCAGCTGCGTCTCGCCCTTGGCCAGGCAGGCGGCCATCAGCAGGTTCTCCGTCGCCCCGACCGAGACCTTGGGAAAAACCACGGCGGCGCCGGTCAAGCCGCCGGGCGCGGAAGCGTGGATATAGCCCTCCTCCAGCGCGATCTTGGCGCCCAGCAGTTCCAGGCCGTGCAGGTGCAGGTCGACCGGCCGGGTGCCGATGGCGCAGCCGCCGGGCAGCGAGACCTTGGCCTCGCCGACCCGCGCCAGCAGCGGGCCCAGCACCAGGACGGAGGCGCGCATCTTGCGCACCAGATCGTAGGGCGCCACCACCGACGTGATGGCCCCTGCCTTCAGGTCCAGAACGCCGCCCCGGCAGGCCTCTCCTGGATTGCCGTTCTCGGCGTGGCCGTTCATGTGCACCTGGACGCCGTGCTGGGCCAGCAGGCGGGCCATGGTGGCGATGTCGGCCAGATGCGGCACGTTGGAGAGGCGCAGGGTGTCGGCGGTGAGCAGGCTCGCCGCCATGAGCGGCAGGGCCGCGTTCTTGGCGCCGCTGATGCGGATCTCGCCTTTCAGGCGCCGTCCGCCCTGGATAACGATCTGGTCCATTCGGTCTCTTTGCTCGTTGCCCGGCTGTTAGAGCCGCGGCAGGGTGACGCCGCGCTGGCCCATGTACTTGCCGGCGCGGTCCGCGTAGGACACCTCCGGCGCCGAGGCCCCCTTCAGGAAGAGGAACTGGCAGGCGCCCTCGTTGGCGTAGACCTTGGCCGGCAGCGGCGTGGTGTTGGAGAATTCCAGGGTCACATGGCCCTCCCACTCCGGCTCCAGCGGCGTCACGTTGACGATGATGCCGCAGCGCGCGTAGGTCGACTTGCCCAGGCAGATCACCAGAACGTCACGCGGAATGCGGAAGTATTCCACCGTCCGGGCCAGCACGAAGGAATTCGGCGGGATGATGCAGACCTCGGTGTCGCGCTCGACGAAGCTCTGGTCCGAGAAATTCTTGGGGTCGACGATGGCGTTGTCGACGTTGGTGAAGATCTTGAATTCGGTGGCCACCCGCGCATCGTAGCCGTAGGAACTGACGCCATAGGAGATCACCCCCTCGCGGCGCTGAGCCTCGACGAAGGGCTCGATCATGCCCTGCGTTTCGGCCATTTCGCGAATCCAGCTGTCCGGCATGATGGACATGGCCGTCACGCTCCCGTCTGTTTAAGGTCGACTGCGTCCCGATCAGCGCCCGGAGAAGCCCCGGCGGAACGCGCGTTTCTACTGAAAAGCGAGGAAAATCTCAAGGCGGCGGCGCCTCTGCCGCGATCCTTGACTCCGCCTGCGCTCCGGCGGCTCAAGCGCCGTCCCCCTGGCGCCGGCGCTGCTGGGCCTTGCGCTTCTTCAGGTTGTCCCGCAGGGCCCTGGCCAGGCGCTCCTGGCGGGAGTCCTGCCCCTTGGCGCCGGACTCCGGCGCTTTGGCGGGCGACTCGGAGGTGGAATTAGGGCCGGAATTGGGAAGGGATTTGCGGTCGTTCGGCATGGCCCGCGACACTGCCGCCCGATTGCGGCGGGGTCAAGGCTGGAAGGAGGCATTTTGAGGCTCCCCGGAGCCCCCGTCAGCGCCGACAGGCCGGGGGCCGCGGCCATCGTCCAAGCCCGTCTGAAGGCCCCTTCGCGGCCCAGTCGGGGCCCAGTCGAGCTCCGGTTAAGTCCCGGTTAAGGCCGGGGCCTTATGAACATTCCCCGGGGCCG
Organism: Pelagibius sp. CAU 1746; assembly: GCF_039839785.1. Classification (NCBI taxonomy): domain Bacteria; kingdom Pseudomonadati; phylum Pseudomonadota; class Alphaproteobacteria; order Rhodospirillales; family Rhodovibrionaceae; genus Pelagibius; species Pelagibius sp. CAU 1746. The sequence continues at coordinate 421,527 of NZ_JBDOQT010000002.1, forward strand.
AATTTTGCCGCCGAAAAGCCCGGGATTAGCCTTGCCAAGCCCGGCTGCCGGTGGCATGTTCCGCCCCCATCAGGCCATCGGCCTGCGCGTGCCGCCGTAGCTCAGGGGTAGAGCACACCCTTGGTAAGGGTGGGGTCGGGTGTTCAATTCACCCCGGCGGCACCACCCCAACCTCCCGAAAATCCTCACTTTTTTCGCAGCCGTGGCCGCTTCCGGCACCACGCCGCCATGAGAACTGTTCGGCAACAACCGGCACGATTCAGCACGAACCGGCAGGGTCGGGCGCGCAAAATTCGTACAGTCGCTCTGGCAGTGTTCCGGCGCTACGGCAAGCACGGCTTCCGTCTGAAGTCGATACAGGACGTCCCATGATTGCCGAAACGGGGCGACATACCTGCCAGCGCTCACGACTGACAGAAGCTGCGCCCAAGCGGGAGCTTCGGAACGACATCGAGCGCGGCGGAGGCCTCTCCATCGCGGCACGGGCCCCGGCGCAACGGTCACAAACGGCCGCCACGGCGCCATGGGAGCTTATGGCCGCCCGCTACGGACCGCTCGGTCAGACTCTGCAGATGGTGATCCGCTGCGCCCGCCTCGCTGGACGGCCCGGCCGCGCGCGACGCCTGCGCCTAGATCAGGCGGTTCTCCCAATCTGCGCCCTCGCGGAGCGCCTGCAGGTTCTGGGTGAAGATCCGGCCCCAGCGTGCCGCGTAGCCGGAGCTCGATCCGGCATAGTGCGCGCTGACCACCACCTTCGGCGAAAGCCAAAGGGGAGAGTCCTCAGGCAATGGCTCGGGCGAGGTGACGTCCAGTCCGGCACCGCGCAGCGCGCCCTGCGACAGGGCCGCACGCAGTGCGTCCGCATCGACCAGGCTGCCGCGGCCGACATTGACCAGCCAGCCCGCGCCCAGAAGCTCGAGCTCCTTCGCCCCGATCAGCGCCGAACCGTCCGGCTTGGCGGGCGCGGCCAGCATGAGGACGTCGGCCCAGGCGCAGAGATCCTGGAGCGCATCCTCGCCGCGGACGTCCTGCAGACAGCCGGCGTAGTTACCCGGGTTCCGCTTCATCCCGGCGACCTGCATATCCCAGTTCGCCGCGCGCCGGGCGATTTCCTCGCCAATCCGTCCGAGCCCGATGACCGCCATGCGCTTGCCGGCGAGCTCCTCTCCGACCAGGGGAGTCCAACGGCTTTCGGTCATGTGCCGCACCGCCTCGCCGATCCGGCGGGTCAGCGACAAGAGAAGCGCAAAGGCGTGCTCGGCGACCGTGCCCGAATGAGCCCCGGCAGCCGTCGTAAGCACGACATCGCGCGCGCGCAGCCGCTCCAGGGGGTATTGCTCCGTGCCGGCGCCGGTCCCGGCGACCCAGCGAAGAGACGGCGAGAGAAACTCGTCGCGCCACGTATAGGTGACCAGAGCTTCGGCACCGTCCTGCAGGCAGGCGGCCACGGCGGCGTTGTCGCGCGGCTGTTCGAGCTGAATTTCCGATACGCTGCTCAGGAAATCGGCAACGCCGAAAGGATGGGCGGGATGGAGTACTACTCTTACCTTTGACATCGAATCCTGTCTCGAATTTTGGGTGACGGGAGCCTACATCGTCTCCGGTGTCTTTGCTTTACTGGCGTGGCGCGGGTCAAGCACATCCCGAATTGCGTCGCCGAGAACGTTGAACGCGAGCATCAGGAGGACGAGCGCTGCCGCCGGACCGATGACCAGCCAGGGCGCCACGGTGATGAAATCTCGCGCCTTGGAGAGCATGTTGCCCCAGTCCGCCTGCGGCGGATTGACACCCAACCCCAGAAAGCTGAGCGACGCATAGGCGAGCTGGGCGGTGGACATGCTCAATGCGGCGAGCACAATGACAGGCGGAAGCACGTTCGGCAGCATGTGCCGCGCCAGGATGACCGGCGTGCTCACGCCCGCCAGCCGAGCCGCATCGAAATACTCGTGCTGCTTGACGCTCAATGCGGTGGCCCGCGCCATGCGCGCGAAGCGGGGCGAATAGACGATGGCGATGGCGAGCGACGCATTGAGCAGTCCGGGCCCGAGAACCGCCACCATGATGATCGCCAGCAAAAGCGTCGGAAAGGCGAAGAGCACGTCCTGGCTGCGATTGATCATGGAATCGACGAAGCCGCCGAAATAGCCCGCCACGATCCCCACCACGACGCCGATCGCCATTGCGATGGACACCGAAATGAAGGCGACGCCGATGGCGATCCGCGAGCCGTCGATCACGCGGCTCAGCGTATCGCGGCCGAGCACGTCGGTGCCGAACCAGTGCGAGGCCGAGGGAGGCGCCAGCAAGCTCTTGAAGTCGCCCACATTGGGATCGTGGGGCACGATCCACTGACCGAAGAGCGCGAAGATCGTGAACATGACGATAACGCCAAGACCGAAGGCCCCGCCCTTGTGCCGCAGCAGCGCCCGCAGAAAACGGAACTGAGGAAGGCCCGAACGCTCGGCCTGGGCCGTCCCGTTCTCAATGGTTGCCGGATTGCTCATCGTTGACGCGGGTCCAACAAGGGGTAAAGCAGATCGACGATAACGTTGATCGTGACGAAGGCGAGGGCGAAGACGAGCGCCGTGGCGGTGACCATGGGATAGTCTCGCGTGTTGATGGCGTCCAGCATGCCGCGCCCGAGTCCCGGCAGGCTGAATATCTGCTCGACGACGATCAGGCTGCCGAGGAGGATGCCGAACTGGAAGCCGATGAAGGTGACGATCGGCGGCAGCGCGCAACGCAGGGCATGGAGATACTCGATCCGCCGTTCCCGAACGCCTACGGCGCGGGCCGTGGTGATGTAGGGATCGTGCAGCACCTCCAGCATGGCGCTGCGGACCATCTGCATGGTCATCGCCGTGATCGGGAAGGCGATGGTGAACAGCGGCATCACCATGGAGCGCAGGTGCATCAATGGGTCCTCGGACCAGGCAATATAGGAAACCTGGAACAGGCCCGGCAGCCAGCGGGAGCCGACCAGGAGAATAAGGACGCCGATCACGAAGACCGGCACCGAGAAGGTGAACAGCAGGACGGCGCGAACCGCGACATCGAGGCGCCGGTTGGCGTGCACCGCGGCCAGGATACCCGCCGGCAGGCCGAGCACCGTCGATATGATAAGCGTGAGCGTCGCCAACTCCAGCGACACCGGAATCTGCGTCGCGAGGTCGGAGGCGATGCTGCGCCCGGTAATGGGAGACGTCCCCAGATCGCCGGTCAGCGCATTGCCCAGCCAGTTCACGTAGCGCACCGGCAGCGGCTGATCGAGGCCGAGCCGCTTGCGCACCTCGTCGAACTGCTCTTCGGTCGCTCCTTCCTGGCCGACGATGACGCTTGTCAGGTCGCCCGGGATCAGGGTGCCCATCGCGAAGATCAGCGCCGAGACGGCGAGCAGGACGAAGATCGCCCCCATCAGGCGATTGAGAATCAGTTTCCGCATCGCAGGGACTCCGCAACGTCAGCAGCCGGCGCCCCGCCTAAGGCGGCCGCCGCTTCGGGAAAATGGCAGGAGACGAGATGATTGCCGCCGATGTCGCGCAGCGCAGGCTTTTCGCTGCGGCAACGGTCCGTGGCAAGCGGGCAACGTGTGTGAAAGCGGCAGGCGGCCGGCGGATTGAGAGGACTTGGCACGTCGCCTTGCAGCAGCACGTTCGGACGATTGCGCTCACGCTCGGGATCCGGCAACAGCGTGGCGGAGCGGAGGGACAGCGAATAGGGGTGCCGGGGCTGGCGGGCGAACTCCTCCGCCGTCGTCGCCTCCACGACCTCTCCCAGGTACATGACGGCGATCCGGTGGCTGATGGTCTGGACCGCCGCCAGATCGTGACTGATGAAAAGGTAGGAGGTCCCAAGGTCCCGCTGAAGGTCGAGAAGGAGATTGAGTATCTGCGCCTGCAAAGAAATGTCGAGCGAGGCAATGGACTCGTCGTGCACGACAAGGGTCGGGCTGGCGATCAAGGCCCGCGCGATGGACGCACGCTGCTGCTGGCCACCGGAAAGCTGGTGCGGCCGGCGCACGGCAAGCGCCGGGTTCAATCCAACGCGCGCCATCATTTCGGCAACGGCGGCATCGGTGCGCCGGACGCCCTTGGCCTGCAGCGGCTCAGCAACGCTTGCGCCCACCGTGCGCCGCGGGTTCATCGATCCGGCGGGGTTCTGAAACACCATCTGGAAGTGGGCGCGGCGGGCGCGGCCTTCCTTGCCCGCGGCCCAGATGTCCCCGCCGTGCGCCAGAATGCGGCCTTCGGTGGGTTTCGTCAGGCCGACGATCAGCCGGGCCAGCGTGGACTTGCCGCAGCCCGACTCGCCCACGATGCCGAGGGTCTCACCTCTCGGCAATTCCAGCGACACGCCGTCGACCGCGCGCAGAACGGCCTTCTTGCCGCGCGATTCCACATCGAAGTGCTTCTTCACGCCTTGAACCTGAAGAAGCGGGGCTGCCTCACGCGACATCGCCGGCCTCCTGATTCGATTCCCGGGCCGGCACGAAAGCCTCTCCCGCTTGCGCCGCCCAGCAACGGCTCTTGTGTCCTTCGCGAACCGGCAGAAGGTCGGGGTGGGCGCCGCAGCGCTCGTCGGCGTAGGCGCAGCGCGGACGGAAGCGGCAGCCGGTAAGGGGCCGGCTGATATCCGGCGGCTCGCCTTTCAGGGTCGGCATCTTCTGCCGCGGACGGCTGCCGTCGGGGACGGAGCGCAGCAGGCCGCGGGTATAGGGATGGAGCGAGTTGGAGAAGATCTCGTCGACAGGCGCTTCCTCGACGATCTCGCCGGCATACATCACGGCGACGCGGTCGCACATCTTCGCGATGACGCCCATGTTATGCGTAATCAGAAGAAGCGCCGCGTCCTTTTCCCGGGTGAGCTGCTTCATAAGTTCCAGCACCTGCGCCTGGATCGTGACGTCGAGCGCGGTCGTCGGCTCGTCGGCGATCAGCAGCTGAGGCGCGTTCAACAGACCCATGGCGATGACCACGCGCTGGCGCATGCCGCCGGACATCTGATGGGGAAAGGAGTTGGCCTGGCGGTGGGGATCGGGCATGCCCACGCCGGCGAGGGCGGCCTCGACGGCGGCTGCGCTGTCGCGGCCGCGCCCGTGCGCGCGCAGCGCCTCGCCCATTTGCCAGCCGACTGAGAATACCGGATTGAGAGCGGTCATGGGGTTCTGGAAGACCATGCCGCACTGCGTTCCGCGACGCTCGCGGATCTCCTCTTCGGACAGAGAGAGCAGATCGACGCCATTGAGCTCCAGGCGGCCGCTTTCGATTTGCCCGGGCGAAGGCACGAGCCGCAGGATCGACATCGCCGTCATGCTCTTGCCGGAGCCGGATTCACCCACCAGGCCCAGCGTCTCCCCGCGTCCGACGCTGAAGGAGACATGGTCAACCGCGGTAAGGTTTTGCCGGCCGACGCGGAAGCTGGTGACCAGGTCCGTTACCTGGAGTACGGGTACATCCGACATTCTACCGAATTTTCCTTGTGCAACGACCCGATGGAACAGCCGGCCCGCCGGTCACCCGGCGGGCCGGCATCTTCCTACTTAATCGCGACATCCACGAGGAATGTGCGCGAGAGAATGGCCTCAGGGTTCACCGAACCGGGCTCGATCTTGCCCGAGTAGGCGACCCAGGCGTTGCGCGCGGCAACGGCGATGTCGGGGAACACCAGGTCATCCTGCATGAGCTGCAGTGCGCTCAGGTTGGCGGTGTACTCATCCGCCGGCCCGCTGCGCGCCTTGTCGATCAGCGCCTGCATTTCCGGCGGCGTCGGGCCCTGGCGGCCCGGCCTCGGCATCAGATAGAACAGCGGGTCCGCCTGATAGGCGTACTCGTTGGTCATGATCTCGTAGTTCGCCTTGTTCTGCTTGTCGAGCCAAACGGCCGTCTGGTTTGCCTCGATGGTGACGCGGATGCCGATCTGGGCCAGGTTCGTCTTCACGATCTCGGCGAAACGGTCCAGATAGGTCGCGTAACCGGCGAGGTGGTTGAGGGTGATATCGATACCGTCCGGATAACCGGCCTTGGCGAGCAGTTCCTTGGCCTTGGCGATATCCTGGCGGTGGTACTTCAGCTCCGAAAGGGCCGGTGCCCAGGAGTAGGCCGAAGGGATCTGCATGGCCGGCGATGCCTGGCCCAGGAAAGCACCTGCGACAACCTCTTCGCGGCTCAGCGCCAGCGACATGGCCCGCCTGAAGTCGGGATTGCTGAACGGCTCCACGTTGGTGTTGACGTTGAGGCGCACCGAGTTGGTCGACTCCACCGCCTTGGTGGTGACGTTGTCCATACGCGAAAGCTGCAGCATGCTTTCGGCGCTGGGGAACATCAGGTCGATCTGCCCCGAAAGCAGGCCGGCGATCTGGGCCGACTGTTCCGGCATGTAGCGAACGGTCAGCTCCGCGACCTTGGCCGCCTTGTCCTGATTCCAATAGTGCTCGTTGCGCCGCAGGACCAGTTCCTGGTTAGGGCTGTAGGACACCATCGCGAAGGGACCGGTGCCCATCATTTCCAGCTTGGGATCGTGCTGCTCCAGCCAGGCCTTGCTCATGATGGCCGAGCCGACAACGAAGGGGCTGCCGAGGTTCAGCAGGAAACCGGCATCCGACTGCGACAGCGTGAAACGAACAACGCCCGGAGCGACCGCAACCACCGAGTCCAGCGACTTGAAACGGTCCTGCGCGTAGGGGAGCCCCTCGGCGGCCAGGCGTTCGAAGGACGCAACGACATCTTCGGCGGTGACTGCGCTGCCGTCGGAGAACTTGGCGCCGTCGCGCAGCGTGAAATCGTAGGTCTTGCCGTCGTCGCTGACCGTCCAGGACGTCGCCAGAACCGGCTCGAGCGACCCGTCGAGATTGGCCCGCAGCAACCCTTCGTAGGCGAGCTGCCACATGTACCAGGTACGGATCTGGGAAGACTGGATGGGGTCGAAGGTCTGCGGCGGCACGTCCTCTGCCACAATCAGCCTCGCCGCGTCCTGCGCGACCGACACAGAGGCGGAAGTTATCGCAAGAACACCTGCCAAGGCACATCTTAGGATGCCTCGAAATCGAAACGTCATCGCTTTGGTTCCCTTCTGGAGTTCCGGTTCACATCGTGCACTTCGGCTGCGGCAACCCGCCCGCCGTTTCCGAGATCGGACTGCGAGCAGCCCTGAACGCGGCTCCCAGCCGCCCGCGTTCTCCTTCAGGCCATGGGGAGGGTCGTGTCTCAGGCGCGGAGTCCCTGGGGGCTGTCCGCCTGGTTGACCGGCCCGTGGCCGAAGTTCGTCTTGCGTGGCCTGCTCCGGTGCGCCGCGCGCTCATGGCCGGGCGACCCTTCAAACTTCAGTAGCCGGACACCGGCAGCGTGACCGTCACGATATCGGTCATCGCTTCCAGCGTGTGACGGCCGCCGATCCGGCCAATGCCGCTCTGCGTTCCACTCCCGCCGCCGAAGGGGATGTGGAGTTCCCAGAAATTATTGCGTTCGTTGATATTGATGATTCCGGCGCGGAGCCGGCTGGCCATGGCCATCGCCTCACCGAGATCCTTGGAGAAGATCCCCATGCTGAGCCCGTAGTCGCCGTCCGGCGCCACCTCCATGATCGCCGCGTCGCCGTCGAGGGCGAGGATCGGCACCACCGGCCCGAATGTCTCGTAGCGCGCGACGTCCATCTGCGGCGTAACGCCCACCAGGACCGTCGGCTCGTAGAACAGATCGCTGCCGAGATCGGGGCGCTGCCGCCCCCCGGTCAGGCAGCGCGCGCCCTGGGCCACGGCACTTTCGACGTGCGCGCGCGTTTTCTCCAGGACACCGCTGTTGTTGAGCGGCCCCATGGTCGTGCCCTGCTGCAGGGGATCGCCAAGGATCTGCGCTTCGGCCTTTTCCCGAATGAGCTCGGCCAAGGGCTCCGCGATGCTGGCGTCGGCCAGCACCCGGCCGGTCGCCGCGCAGATCTGCCCGGCGTTGCCGAACGCCCCGGCGGCGGCCGCTTCCGCGGCCTTTTCCAGATCGGCATCGGCACGCACGATCAGCGGCCCGTTGCCGCCAAGTTCCAGCAGCAGCGGCTTTCCCGCGGCCCGCTCGGCGATACGGCGGCCGGTGGCGGTGCTGCCCGTAAATCCCACGCCGTCGGTTCCCGGGTTGGAGACGATCTCGTCGCCGACGACCGGCCCTTCCCCGAGAACCAGGTTGATCAAACCGCGCGGCAAACCAGCCGCCGCGAGCACCGCCATGAACTCGACCGCAATGAGCGAGGTGGACGGCGCCGGCACCCAGACGACGGCATTGCCGGTGGCGATCGCGGGCGCGAGGTATTCGACGGGGATGTTGACCGGGAAGTTCCAAGGCGTGATGACGGCATAAACGCCGCGGGGCCGGCGCGTGTTGATGACCAGCCGGCCGGGCGTCTCGGCGGGGATGGTCTCACCGGTCATGTACTTGACGAGTTCGGCCGCCATCCGGAAGCCGTCGCAGGCCTTGCCGATCTCGCCGGCCGCCTGGGCGAGCGGCTTGCCCTGATCGACCGAAAGAACTCTGGAGAGGTGCGGTTGCGCAGCCTCCACCGCATCCGCCATACGGCGGCACAGCGCGGCGCGTTCCCAGGCGGTGGCGGCGGCCCAGGCGGGCTGCGCGGCCCGGGCGGCGGCGATAGCGCGGACGGCGGTTTCGCGCGATCCCTTCGGCAGACGGGCGAGCATCTCCCCGGTCGCCGGATTACGCGCCTCGCCCCACTCCGGCGCGTCGCATTCCCAGTCGCCGTCGATGAAGCTGCCGGGGGTACGGCTCAATAGATCTGTCATGTATCAGCCTCTCCTGCTCCCTCGGCAACCTTGCCGGTTGCTTCACATGCCGCCGGCCCCCGGCGGCACCGTGCCGGATGGCATCGCCAACTCAACAGGAGGCGGCAAACACCCGAGACAACGTGACGTTCGCTCTATCACGCAGCTCCGGGAGCAGTCAAAATTTTTTTTAGTTTTTCAATCAGAATTGATCAGATTAGATCGCGAATGACTTGCAAATTAAACTTTTGCGAAAGTACCTCGGATCAATCGCACAGAGGACGGGAAGCGTCCTCGTCGACATTGGACACGAACTGCTGCTTCAACCGGCGCAGCTTCTCCATGGCGTGCGGGCGCGAGCGAATGGCGGCCCCGAACGCCAGCAGATCGATGACCGCGAGATAGGAGTAGCGCATCGTCGAAGGGCCCAGCACATCGCCATCGTTGCGCAGCACGGAGATCTCAAGCGCGATGTCGACGTTCTCGGCCAGAGGGCTGCCGCCCTGGGTCAAGGCGATCGTGGTCGCCCCATAGTTGGCCGCGATGCTCGACGCCGTGACCAGGTCCTTGTTCACCCCGCCGAGCGAACAGCACAGCAGGACATCGCCGCGGTTTATCGTCGAGGCCAGCATCGTCTGCATGAGCCCGTCGCGACACGGCATGACCCGCACGCCGAGCCGGAAGAACCTGTTCTGGACCTCCTCCACAAGCCAGCTTGAGACCCCGCCGCTGCCGAAGGCGTAGAGGGTTCCGCCCCCCAGGATCGCGTCGATCGCCTGCTCCAGGCGGACATCCGGCACGCTCACCGCCTCCATGATCGCGTGCTGCGCGCGCATCGACACCTGCTCGCGCACACCTTCCAGGGTGTCGGGCGGCTCCTGCGGCTCCAGGTACCGCGGCCCGACCCGCATCGCACCCATCACCTGGAGCTTGAAGTCGCGCAAGCCCTCGCAGCCGACCGACCGGCAGAAGCGGATGATGGTCGGCGCCGAAACGCCGATCCAGCCGCAGAGCTCCTCCACCGGTTTCTCGACGAACAACCGCGGATAGCTGAGAACCGCCTGGGCTATCTTGGTCTGGGAACGCGACAGGTCCCCTTCGATGTCGCGAATCCTGCCCAGGATGTCCCCCATCGCGCCGTCGCCGGCGCCCCCCCGCGCCGCGTCGCGATCTGCCTTGGCATCAGACGTCATTGGCCCCAGCCTCCTGTTCGAAAATTTTCACTTTTAAATCATTCCTGATAAAAATATTAATGTCCATGTTCCGCCACGTCGAAGGAAACCGTCCGGCAACGGTGGAAAGTCGTGAACCGGTCCGGGCAAGGGCGGGATGGGAAATCCCTCCCATTCTGGTGAGACGGCCTTACAGCCAAGGTGAGTTCCAGTGGAATCGACATGCCTAACGCTGCTTCGATCTTAACCCACATCCCCGCTCCCGCCGAATGCCGCCGCGGCGAAGCGGCGCCTGCGCCCGGCGCAGGCCGGCGCCTTGAGGCTGTTCGCCAAACTCTCGGGCGTGTGCGGCGATGAAGCGGCGCATGTTTCTCTATCCCTGGGATGTGCGCGACGAGGGCGCGGATCGCGTCGGCGCACGCCTGGCCGCCGCCGGCATCTCCTCCGTCGCCGTCGCGACGAGCTACCACGCCGGCAAGTTCCTGCGCCCGCACGCCCCGAACGGCCGGGTGTGGTACCCGGAAGACGGCACGGTCTATTTCCGCCCCGACCCCTCCCTCTACGGCCGCCTTAAGCCGCGGGTGGCGCAGGTCGCCGAAGATTTCGACGCCCTCTCGGCGCTGGCCCGGGCCGCCCCGGCCCTGGCCCGTGCCGGCTGGACGGTCGGCCTGCACAACAGCCGTCTCGGCCGCGCCCATCCGGATCTCGTCTGCCGCACCGCCTTCGGCGACCCGATCAGATCGGCGCTCTGCCCGGCCCAGCCGGAGGTTCGCGACTATCTGGCCGCCCTCTGCCTCGATCAGGCGCGCAACTGTCCGGTGGAAGAGATCTCCATCGAGGCCCCGGGATATCAGGCCTATCGCCACAACGACCACCACGAATTCGAACTGATCGAGCTGACGCCGCGCGCGGCTTCGCTGCTCGGCCTCTGCTTCTGCCCGGCTTGCCTGGCCGGTGCCCGGTCGGCCGGCATCGATGCCGCCGGCCTGGCGGCGCAGGCCCGCAGCCAACTGGAGCAGTTCTTCGCCGACGGCACCGAAGGACCGGACGACCTGGCCGACGACCCAGTCTGGCAGCCCTTCCTCGACTGGCGCGCGCGCGTCGTCGCCGAACTGATGGCAAGGATTCGCGCGGAGTTGCCGGCCGGCGTCTCGCTGTCGGTGATACCGACGGTCAGAAGTCCGTTGAGCCTGTGCTGGCGGGAGGGCAGCGACCTCGCCCGCCTCGCCGCCGCCGCGGACCGGCTGGCCATCCCGCTCTACTGCGCCGGGGCCGAGGCGACCGGGCGCGAGGCCCGCGCCGCCCGCGCCGCGGCGGGTCCCGAGGCCCGCCTCAGCTTTATCCTGAGGCCGTCTTGGCCGACAATACGGAGTGCCGAGGAACTCGCCGCGGTGCTCGAGGCCGTGACCGGCGCGGAAGCGCATTCGATAGAGTACTACAACTACGGGCACATTCGCCTGCAGTCGCTCGACTGGATCGGAAGGCAAGTGCATTGACTGTCGCCGATGCCGGCAAGACCGCCGCAATTCCAGTCGCCAAGGTTCCAAAACAGGACCAGGGCACCGACGCCCCGGCCCCGGAGGAGTAATCGACTTTGTACGACCTGATACTCAAAGGCGGACGCGTCATCGACCCGTCCCAGAACATCGACGAGACACTCGACGTCGCCTTCGCGGACGGCAAGGTGGCCGAGCTCGCGCCCGACATTCCCGCGACGGGGGCCAAGGCCGTGCGCGACGTGAGCGGCCGCATGGTGACGCCGGGCCTGATCGATCTGCACACCCACGTCTATTGGGGCGGCACCTCCCTGGGCGTCGACGCGGAAATGATCTCCAGGCGCAGCGGGACCACGACCTTCGTGGACGCCGGCAGCGCCGGGGCGGGAAACCTGCCGGGCTTCCGCAAGCACGTCATCGAGCCTTCGGTCCCGCGGATCCTCGCCTACATCAACATCTCCTTTCCCGGCATCTTCGGATTCAGCAAGACCGTCATGGTCGGCGAATGCGCCGACATGCGGCTGGTCCATCCGCACGAGTGCCTGCGCGCGGCACGTGAGAACCTGGATATCGTCGTCGGCGTCAAGGCACGGATCGGCGCCAAGGCCGGCGGCAACTCCGGAATGGCGCCTCTGATCCTCGCCATCGAAGTGGCCGACGCGCTCGGGCTGCCGGTAATGGCGCACATCGACACGCCGCCGCCGAGCCAACGTGAAGTGCTGCAGGTGCTGCGCCCGGGCGACGTGCTGACGCATTGCTTCCGCCCCTTCCCCAACGCGCCGATCCGGGCGGACCGCTCGATCCGCGAGGAGGTGCTGGCCGCGCGTGAGAGAGGCGTGTTCTTCGACGTCGGTCACGGCTACGGCGGTTTCTCCTTCGATTCCTGCCGCGTGATGATGGAGCAGGGCATCCTGCCCGACGCGATCAGCAGCGACGTGCATGTCCTTTGCGTCGACGGCCCAGCCCACGACCTTCTCGCCGTGATGTCGAAGTTCCTCGCGCTCGGCATGCCCCTGAACGAAGTCATCCGGGCCACGACGCAGAACGCCGCACGCGCGCTTCGGCGTGAGGAACTGGGCACGCTGCGGGTCGGCACCTACGGCGATGCCACGGTTTTGGAGATGCGCAGCGGCGGCGTCGAACACGTCGACGTGGTCGGCGAAGTTCTGCGCGCCGAACAGCATCTCGCCAGCCCCGGGATGGTGATCGCCGGCGCGTGGTGCCCCACCGACGACGCCCTCTAGGCCCTCCGGATTCCGCCCCGCCGGCCCACGTGGCCGGCGGGGCGGAACCTGCGGGCCTCCGGGACGCGGCGTCTGCGCCGGCCGGCCCGGGCTTAGGGATCTTTTCTTGAAACGCCCCGGGCCCGCGCGGCCAGCGGGCGGCCAGACCGCGCCGGGGGCATAGCGCGTCCGGGCAGGGTGGCAGCGTCCGGCACCGCCGGCCTCCGCCGGTGTCTTCCGCAGATCGCATTTGCATGGCCACAGGCGGCGGATTAGCCTCCTGCGGGCCTTCAACTCGATCATCCGGAAGCAATGCCAATGATCAGAGACCGAGCTTCGATCGGAAGCATTGTTGCATTAACCCTGTTCTGCCTGCTGTTCCCTGCCCCCGCCAAGTCGCAGGGCGCCGGGCCGGCGGCTGCCGGCGGGCTCGAGAGCCAGCTCATCGTCCTGACATCGTTCCCCGAAACGATGTTCTCCGCCTTCCGCGAGGCCTTCGAAGCCGCTCATCCCGGAACCACGCTGCATTTCTTGAACCGCAAGACCTCGGCGGCGATCACCTACATTCAAGAGAGCCCGACACGCCAGGTGGACGTCGTTTGGGCCTCGGCGCCCGACGCTTTCGAGGTCCTGAAGGAATCCGGGCACCTCACGCCCTGGAGCGGCAGCCGCGAAGACTACCCTTCCGAGATCGCCGGCTACCCGCTGGACGATCCGGATGGCTTCTACTACGGCTTCGCGCTCTCGGGTTACGGAATCCTCTGGAACAGCGACTACCTCAACAAGCACGGCCTGCCGACCCCGAAGAGCTGGATCGATCTGCTGGCGCCGATCTATCGGGGGCACATCGGCGTCTCGGCGCCCTCGCGCTCGGGCACGATGCACATCATCGTCGAAACCTTCCTGCAGACCTACGGCTGGCAGCAGGGCTGGGCGCACCTGCTGCAGCTTTCCGGCAACCTCGCGACGGTCACGGCGCGCAGCTTCGGCGTCCGCGACGGCGTGCGCGCCGGGCGCTTCGGCCTCGGCCTGGCCATCGATTTCTTCGGCTTGTCGCTGCGCGCGCAGGGGCATCCCGTCGACTTCGTCTATCCGCCGGGAACCCCCCTCATTCCCGCCAACATCGCCATCGTGACGGGCGCCGAGCACCCGAAGGCCGCGGCGGCCTTCTTGACCTTCGTCCGCTCCGTGGCGGGGCAGGAGCTGCTGTTCCTGCCCCAGATCAGCCGGCTTCCGGCCTCCCCCTCCGCCTATTCGAAAGCCCCGGCCAGCCACCCCCATCCCTTCGACAACGGATTGGCCGACGGCGGCCTGCTGTTCGATTCGGACTTGTCGCGGCAACGCTACCACCTGGTCAATGCGCTCTTCGACCGGCTGATCACCTTCAGGCTCCGCACCCTGACCGAGGCCTGGGAGCGTTTCCATGTCCTGGGCAAGCGCGTCGATACGGCGGAACGCCCCGACCTGCAGGCCCGCCTGGACGAGGCCCGCAGACTGCTGACCGCCCTGCCCGTGACTGAAGCGGAAGCCCTCAACCCGGCGTTTTCCGGACAGTTCGTGCGCCGGCAGCCTGGACTTTCCGTTCCCGAGACGCAGGTCGCCGCGGAAGGCGCCTGGGAAGCCTTCGCCAGAAAGAACCATGCCGACGCCATGGCCCTGCTGGACGAGATCTCCGAGGCGCTGCGGTGAGCCGGAACATTCCCCATGCCGCGGCCGCGACCAGCCGGGCCGGAATTCGCGCCCGGATGTTCGCCGCCTTTGCCTGTATCCTGGTCTTCGTCGGCGCCGCCGGGGGCGTCGCCTGGTGGTCGTATTCCACGCTTGGCGAGTACCTGCGGCAGGTCTCCGAAGACACCATCCCGGCTTTCGCCGACGCAACCCGCTTGGCGGAGCGGGGCAGCGAGGTCTCCGCGGCGGCCACCGCCCTCTCCGTGGCGGCCGACGACAAGGAGCGGCAAGGCGTCTGGCGCCGGCTGGAGCCGGCCCTGTCCGACATGCGGGCGATCCTGGTGCAGTTCCAGTCCCTGGGCGGCAATACCGAGGTCAAGGCCCTCAACGCCTTGGTGGATCGCGTCGAGGCGACCTTGCTGGCGCTGGACCGCAACGTCCAGCACCGCTTCTTCCTGGCGGCGGAGAACCTCGAGCACGTTGAGCGGCTGCGCTGGGTCCACGCCGCCTTCCTGGACGAGATCGAGCCGATCGTCTCGGATGCCCGCTTCAACATGGACCTGGCGATCCGCAGTTCCGGCGACGGACCGGCCGCCGACCGCCAGATTATTCAGCGGGAAGCCCGCCGGCAGGAACTGCTGCTGCGCATCGACGCCGCCGGCAACCTGATGGTCGGACTCGTCGGGCGCGCCTCCTCCGCCCCCGACGTGGCGGCACTGGACGACACCTGGCGCTTCGCCGCCGAGGTCGTCGATCAGATGAAGGCCGACCTGGCCAACCTCGACAGCCCGGCCAGCGCGCTGTCGCTGCGCCAGACCGTCATCGAGTTGCTGACCTACGTCGACGGCGACAACAGCGTCTTCGATCTCAGGCGCAGGCAACTGACGGCCATGGATGACGGCATCAGCCTCGTCACCCGCACTTTCGAGACCATCGAGCAGTTGCAGCGCGAGACCGACATCAATCTCGCCGGGGTGTTCCAGTCGGCCCGCCAGATGACCGAGCGGTCCGAGAGCGCGATCTACCAGGGTCAGGTCATGCTGATTCTTTCGGCCATCGCCGTGACGCTCATCTCCATCCTCGTCATCTGGCTCTATGTCGGGCGCCGCCTGGTGCGCCGCATTCTCGAGCTCAACGAATCGATGAAGGCCATCGCCGGCGGCGACCTCTCGGCGCCCGTTCCATCCGGCGGCGCCGATGAAATCACCACCATGGCCCAGTCGCTGCGGACCTTCAGGGACACGCTGAGCGAAACCCAGGCGGAGCTTATCCAGGCCGGCAAGCTGGCGGCGCTCGGGCAACTCGCCGCCGGCATCGCGCATGAACTCAATCAGCCCCTCTCGGCCATTCAGTCCTACGCGCACAACGCTGGCACCTTCCTGGAGCGCGGCGATACGGCGGAAGCCCAGGCAAACCTGAACCACATACAGCGCCTCAGCCGCAAGGCGAGCGCCACCGTCAACCACTTCAAGACGCTGGCGCGCAAGCCCGCGTCGACCGTCGGCACGGCCTCCGTGCCGACGGTGGTCCGCGAGGCCCTGTCGATACTGGACAACCGGATTTCCGGGGAGGGCGTCGAAGTCAGGCTGCACCTGCCCGACGGCGACTGCCTGGCGCAGGCGGGCCCCATCCGGCTGGAACAGGTGCTCATTAACGTCATCGGCAACGCCTTGGACGCGATGAAGGACTCGCCGCGCAAGATCCTGGAGCTCAGCGTCCAAGAACGCGGGGAACGGGTCGCCATGGCGATCGTCGATACCGGCGTCGGCATGACCAGCGAACAGAGCCAGCACGCCTTCGACCCCTTCTACACGACCAAGCAGGTCGGCGAGGGGCTGGGCCTGGGCCTGACGATCTCCTACAATATTATCAAAGACTTCGGCGGCAGCATGAAAGCCCTGCCCATGGCTGCGGGTGGCACCAGATTCGAGATCTTGCTGAACAAAGCCCGTCAGAAGGGGGCGGCGGCATGACGTCCGCCGAAAAAGCCACGGTCTTCCTCGTCGACGACGAGCCGGATGTGCGCGAAGCCTATTGCCAGACGCTGCGCCTGGAAGGCATCGACTGCCGGGGCTTCGAGACCGGGGGCCAGGCCCTCGAGCGGCTGGGCCCCGGCTTTGCCGGGATCGTGGTTACCGACATCCGCATGCCGGGCCTCGACGGGATGGCCCTGTTCCAGCGGGTGCGAGACATCGATCCCGACCTTCCGGTCGTGATCATCACCGGCCACGGCGACGTCTCGCTAGCGGTGGAGGCCATGCGCGACGGCGCCTACGACTTCCTAGAAAAGCCGGTCGATCCCGAGCGGCTCGTGGAAGTCAGCGCCCGCGCCCTGGACCGCCGGCGCCTCGTCCTCGAGAACCGCTACCTGCGCCACCGCACAAAGCCGGACGATGCCATGTCGGAGCTGATGATCGGCGCGACCCCGGCGATGGAGGAAACGCGCGAACTGATCGCGACGCTGTCCAAAGCCGACGTCGACGTGCTGATCACCGGCGAGACCGGGGCAGGCAAGGAGCTCGCGGCGCGCTGCATGCACGACTTCGGCCCCAGGCGGGCGGGGAACTTCGTGGCTCTG
Organism: Pelagibius sp. CAU 1746; assembly: GCF_039839785.1. NCBI lineage: Bacteria > Pseudomonadati > Pseudomonadota > Alphaproteobacteria > Rhodospirillales > Rhodovibrionaceae > Pelagibius > Pelagibius sp. CAU 1746. The sequence goes on from NZ_JBDOQT010000002.1 coordinate 438,419, forward strand.
AATTGCGGCGCCCTTCCCGAGACGGTGCTGGAGAGCGAGCTTTTCGGCCATGAACCCGGCGCCTTCACCGACGGCAAGCACCGGCGTATCGGCAAGATCGAACACGCCGACGGCGGCACTCTGTTTCTCGATGAGATCGAGTCGATGCCGCTGCAGGTCCAGGTGCGCTTCCTCCGCGTCCTGCAGGAACGGCGTATCGAGCGGCTCGGCGGTAACCGCGAGATTCCGGTCGACTTCCGCGTCATCGCCGCCGCCAAGGTCGACCTGCACAACCTGGTGGAAGACGGCACCTTCCGGGAAGATCTCTACTACCGTTTGAACGTGGCCACCGTGGCCCTGCCGCCATTGCGTGACAGGCTGGCGGACGTCCCGCTGCTGTTCCAGAACTTCGTCAACCTCTCGGCCCGCCGCCTGGGCCGGGCCGCCGCGGACATCCCCGTCGACGTTCTCCTGGCACTGCAGAACCATGACTGGCCCGGCAACATCCGCGAGCTGCGCAACGTGGCCGAGCGCTACGTCCTGGGATTGCCGCTGTTTCCCGGCCGCCGCTCCCAGGACGCCGCCCGCGCGAACGCCGCCGGCCAGGCCAATTCTCTCGAATCCCAGGTCGACGCCTTTGAACGCGCACTGATCGAGCGCGTCCTCGCGGCGCAGAGCGGCCGCGTCGGCAAGGCCGCCGAAGCGCTCGGCGTGCCCCGCAAGAAGCTCTATCTGAGAATGAAGAAGTACGGGTTGGACCGCAGGCGGTACCAGGATTGAGGCCAGCGCCCCCCTCGCCCCCCAACATTCCTGGGTCGGCGGCCCATATGAGTCATTATTGACCCATCTACTGGTGCCACTGGGTCGCTTATGACCCCCGGTAGCGTAAGGTCCGCGCCACTTCAACCGTCACCCATCTCTTTGACTCGGTGTAGGAAAGGGGCCGGCCTTTCGTTTCGCCGCACCTTTGGCATGACCTTTGCTTGTTCTCCCCCATCAAAACACCAACATTGGGGAGGAAATCAAATGCGTAAGACGCTCACTGGCTTGGCCAGCGTCTCTTTCATTCTCGGGGCGGTCTCGGTCGCCACCGCCGCCGAAGGCACCTTGACCATCGTCACTTCCTATCCGCCGGACACCACCAAGACCTTCGAGGCAGCCTTCGAAGCCGCCTATCCGAGCGTCGACGTGGAGATCCTCAACAAGAAGACCTCCGCCGGCATCAAATACCTGCAGGAAACCGCCGACAACAACGCTTCCGACCTTTTCTGGGCCTCGGCGCCCGACGCCTTCGAGGTGCTCAAGGACAGCAATCTGCTGTCCAAGTACACACCGAAAGTCGAAGGCATTCCCGAGAAGGTCGGCGCCTTCCCGATCAACGATCCGGACGGCTACTACCTGGGTTTCGCGGCCTCGGGCTACGGCATCATGTGGAACACCCGTTACCTCGAGGCCAAGGGCCTGGAGCCGGCGCGGCAGTGGTCGGACCTCAAGGACCCGAAGTATTTCGGCCATGTCGGCATCAGTGCGCCGTCGCGTTCCGGTACCACGCACCTGACGATCGAGACCGTCCTGCAGGGTCTCGGCTGGGAGGAAGGCTGGGCCGAGTGGAAGGCAATCTCGGCCAACATGAAGACGATCACCGAACGTAGCTTCGGCGTTCCGGACGGCGTGAACAGCGGTCAGTTCGGCCTGGGCATCGTCATCGACTTCTTCGGTCTCTCCTCGCAGGCTTCGGGCTTCCCGGTCGAATTCGCCTATCCCGAGGTCACCACCCTGGTGCCGGCAAACATCGCGATCATCAAGAACGCCCCGAACCAGGAAGCCGCGGAAGCTTTCGTCGAGTTCATCCTCTCGCCCGAGGGCCAGGCTCAGCTTCTGGACCCGAAGATCCGCCGCCTGCCGGTGAACCCGGCCACCTACGCCCAGGCCCCCGCCGACTTCCCCAATCCCTTCAAGGACAAGACCATTGGGGCGGCGGTCAAGTTCGACCTGGACCTCTCCAAGAATCGCTACAACGTCATCAACTCCCTCTTCGACGTGATGATCACCTACCGTCATGACGAACTGAAGAGTGCGATGAGCGCGATCTACGAGGCCGAAGCGGCGCTGGCCGGCAAGGACAACGCCGAAGCGGCCGGCCTCATCAAGCAGGCCCGGGCTCTTATCGCCGAAGTTCCGATCACCGCCGAGCAAGCGGCCGATCCGGACTTCGCCGCCGTCTTCACCAAGAAGCGGAAGAAGGCAAGCGATAAGGTGACGGGCCGTCAGGCCGAGATCGAACAGCAGTGGGACGACATGACCCGCGGCAACTACGAAAAGGCCGCGAAGCTCGCCGAGCAGGCCAAGTCGCTTCTGTAACCCTTCCAGGAGACGCGGGAGCGGCAATCGCCGCTCCCGCGTCTACCGCTTGCTCAGATAGGTGAGTCATGCTCTCGGCTTTGCGCGGGCAAAGGACGACAGCCAGCGTCGGCCTCTTCCTTGCTCTTTTTCTGATCGCCTTCCTCTTCGTTCCCGTGTTGAAGGTGATCTACGTCGCTTTTCAGGACCCGGCGACCGGCGAGTTGACCCTGATCAACTTCGTCGACTTCTTCAACACCGCCCTGTTCCAGGAATCCTTCTTCAACTCCTTCTACGTCTCGGCCATGTCGGTCCTCATCGCCACCCTGGTGGCGGTGCCCCTGGCCTACTTCACCACCCGCTTCAACTTCGGCGGCGCGGTCATCATCCAGACCCTGGGAATCGTGCCGCTGATTATGCCGCCTTTCGTCGGCGCGGTGGCGATGCAGCTTCTGCTCGGCGAGAACGGCTCGGTCAACCTGATCCTGAATGACTGGTTCGGCTTTACCATTCCCTTCATGCGGGGATTGAACGGCGTCATCCTGGTCGAGAGCATCCACTACTTTCCCTTCATCCTGATCAACCTTTCCGCGGCCCTGGCGAACATCGACCGCTCGATGGAGGAAGCCGCTCACAACTTGGGGTCCCACGGCCTCAGAATGTTCCGCCGCATCGTGTTTCCCCTTGCCATGCCCGGCTACGTCGCCGGCGCGGCGCTGGTCTTCATCAAGGTCTTCGACGACCTCGGCACGCCGCTGCTGCTGAACGTCAACACCATGCTGGCGCCGCAGGCCTATCTGCGCATTTCCTCCATCGGCATCTCCGATCCGATGGGCTACGTGATCTCCGTCGTCCTCATCGCCTTTTCGGTGCTGTCGCTCTGGGTTTCGCTGCTGGCGCTGAAGGGCAAGGACTACTCGACGACGCAGAAAGGCGGTGGCGGCCTCAGCAAGAGGGACATGCGCCCTTGGGAAAAGACCGCCTGCTACGGCGTGATCATTCTGATCCTGCTGCTGGTGCTGTCGCCGCACATCGGGTTGCTGCTGCTGTCTTTCGGCACCATCTGGTCATTCTCCGTCCTGCCCGACGGTTTCACTCTGGACCACTACCTCACCGTCTTCCAGACGGCGACGCAGTACGTTTCCAACACGCTGCTCTACGCCGGCATCGCGGCACTGGCGGATGTCATCCTCGGCACCGCCATCGCCTACGTGGTGTGGCGCACCGGCCTGCCCGGGCGCAAGTGGCTGGACTACGGCGCCACCATGGCTCTGGCCGTGCCGGGCGTCGTGATCGGCATCGGCTATCTGCGCACCTTCTACGCGCTCGACGTGCCCATCGTGGACAAGCCCCTGGCGTCCTGGTGGGTCATCATCGTCGTCGCGTTGACGGTTCGCCGCCTGCCCTATGCCCTGCGGGCCTGCGTGGCCGCCTTGCAGCAGGTCAGCGTCGCCCTGGAGGAGGCCGGAGAGAACCTCGGCGCCACCAAGGGACGCACCGTCTGGCGCATCCTCGTGCCGTTGATGAGCGGCGGCATCCTCGCCGGCTTCGTGACCAGTTTCGCCACGGCGGCGGTCGAGCTTTCGGCCACCATCATGCTGGTTTCGACGTCGGCAGACGCCCCCCTCGCCTACGGCATCTACGAGTTCATGCAATCGGCTTCGGGCCGCGGTCCGGGCGCGGCTCTGGGCGTGATCGCCGTGGTCATCGTCGGGTTCGGCACCTATCTTTCGCATCGCGTCATTGAAAGCGGGCGCAAATCCCGCGCACCGGCGGCCGCCGCCGTTCAGGAGATATAAGCAATGAAGATCAACAACAAGGAAGCTTCGGGAGTCAGAATCAGGAACCTCAGTCTGTCCTTCGACACCACCGAGGTTCTAAAAGACGTCAACCTGGAGGTCATGCCCGGCGAGTTCTTCTCCTTCCTGGGCCCGTCGGGCTCCGGCAAATCCACCCTGCTGCGGGCCATCGCGGGCTTCGGCCCGACACCCAAGGGCCAGATCCTGATCGGCGGCGAAGACATTGCCAAACTGCCGCCCTGGGAACGCAACGTCGGCATGGTGTTCCAGAGCTATGCCCTCTGGCCGCATATGACGGTGCGGCGCAACGTCGCCTTCGGCCTGGAGGAACGCAAGATCCCCAAGGCGCAACGTGAGGAGCGGGTGGAAGCGGCCCTCGATCTCGTCGGCCTGCTCGACTACGCGGAACGGCGGCCCTCGCAGCTCTCCGGCGGCCAGCAACAGAGAGTGGCCTTGGCCCGCACCGTGGTGATCGAACCGAAAGTGCTGCTGCTGGACGAGCCCCTGTCCAATCTGGATGCGAAGCTGCGTATCCAAATGCGCCAGGACATACGCGCCCTGCAGCGCAAACTCCAGCTCACGACCATCTTCGTCACCCACGACCAGGAAGAGGCCAACTCGACATCCGACCGTATGGCCGTGCTGCAGGACGGCATCATCCAGCAGGTCGGAACGCCCATGGAGCTCTACGACCAGCCGAAGAATCTCTTCGTCGCCAACTTCCTCGGCACCGCCAACGTGTTCGAGGGAGGAGTCGAGAAGACCGGGAACGGTACGGTCTTCCGCACCGACCGGGGCGTCGCCCTGCCGGTCGACGAAAGGCTGGCGGGGGACTGCCGCAACGTCGTGTTCCGTCCGCAGAACGTGGGAATCTCGGAGCACGGCGCCTCCGACCTCCCCAATCACGCGAGGGTGGACGGCAAGGTCGTCCGCGCCGAATTTCTTGGCAGCATCATTCGCTATGCGGTGGAGACCAATGGCGAGGTGGTCCAGGTGGACAGCTCGCACCAGCTCGGATCGGCACCCTTCGCCATCGGCGAGCCGGTCAGCCTTCAGATCCGCCGCGACCAGATCGTCTTCCTGGAGCACTGAGCACCAGTGCTTTCTACCCACCCGGTTCGGGGCGCCCGCTGAAGCGTCCCGAACCGCCGGTCCCTGCGCGGTTTCGGCAAGCCGCCGCGGACAAGCCTCGGAATTCAAGAAATGCCTCTTCTGAACGCCCATCTGACAAGAGTCGACGCCCCTCCCCTGCTGATCCTTCGACACGGCGAAACCGTCTGGAACGTGGAGGGCCGCTATCAGGGTCACAGCGACAGTCCACTGACCGAAACCGGCGAAGCGCAGGTCCGCGCCGTGGTCCGCACTCTCGCCGACCGCTACCCCGATCTGCCCGGCAGGCAGCTTTGGTGCAGCCCGTTACCGCGGGCAGCACGCTCCATGGCGATACTCTGTGAGGAGTTGGGTCTGCAGCCGCAATCGGCTCACTACGACGAGCGTCTAAAGGAGCGGGCTTACGGCCACTGGGAAGGCCTCAGCCGGGACGAGATTTTCCGCTCCTTCCCGGCGGATGTCGCCGAACACGAGCTGGATCCCTGGAGCAGCGTCGCCCCCGGAGGCGAGAGCTTCGCAGCCGTGGCGGAGCGGCTGCGTGACTGGCTGAGCGAATTGGACTTGCAGCAGCCCGCGCTGGTCATGGCACACGGCGGGTCGGGGCGGGTTCTCACGGCGCTCTGCTGCGGCCTCACACGGGCCGCCGTCTTCGCGCTCGACAATCCGCAGGCGTCGGCCATCACCTTGGATGGGAAATCGGCCGCCGTCATTCCGGCGGACCCCGCCCATCTTTCGGCGGTCGGCTGCGCCGACGCGGGACGCAGTGTCACCTTGTGAACCCGCGTCCGAGAGGTGAACCTGCGTCCGGACGGCCCGGCCGCCGCGCCTTCCCCGATCCGGGACGAACGCGGCGGCACAGACCTTCGAAGAGGCTTTGCCTACATCGGATTACGATTTGACGGAACCACAATGTGGTCCTGTCTAATCGTGTGAATCCGATCCAACTCAAAGGTATAGAGCAGGGTCACAGGGCCGGTGGATCGCCTTCGGCGATTCCAGCCGGCCCTGATCTGCTCTAGCGCCGGAACTCGATTTCAACACGGCGGTTGCGCTGCTCCGGGGCCTCGGTCATGACGACCGGATTGGCCTCGCCCAAGCCGCGACCGACGATCCTGGCGGCATCGACCCCTCCGGTAACGAGGAACTCGATGACCGAGTTGGCGCGCCGCTCGGACAGGACCTGGTTATAGGCCTCGGCACCTGACAGATCGGTGTAGCCGGTGATGTCGATCGCGCCGTCACCCGTCTTCTCGGCCGCCTCGACCACGTCGGCCAGCTCAACCTGGGCCTGGGAGGTCAGGGCAGAGCTGTCGAAGTCGAAGTAAACGACGAAGGGACCCGGCAGCGCCATCGGTGCAGGCGCCGGCGGCGGCGGCGGTGCCGGCGCGGCCATCGGCTTCGGCTCCAGCCGTTCCATCGCCGCGATGAAGCGGTTCTGGCAGGCCGCGATGTCGTCGGGCTGGAAGTTCTCTTCCTGCTCCTGCATCCAGCAATCGAAGCTGACCTGAGCCTCCGCCGCGTCGGCGGGCTGCCGGCTCGGCGCGCCGGCGGCCAGTGCCGCGACCAGACGTTCGCGGGCGCCCGTCAAAGTGCCGACTTTGTTACCCGGCAGCTCGCGCGCGGAAATCTCCTCGGGCTGGACGGTATCGCCCCGGGCGGCCGCCATCGCGCGCTCGGCGAAGTGATCCGAGTCGATGTAGTCCGCCTCGTCGAATTCCTTTTCGGAGAGATCCAGATAGCCGCTGTAAAGGGCTTGATCGAAAGCGCTGCCCTGGGGCGAGGCCATCTGCGCTTCTTGCAGGCCGAAGCCGGCGCAGCCCGACAACAGGGCGAGTCCGGCCACGGCCAGGAAGGTACGTATCACACGATTCATTATCGACGCTCCCATTTCTTCTTGTCTATACGGCAATTTTGCCGCGGGGTCAGGCGCCGCGGCCGCGTGACGTCAGTGCGTGACGCCGCGTGGCTGCGGCGGGGTTATTTCACGGCTCCAGCCTGATTTCGACGCGCCGGTTGGCCATTTCCGGTTTCTGCACGTCAACGACGGGGTCGGCCTTGCCAAGCCCGCGGCCAACGATCTTCCCGGCCTCGATGCCGCTGTCGACCAGGAAATTGATGACCGAATTGGCGCGCTGCTCGGAGAGCACCTGATTGTAGGCATCGGCGCCCACGAGGTCGGTATAGCCGCTGATATCGATGGTCTGGTAGTCGTCCTTCTTCGCGGCGTTGACCACGTCGGCCAGCATGGCCCGCGCATCCGGAGTCAAGCCGGAGTCATCGAAGTCGAAGTGCACGGTGAAGGCCTGGGGTTCCGCCATCATCGGCGCGGGCGGCGGTGGCGGCGCCGCGGCGACCTTCGGCCGCTCTTCCAGCTTGGTCATCGCCATCATGAAGTCGTCCCGGCAGGCGGCGATATCGGCCGGCTGGAAATTCTCTTCCTGCTCCTGCATCCAGCAGTCGAAAGCGATCTGGGCGTCGGCAGCCTCCAGGGGCTTGGCCTCCGCCGCCCCGGCGGACATCGCCGTCATCAGGCGCAGCCGAGCGGCAGTCAGCTCTTGAACCTTGTCGGCAGGCAGCTCGCGCGATGCAATCATGTCCGGCTGCACGGCCTTACCGCTGCCCGCGTCCATCGCCTTCATCGCGAAAGCATCGGAGTCCGAGTAGTCGCCCTCCTTATATTCGCCTTCCGAAAGCGCCAAGTAGCCGTCGTAGAGACTGCGGTCGTGGCTCGAGCCCTGCGGCGACATGGATTCCGCCTTCTGCAGCTCCATCCCGCTGCAGCCGGCCAGCAACGCTACCCCGGCCGCGGCCAGGGCCATGCGAAAAGCTCCATTCATTGTCTGATGCTCCCCTTTGCTGTCTCGTTGTCCGGCAGGGCCCGGAGCTGCGCAGCATCCGGCCGGGTGCCCCGCTCATAGCGGGTCAGCACAAAGCCGAAACGCCGATCTCCTCGGCCGCGACTTTTGTCCCGGCGCATTTTCCAAGGCAGCAGGCCCTCAAGATCATCCCGGTCCCCGGAACCATCCCTCTGTCTTTCCGGGGGCGGGAAATCCCAACCAAACCGTCCTACTGAGCCAATAGTCTATTCGACTATTTCCTCATCTGTGCAGGTGAAAAACAGCTACCCGACCTGAACGTTTGTCAGGGATAAAGCTGATCAACTCGTATATCACTAACGCCGCGGAAAGCCGCGGCACAAGGGGCAAAGAATGGCTGGGAAGCCATTGAGAATCAAGAATAGTATCCTACATCGTTGAAGCTGACGCCATCCCGGGCAATTCCGAGGAGGTTCTTCCCGCCAGTCCAGGCCGCCAAGGCGGACCCCGGCGCTTCGGGCCCAACCGGTTCGGGTCCCACCAATTCGGGCCCCACCAATTCGGGCCCAGCCAATTTTGACAGGGACACCGCCGGACCGCCGGCAGCCCTGCGCCACCGGGGGAACAGATGCGAACAATAGGCATCCCTTCCGTTCCCAATTGGTGCTATTGGGGGAAGCTTCGTCCCGGTCCCCGTTGCGGGTCCTCCGAGACTCCGCCCTGTGATTCCGTGAGTATCCTATGGGGACCCTTCTCTCCTTCGCCGCCCTCTTCCTGTCGATCTACCTGGTGCAGCTGGGCTCCGGCTCGCTGGGGCCCCTGGACGCCCTATCCGGTGCCGTCATGGGCTTCAGCACGGAGCAGATCGGCCTGCTGGGTTCGGCGCATTTTTTCGGCTTCTTCCTCGGCTGCTACGTGACGCCGCGCCTGATCGGCAGCATTGGGCACTCGCGCGCCTTCGCGGCGGCGGCCGCCATCGGCGCCATTGGCGCGCTGCTGCACCCGATCCTCCAAGGGCCTTACGTCTGGGCGCTGCTGCGCGTCTTCACCGGTCTGGCCATTGCCGCCGCCTACACGGTGGTGGAGAGCTGGCTGCACGCCAAGACCGGCAACGACAACCGCGGCCGGGTCTACGGCGTCTTCCGCGTGGTCGACCTGGCCGGGGCGCTCTGCGCCCAAGGCCTCATCGCCTTTCTGGAACCTGCGAGCTACACCGCCTACAACCTCATCGCCATGTTCTGCTGCCTCTGCCTGCTGCCGCTGGCCCTGTCGCAGCGCGTGGCCCCGGACACGCCCAAGGCGCCGCGCCTGCGCCCGATAAAGGCGGTGATGCTGTCGCCGGCGGCGGCCCTGGGCATCGTCGTCGCCGGCGTCACCGGCGCCGGCTTCCGCATGGTGGGGCCGATCTACGGCGTCGAGAACGACCTGGACCAGGGGCAGATCGCCATCTTCCTGGCCTCGGCCATCCTGGGCGGCGTGGCCGCGCAGTACCCCGTCGGCTGGGTCGCCGACAAGACGGACAGACGTCACGTCCTGCTCGGCCTCTCGGTCCTGGCCGCCGGCAGCTGCCTGGGCATCGCCACCCTGGTGCCGCCCGGCGAGGCCGCCAGCCTCTACCTCGGGGCCTTCATCTTCGGGATCACCGCCTATCCGGTCTACTCGGTCTCCGCCGCCTACGCCAACGACCTGGCCGAACCGGACTTCATGGTCGAGCTGAACGCCGCCCTGATCTTCCTCTATTCCCTGGGGGCCATCGTCAGTCCGACGATCTCCGCATGGCTCATCGCCCTGGCCGGCCCCGAAGCCATGTTCCTCTTCATGGCCGCGGTCCACGTCATGCTGGTGGCCTTCACGCTCTACCGCATGACGCGGCGCGCCGGCACCGAACCGCGCACCCCCTACCGCTACCTGCCGCGCACCTCCATGCTGCTGGGCCGCATGTTCAAGGGGGTGAACGGCGGCCCAGGAAGCAGGAACGGGGCGAAACAGGACCGGGCCTGACCCGCCGTCAGTTCTCGTAGCGGAAGCCGAGCTTCACGCCGACCTGGTAGTGGCCGACGTCACCCTCGACGATGTGGCCCCGGATCTCCGAAACCTCGAACCACTCCAGGTTCCGAAGGCTCTTGGACGCGGTCCTGATGGCGTTGCGGATGGCGGCGTCGAGGGAGTCGGTCGAAGACCCGTAGACCTCGGTAACGGAATAGACGTGATCGGACATGGTCGGGCTCCGCTTTCTGCTGGTTGAAATCACCACCAGTCTAGCGAAAGCAGCGCCAGCCGTCGCGGGCGCCGAGTCGCTCAGTCAGTTCAGGAGCTGCGGCCCTGTTTCATTAGTCTTGCGTAAAGTTCCGGTTCGTTCAGAAGGGCCATGCCCAGCGCAACAGCCAAGTCATCGGAGTCCGGGTCGGGCGGACAGAGCGCGCGCTGCTCGGCGATTGCGACTGTATCGTCGGGCTCCATGGCACGTGCAAGCTGGGCATCCGGAATCAATCCCTCTCCCCGGCGCAGAGTACTCAGCAATCCTTGCAGCGATCCCCCTGGCAAAGACGTGCAGATCCGAGGTGTCACGCCGCGGCCCTCGATCCCATAGCCCGAAGGCGCGTGAGCGAAAGCCCAAGGAAGATTGACAATGCCCAGATTGTGAAGCGAGACATTCCGCCGAATGGTGCCGGAACCTGCGGTGCCGGCGCCAATGACAAGCGCTCGCCCGGAATCCTGAAGCGCAGCGGCAGCAATCTCTGCACCGCCAACAGTGAAAGAGTCAACAACCACGACCAGGGGCAATTGATCCGACGGATCGATCCCACCGGCTTCGATAACAGTATCGGCTCCCCTCTGTCTGCTGCGCTGCCGGACCACAACCCCATCGCTCATGAACGCAGTAACAAGGGCGCGGGCGGCCTCCGGCGACCCTCCCGGCCCTGCCATGAAACCGGCATCGATGTAGCTACCAAGACTGGACCAGTCGCGCCGCTTCGGCCCGAGAGCGACCGAAGGACTGCGCACCACGTTCGATGGCACCGGTGGCTCACCGCGCAAATCAAGCAAAATGCCCTTTGGCGGCTGGTTCCCGACATCTGTCCTTTTGGTTTCTACTGCCAAGCTCTTCGCAAGTGCACCGGCAGCAAGCTCGTTAAGAACCGGCAGGTCGTAGACCGCAACGCCGCCCGTCCGCCTGAAGGTGAAGCTGCGTGGCTCGACCAACCACCGCTGGCCCACGATCGGGGAAGGTAGCGCCTCGCCATCGCGCAGAACATTGAAGACAATCTTCGTGTCCACCGGGCCACGTAGAAGCGAGTATACCTCGAAACGCGAACGGCCTGCTGTTGCCTTGCTGTCGATATGGGTGATGACATCGTTGGTCTTCAAGCCCGCTGCATCCAGATGGCCGCGACGGTCCAGCGACACCAACCGCAGTCCCTCGGCGACCGGCACATAGGTCAGGTCGACGAGCCCGTCTATGGCAGCATAGAGATAAGCGTAGAACTCCTCTGAGGGGAAGTACCGGGAATTGCCGCCCAGGGCGCTCGCCAGGCCGTTCATGTAGCTGTCGTAGAGCCGCCGGGGTTCGATCCGCTGGAGCCGCCCAGAGCGTCCATGTACGGCAATCAGCGCCGCGCTGACGGCTTCGGCCCATTCATCAGCGCTTTCACCAGCGGGCTTGTCGAACCGATAAATCGGTTCTGTGCCGAGAGACATTGTAACGGTGCCGCCGGATTGCTCGAGAGCGAGACTGGGGTCGACAGTCGCAAGATTGGCGAGACCGGCCAACGCCATTTCAGAGACCGCCACTTCCCCATTGTAGGCTTCACCGACCTCCTCATATGCGTCGGCGAGCACCTCTTCGACTCGACCGGCGTTTTCTGCCTGCAACTCAGGCGGAAATGGCGCGACACATCCCCCTAGGAATGCCATAGCAGTCAACAACGCCAATGTGCGCAGCACAACCATCGTGTAATCTTTCCTCATTCCTATAAAACCTGAAGCTTAACTAAAGATCAGGCGCAAGGCGACTACATTTGGGACAATGCAACCTGCCAATTCAATAATCGGAATTGTGGACGTCAGAACTCCTAGAGCCGTGCCGGGGTGTCGACGAAGATCAGTTGCCGCACTGCTACGTCGGGGGCCCAGTCGAGCATCAGATCCAGCAACTCGCCGTCGCGGTCACGGCCGCCACGCACTTGATGACACGCCTGGCCACGGGGTCCGCGAGATCCCTGCCACCCCCGGCGCTTCGCGCGGAGATCAAGCGGAGATCGAAAAGGCCGGGCGGCTATCCGACAATGCCGCGTGGCGGCGGTTGCCTGCGGCTCGCCGAAGCGCATGAAATTACAGAGTACTTCCTCAGAAACGCCCCGCCCCCCGGAATCGCGCAACAAGATGCTTCGCGAATGTGCGTAGATTCACAACGGCACACGGGCGCCGCGCCCCGGCGGTGACACGGGGCTTCGGCGGTGCAGAACGGCATCGCGAGAAGCGTGAAAGACGCACACTCTGATCATGCGGTCACCGGACACAGGAGGCCCTTCATGCCCGAACAGTTCACCGAACTCGTCGAAGTCCTGAACAACAGCGAACAGGCGACCATCGTCCTGAACGCCAACAACAGCACCATCTCGCTCCTCGACAGCGGCGGCGTCGAAGTCCTGAACATCGATGCCGCCTCGGGACTGATGCGGCTGGGGACCGCGGGACAGCGCGGCGACCTCAGCCTGCGCGACGCGAGCGATCACGAAGTCTTCCGTCTCGACGGCGGCACGGCGACCCTGCGCATCGGGAACAGCGGCAATGCCGGAGAGATCAGCGTGCGCGACGGACAGGACCGGCAGGTCCTAAGCTTCAATTCGTCCAGCGCCGCGCTTTATATCGGCGCCACCGGCAACGAGGGCGATTTGGTGATCCGCGACGCCGAAAACCGCGATACACTGCATTTCAATTCCGCTGCCGCCGCCCTCTACGTGGGCGTCACCGGCAACGAGGGCGACATCTTCCTGCGGGACGGGGAAGGCCGCCAGGTCTTTCACATGAATGGCAGCAACGCGGCGCTCTATATCGGTGCGAACGGCAACGAAGGCGACATCATCGTCTATGACGGCGCGGGCCGCAGCGTGATCCATGCCGACGGCAACAATGCCTGGCTGCGCATCGGCGCCGACGGCAACGAGGGCGACATCTCGGTGGAGGACGGCGACGGCCGTCGCGTCTTCCACATGAACGGCAGCAATGCCGCAGCCTACATCGGCGCCGCCGGCAACGAAGGCGACGTGGTGATCCGGGACAACCGAGGCCGCGACATCATCCACCTGGACGGCGGCAACGCGGTCGGCTACTTCGGCGGCAGCGGCAACGAAGGCGACGTCATCGTGCGCGACAGCGCCGGCCGCGACGTCATTCACCTGAACGGCAGCAACGCCGGGCTCTACGTCGGCACAACGGGCAACGAGGGCGACGTCATCGTCCGCGACTCGTCGAATCGCGAGGTCATCCACGCTGACGGGAACAATGCCTGGCTGCGCGTCGGAATCGACGGCAACGAAGGCGACATTTCGGTCCAGGACGGCGACGGCCGGCAGGTTTTCCATCTCAACGGCAGCAACGCCGCCCTTTATGTCGGCGCCGCGGGCAACGAGGGCGACATCATCGTCCGCGACGACGCCGGCAACGACACCATCCACCTGAACGGCGCGACCGGCGACATCATCCTCAGCAACGCGGATGCCGCCGAGCAATTCGCGGTGGCCGACGAGACCGCGGCCGAACCCGGCGACGTCATGGTCATGAGCGCCGACGGGCGCCTGGAGCCTTGCAGTCGCGGCTACGACCGGCGGGTGGTCGGCGTCGTCGCCGGCGCCGGGGCCTATCGGCCGGGTATCGTGCTGAACCACAGCCCGGACCACCGGCAGATGGCCACCATTTCCATGCTCGGGCGCGCGGCCTGCAAGGTCGACGCGAGCTACGGCCCGATCGAAGTCGGCGATCTGCTGACGGCCTCCCCCACCCCGGGTCATGCGATGGCAGCGCGCGAGTCCGGCCAGGCCTTCGGCGCCGTCATCGGCAAGGCCCTGGAACCTCTCGCCGAAGGCCGTGGCCTGGTGGCCATGGTCATCGCCCTGCAATAGGAGGCGCTCCATGGCTTCTCTGCGCGCCTTGGCTCAATGTATCGGCGTCGATGGAGGCGATATCTCCATCCTCGGCCACTTCCTCGGCTTCGCGCGCTGGCGCATCCCCTCGGACCCCACCGGCGCTCCAGTCCAGATCTCGCTGAAGCGGCAGGCGCAGCGCCTGCAGGGCAAGCACCTGCACCTGAACGTCATCGCCGTCGGCTCCGACAACTTCACCGATGCCGAGTACGAGCGCATCGACTACATGATCTATAAGACGCGCAATATCTATAACCAGCGATCGCTGGGCGTGGGCCGCGTACAGCACTGGATCATCTCGGTTGCCGATGCCGACGGCCTAGACGCCCCCACCAGCAAGGGCCAGCTCGAAGAACTGACAGACCGCTGGGAGGTCGACAACAACGGCATCGACCTTTTCATCCCGCACGACATGAACATTCCCTCGGGCACGGGCATTCTGCTGGGCCGTTCGCCCAATCCGGGTCCCTGCATGAGCGATGGAAAAGACAAGAAGGGCCAGGACTCGCCGGTCAGCGGCCTCTGGGGATCGGACCAACTGGCGCGAACCTCGGCGCACGAAGTCGGTCACTACTTGGATCTCGATCACAAGAACTCCTCGCCCGACAACCTTATGTGCCAGAGTGGCAAGGCCAACAGCATTCGCAATTCCACCGACCTGACCAGCAGCCAGGGCAGCGAGATGCGCGGCCACTGCATGGTATGGAACGGCTGCTGATACCTGGGAGGGTATCATGACCACCTACCGCGACGATTCCACCGAGGCGGACCCGTTATCGATCCCCGCCGAGCGCCTTCGCGGCATGATCCGGGCTCGCGACGCGAAAACCGACCGTCAGCCCTTGCTCGCCGCCCTGAGGCTGCGCAGCGACATCACACCCGCGGAAAAGGTCGTCGACTTCGCCGCCGTGCTGCGCGACCGGGAAGAGTCGCCCTCTCTGCGGTTCACCGCCGCGGCGGAGCTGGGACGGCTGTCCACCCGCGAAAGCCGCGCGGCGCTCGCCGAAGCGCTCTCACTGGCGGCGGCGCGCGACGAACCCGAAATCGTCGTCCGCGGGGCGGCTTGCGCCCTGCTCACGGACGATGCCGCGGATCCGGAAGAGATCGCCGCCGCCATCGCCGAGCGGCCGGAATTGGCCAGGAGCCTGCGCTTCCCCTTGACGCTTTTCGCCCTGCGCCACGACCTGGCCCCGGAAGAGCTGAATGCCCCGCCGCTGGACCTGGGGAGCCTGAAAGGCACGCGCGTGAGAAAAGAGGAAGCGCGGCCCATGGCCGTCTTGCCGGCCTCACCCGAAGTCGTATCGCGCATCGCCGCGGGAGCGGCCCCGATCCTGGGCGCCGCCGAACTCGATCCCCGCACCGTCACCTGCCTGCAGTGCGGCGATCAGCAGCTCGCCGTCGCGGTCACGGCAGGCACGCTCTCCGAAAGGGGCCTGCTTCGGCTGCAACGCCGGCGGGGCGTTATCGGAGTTGTCTCGGTCCACTACCACCTGGAAAGCGATAGCTGGGAGCCCAAGTACGCGCTGACGACGCGCCCCGGTGCGAAGAAAGGGACACTGGAACTGATCCTCCTGGACACCGCAGGCACACCGGCCTTCTTGGGCGAGGCCGCCGTCAACCGCTCGGAAGTCCGCTTTTCCCTCAAGGCGCTGCGGAAGCCCGGGGCCATACCTGCCCGGCTGAAAGGCCGGGTCCGCCAGGGCCGCCTGGAATTCGACGAGGCGCTTTCCGAACTGCACAAGATCGGGCGCCGCAAGCCGCGCCGCCTGGCCCCGCCAAAGCGTTAGCCTGCAGCCAGGACAACCTCGCCGATATCTGCTTCGGTTGATTGCAACACGATAAAGTTCGCCTTGAACAAGGCAATATCGACGCCAGGCTGAAGTCGCTACCGGGCGCGCAACCGGAATGCGGTAGGTTTCCCATTTTCGCCTCCGATGCCGCGTAGTTGTCACGGTTTGAATCAACTCTTCACCAGCGATTAATGCCAGACTGGGAAGCTTTCACCGTGAGAAGCGTCGGCTTCATTGATGGGTCTCCGCAGGCAGCGGAGACGACAAAAGAGGGAGATGCGTATGACACGATACGGTAGCGCCACGAAGCTCGCCCTGGCGGCCTTGTTTGCCGCCGGCATGACAGCGGCGCCGCTTTCCGTTTCCGACGACCTGGGCCTCGATTCCGCGGCCGCCTTTGCCAAGGGCGGCAACGGTGGCGGCAACGGCGGCGGAAATGGCGGCGGCAACGGTGGGGGTAACGGTGGCGGTAACGGTGGCGGTAACGGCGGCGGCAACGGCGGCGGCAACGAATCCGCCAGCGCCAGCGGCCGCGAGGAGGCCCCCGGCCAGAACAAGCCCGAAGACGGCAGCAGGAATGGCGGCCTTGGCAGCCTGAGTGCCAGCAACGCCTCCGAGACGGCCCGCCAACATGCCGCCGAGGGCTCGCAGGTCGGCAAGATGCGCGACTACGAGAACGCGATGGCCGCCGGCGATCTGGATGCCGCCGCGGCCGCGCTTGGTTCGGCCGCCAATAAGGAGATCACACCGGAGGTGGTCCACGAGGTGAACCAGAACATAGGCATCGAGGCCACGCCGGAGGAAGAGGAAGAGGTCGCCGGAAAGGCCGAGGCGGCGCGGACCGCCGCGCCGGCCGAAGCCGAGGGTGAGCCCGGGGAAGACGGCGAGATGGCCGCGGGCGAAGGCGAAGAGGGTGACCCGGACGATGAGCCGGATGAGATCGCCCAGGCGGCCGACGAGTTGGTCGATGGCGGCGCTCAGTAATCGCTTCCTACGGCAGGCAGCCTGAACGGACGTGCAATGGCGGGGCCTTCTGGCCCCGCCGTTTTTTTTATTCCGCCCGCCTCCCGTTCCGCTCCGCTATCACGTGCCCGATCTTCGCGGTAGAAGGGAGCAGGAACAAAACGCTGCGGGAGCCGGCCCATGACCTATACCACCCTCGACTACGACGTTCGCGACGCCGTCGCCTGGATCAGCTTCAACCGGCCGGACCGCTTCAACGCCCTGGATCCGGTCATGGCCCGCGAACTCTGCGATGCGGCCAACCGCTGCAGCAGCGACCGGGGCGTGCGCGCGGCGGTATTGACCGGCAGCGGCGAACAGGCCTTCTGCGCCGGCGGCGATGTCGCCGTCTTCGGTGAACATCTCGACTCGCTGGACCTGCTGGTCAAGGAGATCACCGCCTATCTGCACGCCGCGATCTCCCGCTTCACCCGCATGCGCGCACCTCTGATCGGCGCGGTCAACGGCGTCGCCGCCGGAGCGGGTCTGGGGCTGGTTGCCGCCTGCGACCTGGTCGTCTCCGCCGAGAACGCCACCTTCACCAGCGCCTACACCCGCATCGGCCTGGCGCCCGACGGCAGCTCGACCTACTTCCTCAACCGGCTGCTGGGGCCGCGCCGGGCCATGGAGCTGTTCCTCACCAACCGCGTGCTCTCCCCGGCCGAGGCCCTCGACTGGGGCCTGGTGAACCGGGTGGTGGCCGCCGACAAGCTGGCCGAGGAGGCCGGCGCCCTGGCCCGTCAACTGGCCGAGGGGCCGACCGGCGCCCACGGCAGCGTCAAACGGCTGCTGGAGAGCGCCGCCAGCGCCGGCCTGGAGACCCAGATGGAGCTGGAGTCCCTCGCCATCGCCGCCGCCGGCGCCAGCACCGACGGCCAGGAAGGCATCCGCGCCTTTCTGGAAAAGCGGACACCGAGTTTCACCGGAGGCTGAGACCCCAGCGGCACTCCCGCAACCCTCGCCGCGGCTGGGCGGCCACAACACAGGCTTCGGCCCTTGACGTTGATAATACTGCGAGTCATTCTCATTCGCATGATTTCATCAATGGATGCCGAGATGCCAGCCAATACCGACCTGCCCGACGGCTTCGCCGGGTCGCACTTTCATCGCGCCAAGGGCGCGGCCCCGCGCCATGTCGCCAACCTGGCCTTCCCCGAGGTGCTGGTGATCTGGGCACTGCGCCGCTACGCCAACAGCCGACAGCCGGCGGAGACGCGCAGCGCCGTCGTCGCGCCGGAGTTCTCCCGCGCGCTCGGCCTCGCCCGGCTGGAGGAGACCCTGGCCGCCTTCTCGGCGCTGGCGGAGAGCCTCATGGCCGCGGCCCGCCTGCCGCAGGCGCTCTCGGTCATCGAGGACGACCGCGTCAACCCGACCGAGGAAGCCCTGCTCTCGGTGCTCGCCGCCTTCCAGCAGGGCGAGACGGCGCAAGCCCGCGCGCTGGGTGAATGGTGCCTGCTGCCGCCCGGGCGCCGCCGGTTCATCGATGGCGCCGAGCGTCTGGCGCAGAGCCTGCGCGCGGCCGGACAGATGATCCCCTACCAGGCGCCACGCCGCCGCGCGCTGATGCTATCGGGCCGGACCGATGACGCCCCGCCGATGCCCTCCGCGACAAACATGGCGGCCCTCGAGGGCGCCGAACGCGGAGTGGTGACGGCAACCCGGCTCTGGGTCGCCGCCTACCGACAGGATCAGGACGCCCTGGCCGCCGCACGGCGGCACTTCGAACGCCAATTCAACGCCTCGGACGCATTATGGGGCGACCGGCGCAGCGGCGATGCCGCCGGGCTCCACCTGCACGCCATCCTGCGCAACACCACCCTGGCGGCGAGCCGCCCGGTGGACGTGCGCTGTCCGACCTGCCCAGGCCTCTCGCCGGACGAGGCCCGCCTGCTGGAGGCGCTCGCCTGGCTGCAGCGCGACCTCGGCGAGCCCGCCGCCGCGGCGCTGGGCGATTGGCTGACGCCGGCCGCGCTGCGCCTCTCGCTGCCCGCCGCGCGCGGCCTCGCCCAGGGCCTGCTGGCGGCCGAGCAGCCGCTGCCGCCGCGCGCCTGGGATCTGGCCGCCCTGGAAGCCGCCGCCGCCGAGCCGCACCATCCCGCAAAGCCTGCCGCCGAGCCGCGCCAGGCCGACCGTCCGGCTGGCACGCCCACCCTGCATTGATTCCGATGCATCGAAGAAACCAAGGAGCGAAGAACATGCGCGAGGCCGGCGAGCGCCTGCCCCAGGTCACCTTCAAACTGCGCCAAGACGGTGCCTGGTCGGAGAAGACCAGCGACAGTCTCTTCCGCGGCCGCCGCGTGGTGCTCTTCGCCCTGCCCGCGGCTTTTTCCACCACCTGTAGCGCACGACACCTGGCTGGCTACGTCGCCCTGGCGCGCAACATTCGCGCCATGAGCATCGACGAAATCTTCTGCCTTGCCGTCAACGACGCCTTTGTCATGAATGCCTGGGCGCGCGACCAGGGCCTCGCCGGCGAAGTCACCCTGCTGCCCGACGGCAGCGGCGCCTTCACGCGCGAGATGGGCATGCTGACCGACAGGTCGGCAGAGGGCTATGGCCAACGATCCCGACGCTACTCCCTGTTGGCCGACGACGGCACCATCGAGCGGATCTTCGTGGAAAGCCGGGAGGGCGGCATGAATGCGCTGGACGTCAGCGACGCCATCACCATGCTCGACCATCTGGATGACCGGCGGCTGGCCGCCCGCCAGCGCGTCGCTGCCGAATAGGTCGCTCCGGGCTCAAGCCTTGACGGCCCCGGCTTGAGGCATCTCAATGCCGCTCCGGCTGCGGCTGCTAGGTTGCCCGCAGCCAGGACGAAACCAGCGGAGAGGGCCTTGCCGAGCAAAGCGGCGCCGAAGACGGCAACCCATGTGACCGGCGACCAGAGCGCCGTCCTGCGTCTGCTTGCCGATCCGGCAACCTATGGCCCGGAGGTGAAATCGGTCGAACGCATCGACACCCACGGCGCCGTAGTCTTCCTGGCGGGACCACGCGCCTACAAGATCAAACGCGCCGTCGCCTATCCCTATATGGACTTCTCGACCCTGGAGAGGCGGCACCGCTTCTGCCTGCAAGAGCGCACAACAAACACGCGCAGCGCGCCGGGACTCTATCTCGATGTGGTTCCGGTCACCGAAACCGACGGCCGTCTGTGCCTGGACGGGGATGGAGAACCCGTCGAGTGGGTGCTGGTCATGCGCCGCTTCGAGCAGGACTGCCTGCTGAGCTCCCTGGCGCGGGCCGGCGAGTTGACGCCGGAGATCATGACCGCCCTGGCCGACGCCATCGCCGCTTTCCACGAAAAAGCGGAGGTCCGCCGCGGCCGCGCCGCCGGCGCCGGGGCCATGACCTGGGTGGTGCGCGAAAACGGCGAGGAATTCCTGGAACGCCAAGACATCTTCAATCGCGGCGATGCGGAAAGACTGACCCGGGCGGCCCTGTCGGAGATCGACCGCCTGGCGGCGCTCCTCGATGCCCGCGCGGAGGTCGGGCGGGTGCGGCTCTGCCACGGCGACCTGCACCTGCGCAACGTGGTGCTGCTGGACGGTAGGCCGGCCCTCTTCGACGCCATCGAGTTCAACGACGCCATCGCCTGCATCGACGTCCTCTACGACCTCGCCTTCCTGCTGATGGACCTGGACCACCGCGGCTTGAGGCCCTTCGCCAACCTGGTGCTGAACCGCTACCTGGAGCAGACGGAGGAGGCCGGGGCCCTGGCTTTGCTGCCGCTCTTCCTCGCCACCCGCGCGGCGGTAAGGGCCAAGGTGGCGGCCAGCCTGGAAGCGGTCGGCGAAACCGAGCCCGCGAAGCTGCAACACCGCGCCGAGGCCGCGGCCTACTTCCAGCGCGCCGCCAGCTACCTGACGCCAGAGAAGGCCCGCCTGGTCGCCGTCGGCGGCCTTTCGGGCAGCGGCAAGACCACCCTCGCCCGTGCCCTGGCGCCGGCGCTGGGCCGCGCGCCCGGCGCCCTGCACCTACGCAGCGACGTGCTGCGCAAGCGCCTGGCCGGGGCGGCGGAGCTGGAGCGGCTGCCCCCCGCGGCTTACACCCAAGAGGCCAGCGACCGCGTCTATGCCGAACTGCACGAACGCGCCGCCGCCGCCCTGCGGAGCGGCCAGTCGGTCATCGTCGACGCGGTCTTCGCCAAGCCCGCGGAGCGGGATGCAGTGGCGCGAACCGCGGCCCAGGCCGGGGCCGAATTTACCGGGCTGTGGCTGGACGCCGCGCCGGAGACCCTCACCGCCCGAGTGACACAACGCCGGGGCGATGCTTCCGACGCCGATGCCGCGGTGGTCGAGCGGCAACTCGCCTACGACCTGGGACGCATCGACTGGCCCCGCCTGGAGGCCGGCCGTCCGCTTCGCGAATTGCAGCGCGCGGCCACACGGATCCTGACCGCCGTTCCCTGATTTCCGTCTCGCCTTTGCCGCTTGTTAACTTCAGCGTGCGAGGGTCCAAGCAGGTCCCGGCAGCGCCGCCGCCCGCCTCGCCATGCGGAAAACGCAGAGGCGGGTCGCGCAAAGGGAGCTTGCCGCAACGGCAGCCTTTCCTTACGGAACGGCGCCGCCCGAGACGGGCGCACCTCCGGGAAGAAAGGCCGCCGTTCGCCGTCTATCCGGTGAGAACTTTGGTAGCGATTAGGAGTAGCGTCAGGATGACTTCCATAGCGGCAGGTAGCGGCCACAGCGGCCAGGACCCCGAGGAAGCAGAGCAACAAAACACGCCCCGCGCCGGGGACCTTGCGGCACTGGCCCGCGACCTGGTGGACAAAGTGGGCATCGAGGGAGCCATCCGCTATTGCAGCAGCCTGGGCTGGCGCGGCGTCCTGGACCAGGTCGAGCTTCTGCGCCGCAGCCACTAGGTCGATCCACGATCCGGTGGACTCATCCGATCGAGGAAGAACTGATCAGTCCTAGAAGGTTAGAGCAGTTTGTCCGCGGCCGCCTGGACGCGGGCCGATCCTGCGGGGAACCTGGGCACGCCGCTGCCCTTTAGAGGCAGCGCTTCCCACTCCGGGCTACTCCCTCTGCCCAGCTTGAGACCATAGCCGCCCCAACGCAGACTGGTCCCCACGCCGAACGCGATGAAGCCTCATCGGAAGTCTTCTTCGGCGTGTCCGTTTTTTGCCCGACACTCCCTGTTTCGACGACTCCCCCGGCGTTCGCGCGCCGGGGCCTTCTTCAGCGACACTCAGTCCAGCAGGAACCCCTCGGCGAGGGGATCCTCGGGCTCCAGAGTGAACCGCGCCTCGCCGTGGTAGTGGGCCTGGCCGGAAACTTCGACCGTGACGGCGCGATAGGGCCCGGCGCGGGTCTCCTCCACCGCGGTGCCGGTGAAGCGCGCGCCGGTCAGGCTCTCGAAGCGGCGCGCCTGCCCGAGGCCGATCTCGCCGCGGGTCCACTGCAGGGCGAGCCGCGCGGAGACGCCGGAGCCGGTCGGGCTGCGGTCCACTTGGCGGCCGGCGAAGACGCAGGCGTTGCGCGTTGGCGCCTCGTCGTCGTAGGCGTCACGCCCGTCGGTGAAGATGGTCCCGTAGAGGAAGGCCAGGTCCTGGTCGTCGGGATGCGAGAGGCGCACTTGCATCGCCGCGGCCCGGGTAATCGCCTCGCCGGCGTCGGCCAGCAGGCGCGCCGGGCAGTTATAGAGATCCAGCCCGATGTTGTCCGCCGCGAGGATGGCATAGAAGGCGCCGCCGTAGGCGATGTCGACCTGCAGCGGCCCCCACTCCACGGTGTCGACCACCAGTTCGCGGGCGAAGACGAAGGCGGGAACCGAGCGAAAACTGACGGCGCCGCTTTTGCGCCCCGCCTCACCGCTCTCCACGGCGACGCGGGCGCGCACCAGCCCGCAGGGCGTCTGGATGGCTACCTCGGTCTCCGGCTCCTTCACTTCCACCAGGCCCGAGTCCACCGCCCAGCGCCCCAGGGCCATGATGGCGTGGCCGCACATGGTGGAATATCCCTCGCCGTGCAGGAACAGGACCGCCAGGTCGGCTTCCGGATCGTCGGGCTCCACCAGCACCGCCCCGTACATCTCCGCATGGCCGCGCGGCTCGTGCATCAGCAGACGGCGGAAGGTGTCGTGATTGGCCAGGGCGTCGCGCCGCTTGTCCAGCAGGCGGCGTCCCTTCAGCTTGGGATAGCCGGACGTGACGATACGCAGCGGCTCACCGCCGGTGTGCATCTCGATGGTGGTGACTTCGAAAGCGCCGGCTAGAAAAGGCGTTGAGGCCATGCTTCGTTCCGCTCGACCGAGGTCGGCTCGTCATAGAATCCCACCCGGCGGCTCTCTTCGCCCGCCAGCGGGCGGGCGTGGCAGTCGACCTCCGCCAGGGTGCGGTAACAGGGCCGCTCCGCATAGCTCAGGGCCGGAAAGGGCTCGGCCGCACAGCCGGCCAGCAGCAGCGCCGCCCCGGCCGCTGCCGTTATCGTCGGAATGGTCTTGGCCACCTTGCGTTCTCCTTCTACGGAGGGTTGAGGAGGGTCCCCGACAGCATAACCCACGGGAGGCGACGGTTGGCAAGCCGGAATAGGCCCGGAAATGGGACGGGAGGAAGCCGAACCGAGCGAGGCGCGCCGTGCTTCCCGCGCGGCGCGCCTCCTCCCCCCGGGAAATGGCTTTCCCCGCGGGGAAAGCCCGCCGGTCAGATGGCCAGGTACTGGTGCCGCAGGTCCTCGTCGTCCAGCACCGCCTGGGCGGTGCCGTCGAAGACCACTTGGCCCATGTCGAGAATGATCGCCCGGTCGGCCAGATGCAGGGCCGCGATGGCGTTCTGCTCGACGATGATGGTGGTCAGCCCCAGGGACTTGATCTCTTCGACGATCTTCTCGATTTCCTGCACGATGACCGGCGCCAGGCCCTCGTAGGGCTCGTCCAGGAGCAGCAGCTTCACGTCGCGCGCCAGGGTGCGCGCTACCGCCAGCATCTGCTGCTCGCCGCCGGACAGCGTCACACCCTCCTGCTTGCGGCGCTCGGCCAGGCGCGGGAAATGCTCGAAAAGGCGCTCGATGGTCCAGCCGTGCGGCTTTTCGATCTGCGCCAGCTGCAGGTTCTCCTCCACCGTCAGGCCGGGAATGATGCGCCGGTCCTCCGGGACCAGCCCGACGCCGACGCGGGCCGCCTGATAGGCCTGCATCTCGTGCAGCGGCTGGTGGTCCAGCCAGACCTCGCCGTGGGTCAGGTGCGGCTCGGCCAGGCGCGCGATGGTGCGCAGGGTCGAGGTTTTGCCCGCGCCGTTGCGGCCCAGCAGGGCGACGATCTCGCCTTCATGGATATTGAAGCTGACGTCCTGGACGATGTAGCTCTCGCCGTAGTAGGCCTTGAGTCCCCAGGCCGAGAAATAGGCCGGCTGCGACGCGGCGCGCGAGGCCAGGGCCGCCGACTGGAATTGGCTGTGCAGACTCATAGGTGGGCCCCTCCCAGATAGGCATCGCGCACGCGCTGGTCGCCCTTGATCTCCTCCGGCGCGCCTTCGGCGATGATGGTGCCCTGGGCCATCACCGAAATACGGTGCGCCAGGGAGAACACCACATGCATGTCGTGCTCGATGACGATCTTGGTGATGCCGCGCTCGCCGATGCGCTTCAGCAGATCGATGGTGTCGTTGGTATCGCCGCGCGACATGCCGGCCGTCGGCTCGTCGAGCAGCAGCAGCTTGGGGTCCTGCACCAGGCACATGGCCAGCTCCAGGCGCCGCTTGTCTCCGCGCGACAGGTAGTCGGCCTTCATGTCCTTCTTGTCGATCAGGTTGACGTCTTCCAGCAGGTGTTCGGCCTTTTCGGTGACCTCCGCCTGGCCGTCGACCCGGCCCCAGCCGTTCAGCTTGAAGGCGCCGTCGCGCTTGGCCAGCGTTGGAATCATCATGTTCTGCAGCAAGGTCAGGTCGCCGAAGATCTCCGGCGTCTGAAACACGCGGCAGACCCCGACCTGGTTGATCTGGTGCGGCGCCAGCCCCAGCAGCGAGGTTCCGTTGAAATCGACGCTGCCGGTGTCCGGCTCCAGGCGGCCGACGAAGCAGTTCAGCAGGGTCGACTTGCCCGCGCCGTTGGGGCCGATGATGGCGTGCACGCTGCCCTGTTCCACCGTCAGGTTGACGTCGTTGAGGGCGCGCAGACCGGCGAAGCTTTTGTGAACGCCTTTGACTTGAAGAATGCTCATGATACGGCCCTCACTCGGCGGAATGCGGCTGCTGGACCGCGGCCGGCGCTGCGGCGTCGGGCCGCCGGCGCGCGAAGTCGGTCAGCTTTCCCAGCCCTTCGATGACCCCGCCCGGCATGAAGATGACGATCAGCATGAAGACCGCCCCGAGCGTCAGGTGCCAGCCTTCGCCGACGAAGAGGCCGAGCACGCCGGCGACCGGCTCGGCCAGCCAATCCGGCAGGAAATCGAAGGCGCTGAGCAGCGCTGCCTCGTGGAACGACGAGAAGATGTTCTCGAAGTACTTGATGATGGCCGCGCCCAGCACCGGGCCGAGCAGCGTGCCCGCGCCGCCCAGGATCGTCATCAGCACCACTTCGCCGGAGGCGGTCCACTGCATCCGCTCGGCCCCCGCCAGCGGGTCCGTCACGGCCATCAGCGAGCCGGCCAGGCCGGCGTACATGCCCGAGATGACGAAAGCCGCCAGGGCATAAGGCCGCGTATTGACGCCGATGTAGTTGAGGCGGTTCTGGTTCGACTTGATCGCCGAGAGCATCATGCCGAAGGGCGAGCGGGCGATGCGCAGGGCGATGATGAAGCCGATGATCAGCAGGACGGCGCAGAAGTAGAAGCCGACGTAGCCCTGCATTTCGAAGCCGAAGAGGTTCGTCACCGGCAATCCGGCCTCCGGCACCACGCCGATGGCGCGGTCGATGACCCGCGGGTCCTGCTGGCTGAGCTGCAGGCCGGTCTCGCCGTTGGTGATCGGCGTCAGCACCGAATAAGCCAGGTTGTAGGACATCTGCGCGAAAGCCAGCGTGAGGATCGAGAAGTAGATGCCCGAGCGGCGCAGGCTGATGTAGCCGATCAGCGCCGCGAAGACACCGGCCAGCAGGGTGCCGAAGATCACCGCCGGAATGACGTTCATGGTCAGCAGCTTGAACGACCAGACCGCCGTGTAGGAGCCGACCCCCAGGAAGGCGGCATGGCCGAACGACAGGTAGCCGGTGAAGCCGAAGAGAATGTTGAAGCCGATGGCGAAGAGCCCGAAGATCGCGAACTTCTGCATAAGGTCGGGATAGGCCGCGCCGATCGGCTGAAGCCAGATCGGCATGGTCAGCACCGCCGCCGCGAAGAGGCCGCTCAGGATAACGTCCTGCCGTGCGTTCTGTGACTGCATGTCAGCTCTCCATCACACCCTTGCGGCCCATCAGGCCACGCGGGCGAACCAGCAGGATCACAACGGCGACCAGATAGATGATGATCTGATCGATGCCGGGGAAAATCGATTTGATCTCGGTCATCGAGGCAAAGGACTGCAGGATGCCCAGCAGAAAGCCCGCGGCAACTGCGCCGGGCAGCGAGCCCATGCCGCCGACCACCACGACGACGAAGGACAGCACCAGGAAATCCATGCCCATGTGATAGTCCGGCGGCAGGATGGGCGTGTACATGACGCCCGCCAGCCCGGCCACCACCGCGGCGATGCCGAAGACGATGGTGAAGCGGCGCTCGATGTTGATGCCCAGCAGGCCGACCGTCTCGCGGTCCTGCATCCCCGCGCGCACCACCATGCCGAAAGTGGTGAACTGCAGGAAGGCGAAGACCAGGCCGATGATGGCCAGGGAGAAGGCGAGATAGACCAGGCGCCACCAGGGATAGACCACGCCCTGTCCGAGGCCGAACAGCAGGCCGATGTCGGCGCTGCCGGAGACCACGTCGGGCGCCGGCTGCGGGATCGGGTTCGCGCCGAAGACCGTCTTTATGATCTCCTGCAGCACGATGGCCAGGCCGAAGGTCACCAGGATCTGCTCGGCGTGGCTGCGCTTGTAGAAGAAGCGGATCAGGCCGCGCTCCATCGCGAGGCCGATCAACAGCATGGCGGGAATGGCCAGAAGAATGGCCAGCGGCACCGAGTAGTCGATGATCGCCTTGCCGCTGTCGCCCAGCCATATCTCCAGATAAGGCACTTCCTTGTAAGCGTCGAAGAAGGTGACGCTTTCGTCCTTGATCCGCTTGGACAGCGTCAGGAGCTGCTGCAGGCTGACCGCGCAGAAGGCGCCCAGCATGAACAGCGCGCCGTGGGCGAAGTTGACCACGCCCAGGGTGCCGAAAATCAGCGTCAGGCCCAGCGCGATGAGGGCGTAGGCCCCGCCCTTGTCGAGACCGTTCAGGATTTGCAGAAGGATTGCGTCCATAGCCAATCACCCATTGTCTTGCCCCCTCCCCGGCGGGCAGCTGCCGGAGAGGGAACAAGATACAGCGCATGCCGGCCGTCTTTCGGGACAGCCGGCACACACGACTTTCGACGCGACTCAGACCTCGTAGGGGCCGAGCTCGCCACCGAAGATCGACGGGTCGTACTCGACCTGGCTGCGCGGCACTTCCTGCACCACTTCCAGCAGGTCGAACTGGCTGGTCGGGTTTTCGTTGCCACGCACCACCAGCACGTCCTTGAAGCACTGGTGGTCTTCCGCGCGGTACAGCGTCTTGCCGTTGCCCATGCCGTCGAACTCGAAGCCTTCCAGCGCCTTGATGACTTCCGGCGGATAGAAGGTGCCCGCGGTCTCGCAGGCGTTGGCATAGAGCAGCGTCTGCACATAGCAGGTGTGCGCGGCCTGCGACGGCGGGAAGCCGTACTCCTGGCCGAAGGACTTCACGAAGGCCTGCGAGCCCGCGTCCTGCAGCGACCAGTTCCAGTTGGTCGAGCCCAGGATGCCCTTGATGTTCTCGCCGGCGCCCTGCGCCATGAGGCGGGAGAACAGCGGAACCACGATCTCGAAGTTCTTGCCGTTCGCCTGCTTGTCGCGCAGGCCGAACTGAACCGCCTGGGTCAGGGAGTTGACCATGTCCTTGCCGTAGTGGTTCAGGATCAGCACGTCGGCGCCGGAGTTGAGCACCGGCGTGATGTACTGCGAGAAGTCACCGGCGCCCAGCGGGGTCTTGACCGCCGCGACGGTCTCCCAGCCCAGGCCTTCGGTGGTGTTCTTGATCGACTCTTCCTGGGTCCAGCCCCAGGTGTAGTCGGCGGTCAGGTGATAGGCGCGGCGGTCGGAGCCCATCTCTTTCTGCAGCACCGGGCCGAGCGCGGCGCCCGACATGTAGGCGTTGAAGAAGTGACGGAAGCCATAGCGGCGCTTGTCCTTGCCGGTGGTGTCGTTGGAGTGCGTCAGGCCGCACATGAAGACGATGCCCATCTCCTGCGCCAGCGACTGCTGGGCGATGGCGACGCCGGAGGACGAGCCGCCGGAGTACATGATGACCCCGTCCTTCTCGATCATGCGGCGGGCCGAGGCGCGGGCCGCATCGGACTTGGTCTGGGTGTCGCCGGTCACGTAGGTGACCTTCTTGCCCAGGATGCCGTTCCCCTTGAGCGCCTTCGGCGTCATGGTGTTCAGCATGCCGCCGTCGCCCTCGCCGTTGATGTGCTTCACCGCCAGCTGGTAGGCGCGCAGTTCGTCCGCGCCTTCGTCGGCATAGGCGCCGGTCTGCGGCACGTTGAAACCGAAAGGCACGGTGGCGTTGCTGCCCGGATTGTTCCGGAACTCGGCACCGAAGGCATGACGCACGAAAACCGTCGGCGCCAGGGCGGCGCCGGTCAGCGCCGCGCCGCCCTTGAGCACCGTACGGCGGCTAAAACCATTGGGGAATTTGACCATGTTGTTCCTCCCAGTTTCTTCTTTTTTGGGTAGCCCGCCGGAGGTTTCCGGCGGGCGGAGCGCGGGGCTAACGCGCAACGATTCCGTAAAGAAAGCTAACCGAGATCAGTCAATTCAACAATAAGTCATTGTTCTTCAAAAGATTTTCTGTAAAAACTGCTGGACAAGAAAATCCCTTTCTGTAAAATGTTTACATTGCGGCGCACAAAGTTTCGTGAAACGAGAGGCTTACGCCATGCCCACCCCACTCATCGGGTTGAGAATCCGCGAGCGCCGCAAGGAACTCGGCCTCACTCAAACCGAGCTGGCCGCGCGTATCGGCATCTCCGTCTCCTACCTGAACCTCATCGAGCACAACAAACGCAGCATCGGCGGCCGCCTGCTGCTGCAGATCGCCGAAGAACTGGACGTCGGGCTGGAGATGCTGGACGGCGCCACGGAGCGCCGCCTGGTCGGCGACCTCAACGAAGCTCTGGCCGAGCCGCTGTTCGACCAGTTGCGGCTCGACCCGGCCAGCATCGGCGATCTGGTCGGCCGCCACCCCGAATGGGCGCAGGCACTGGTCACTCTGCACCGCGCCTTTCTCGACCGCTCCCAGGCTATGCATGCCCTCGCCGACCGTCTCAATCAGGACCCCTTCCTGGGCGACGCCATCCACCGCATCCTCACCAACGTCTCGGCGATCCGCTCGATCTCGGAGATTCTGACATCGGTCGAAGATGTCGACGCCGCCCAGCAGCACCGCTTCCACACCATCCTCTCCGAGGAAAGCGCGCGCCTGTCGAGCGCGGCCCAGGGGCTCTCGACTTTCTTCGACAAGGCCCACACCGCCACGCGCTCGACCACTCCAACCGAGGAGGTCGACGACTTCATTCTGGAGAACCGCGCCCACTTTCCAGTCCTGGAGGACGCCGCCAAGCGGCTGCGCCGCCGGTTGGGCGCGCACCCGCGGGTCATGGAGGAGCGTATGCTGGAGGTGCTGGCCGAAGATCACGGCCTGCACATCAGCCACGCCTCGCCGGATAACGAGAGCCACTACGCCTCGCGCGCGCCGCTGCGCTACAGCCCGCACAACAAGCGTGTTCTGCTGCTGGACAGCGCCCCCGCCGCCGGCAGGCGCTTCGCCCTGGCGCGGCTGCTGGCCCGGTTGGACTTCGCCGGCGAGATCGGAGGCATCATCTCCGCCAGCGCCACGATGACCA
Source organism: Pelagibius sp. CAU 1746 (assembly GCF_039839785.1). Lineage (NCBI taxonomy): Bacteria > Pseudomonadati > Pseudomonadota > Alphaproteobacteria > Rhodospirillales > Rhodovibrionaceae > Pelagibius > Pelagibius sp. CAU 1746. Next base: position 468,398 of record NZ_JBDOQT010000002.1, read on the forward strand.
CCCCGGCCGCGCGCGAGCGGGCGGCCGCCGCTCTGCAGTCCTACTGCGCCGGCGCCGCCCTCATGCCTTACGACAGCTTCCTGGAAGACGCGGTCAAGGCACGCTACGACATCGACCTGCTGCGGCGCGCCTACGGCACGAGCGTCGAGCAGGTCTGTCATCGCCTGGTGACCCTGCGCCGTCCGGGAAGCGAAGGCATCCCCTTTGCCTTCCTGCGCTCCGATCCCGCCGGCTACGTGACCAAGCGTTTTCCCCTGCCCAACCTGCCGCTGCCGCGCTACGGCGGCGCCTGCCCGCTGTGGGCCGTCTACCGGGCCTTTCAGATGCCGGAGACGGTCGTCAGCCAGCTCGCCGAATTCCCCAGCGGCGACCGCTTCCTCTTCGTCTCCCGCGCCGTGACCAAGGGCGACGCCGCCTACGGCCAGCCGCGCCACCTGCTGTCGATCATGCTGGCCTGCGAGGCGCTCTATGCCGACCAAACGGTTTACGGCGACCGCCTCGACCTCTCCGCGGCGGCCCCGGCCGACCGTGTCGGCGCCACCTGCCGGCTTTGCGCGCGCGGCGATTGCCCGCAGCGCCAGGAAGATGTGATCATCAAGTCGCCGCCTCCCGGCCTCGGCGGAGCCGGCCCGGCTGCCGCGTGAGGCCGTCGCCGGAGCGGCCGAGACGATTGTTGGCCCCGCTTGCGGCAGCCTGTGCTACATCAAGGCCGCCCTCCGGGCAGCGGGGCTAAATGACAAAGGAGCGGCGTCCGAAGAAGCGCCGCCACGTTGGGGGAAATTGTGTCGATGCGCGTGATGATCGTCGAGGACGAGCCGAATATCGTCGAATCCTTGAGCTTCGTATTCAGCCGGGAAGGCTGGCAGGTGGCCGCGGCCCTGGACGGCGACACCGCCATCGAACGCCTGCTGAGCGAACCGCCGGACGTCCTGGTGCTGGATGTGATGATCCCGCCGCACAGCGGCTTTGAAGTCTTGAAACGGGTCCGCAGCGAGGCTTCCCTGCAAGACCTGCCGGTTCTGGTCCTCACCGCGAAAGGCCAGGAACAGGACCGCCATACGGCGCTGCGCCTGGGCGCCGACGCCTTCGTCACCAAACCCTTTTCCAACCGCGACATCGTCCAGCAGGTGCGCGACCTGGCGAATGGCGATGGCCGCCCGCCGGCCCGCTAGATCGGATCGCGATTAAACGGAACCGCAAAGTGGCCCCGTCTCATCGTGTGAATCCGAACTCTCTCAAAGGTATAGAGCGGGGTCGCAGGGACGGTGGATCGCCTTCGGCGCTTCCAACCGACCCTGATCCGCTCTAGACACCCCCTCTTGACGATGAAGAGGCCGGGCGGAGTTTAGAGGAGCTTCCACTCGCCGCTGGGAACCTTGCAACGGTCGAAGATGTAGCGGAAGGGATCGGCGACGTTCTTGATCTTGATGTCGTGCTGCAGGCGGCGGCAGGGCAGCCCCTTGTGCTCGAAGATGCCGATCAGCTGCACCGAGCCGGTGTTGCCCGACTTCGGATTCGACCAGGTCTCGACCGTGCCCACAGGCACCGACTCATCGCTATAGAGCTTCTCGGCGGTGCCCCTGACGATCTCGATATCCTCAGGCGACAGCTCGAAGCCGGCCCGGGTGAAGGGGTTGAGCTGTGCCTGAACCGGCGCCCCCAGAACTGCCAGCACCACAGCGGCCGCGAGGCCTCCCAAAATGAACTTCGTCACGCCCTGCGCCCTCCGATTTCTTCACGAAACAAACAGGTTGTCGCTGCGGGGGAGTTTACACGACGCGGCGCGCAAATCCATGGATCTCCCGCCCCCTCCTCGGGAGCGACGGCCGGATGCCCGACCGCGGCCGTGCCTCAGCCCTTTGGTCCGGCAAGAAACCAGATGATCAGGCCCAGCAGAGGCAGGATAAGGATCAGCACGATCCAGAACACCTTTGCACCGGTCGAGGCGTTGCTCTGAACGGTTTTCACGATGGCCCAGATATCGGCCACCAGCAGCAGCAGACCGAAGATTCCGCCGACCTCAATACCCATGTTTCTTCACTTTCCGGCTGGTCAAAGATCCAGAATGACATGAGGGGACGGCACCGCAAATGCAATGGATCGCCCCCAAAGCGTCACTCAACCTGCATAATGGCCTGAAATTCATTCTATTCCAATTGCTTATAGTTTGAGCACCCCGTCCAAGCGGCGCCGGGCGTCTTCCGCCAGGGCCGAAGCGGCGGCCTTTTCATCGCCGCGCAGCGGGGCGCGCCGGGCAGCCTCCGCCCGGCTCAGCACCTCCTCCTCCCGCGCCCGGCAATCCGCCAGAAGGGTTTCTTCGGCATCCCCGGCCAGAGCCGCCTTGCCGCGCGCCAGGGCCGATTGCAGCAGGCTGCGTTCCTCCGGCGGCCCCTCGGGGATGTCGTCCTCGGCCAGCATACGCTCGCCAAAGAAGTCGGCCTCTCGGTTGCGTTGCGCCGCGAGGGCCTCAAGGGCCCCGGCGCGGGATTCCTCCGGCAGAGACTCGGCCACCAGCGCGCAGTGACGCGCAGAGGCGCGGCAGGCCTCGACCAGGTCGTGCAGGGCGACAAGACGCTCGTCACGCAAGATGCTCATACCAAGCCTCCTCGCTCTCCAACGGCCGCCGGCGGCGGGGCGAAAACCTCGACAGCGCCCGGCAGCACCTCGACGACAACCGGCGTCATGCCGTCCAGCTCTCCATCGACGTTCACTGCGCGCGGACGCCGGGTGCGCAGTTCGACACGCTTGGCCCGCTTCACCTCGGCCTCCGGCGCGCGCCGCAGCCAGCCGAAGCGCAAGGCCGGCAGGACCCGCAGCATGGCGAGCGGCCCGGCCGGCCGCAAGTAGTAGACGCGCAGCCAACCGTCGTCGATCTGCGCCTTCTCATCCACGGTCATGCCGCCGCCGTAGTGACGTCCGTTGCCCACGGCCACCTGCATGCAGAGGCACCTGATCGGCTCGCCGTCGACCACCAGCTCGGCGCGAAACGGCCGATGCCGCCGAAAGGCCTGCCAGGCGCTCAAGGGATAGTTCAGCACGCCCAGGCGCTTCTTGCGTTCACCTTCGTGCTCGCGCGCCACCTCCGCGCTAAGGCCGATACTGGCGACGTTGAAGAAGGGACGCCCGTCGATGAGGCCGAGGTCGATACGGCGCGTCCGCCCCGCCGCGATCACCGCCGCGGCCTGCACGGTATCGAAGGGAATTTCCAGGGTGCGGGCCAGGTCGTTGGCGGTGCCCAGCGGAAGGATGCCGAAGGGCCGCTCCAAGGACATAAGCGCCGGCGCCGCCGCGTTCATGGTGCCGTCGCCTCCTGCGAGGATCACAGTGCTGTCGCCGCTGTCGCGGATCCGGCGGCGCAGGTCGTCGACACTTTCGGGCGCCGCCAAGGTGACCGAAAGGCCGGCGTCCTCCAGGCGGCGGACCGCCGGTTCCAACCCATTGTCGGCCCCGCCGCTGTGCTTGTTGGTCAACACCAGGACGGAACGCACAGCCTCTGCCAAACCCGTCCCCTTCCTCAAGCCCGGACGTCCACGACGACCCGACCGCGCACCCCGCCTTTCAGGATGTCGCCGCCCAGCGTCAGCAGGTCGGCCAGCTTCGCCTCCACGATCATGCCGTCCAGCTTGTCCATGGGCAGTTCGCACACCAGACGGGCCCAGGCTTCCCTGCGCTCCGCCGGCGGCGACAGCACGGAATCGATGCCCAGCAGGTTCACCCCGCGCAGCAGGAAGGGGATCACCGTGGTCTCCAGCTTGTTGCCGCCGGCCAGGCCCACCGCCGCCACCGAGCCGCGGTAGGCGATCTGCGGCAGCACAGAGGCCAGGGTCGAGCCGCCGACCGCATCGATGCAGCCCTGCCAGCGCTCCTTGTCCAGCGGCCGGCCGCTGGGCTCGGCGATCTCCTGGCGGTCGATGAGCGTCGTCGCGCCCAGGTCCTTCAGGTAGGCGTGGGTCTCGGCCCGCCCGGTGGAGGCCGCCACCCGGTAGCCGAGCCTCGCCAGCACCGCGACGGCGACCGAGCCGACGCCGCCGGCGGCACCGGTCACCAGCACCTCACCCTTATCGGGCGCGGCACCGTGGGCCTCCAGCGCCATGACCGCCAGCATGGCGGTAAAGCCGGCGGTGCCGATGGCCATGGCGCGCTTGGTCGTCAGTCCGTCGGGCAGCGGCACCAGCCAGTCGCCCTTGACCCGCGCCTTCTCGGCGTAGCCGCCCCAATGATGCTCGCCGACCCGCCAGCCGGTGAGGGTCACCTTGTCGCCCGGCTTGTAGCCGGGATGGGAACTCTCTTCGACCGTGCCGGCGAAGTCGACGCCGGGCACGTGCGGATAGCTGCGCACCAGGCGGCCAAGGCCGTTCAGCACCATGCCGTCCTTGTAATTGAGAGTGGAATATTCGACGGCGACGGTGACATCGCCCTCGGGGAGCCGCGACTCCTCCAGTTCGGTGAGTCCAGCCGAGACCTTACCCTCGCTTTCTTCCAGGAGGATCGCCTTGAACATCTTCCTTCTCCCCTGTGTTTTCTCTTCGGCCTAAGCCGGGAGCCACTCCTGCAGGACCAGTTCCAAGGTGATGCAGATGGGATTGGCGCCACGCCGGAAGCGGCCGCCGTAGACCTGGGCCTTGCCGTCGGCGATGGTGCCGCGCAGCTCGGCCCGCGGCTTGCCGCCGGCATCGGGGCGCACCTCGCCGGCCAGCGTCAGGATCTCGATACCGGGGCCCGGCACCTGGATGGTCCTCTCGCCGGCCTCCAGCACCGCGTCGACCAGGCTGCCGACCGCCGAGCGCACCACGGCATGGCTGAGCGCGTGCTCACCGCAGGCCGCCTCCACCGCGGTTACCAGATCCTCGTTGGGACGCAGGCGCACCACGGCAATGCGGCCCAGCTTGCCTTCCTCGAAGGTGGCGCTCCCGCTCATGCCGGCAACCTTGTCGGCTGGAACAGAGGATAGTTGGTCTCGCTGTCGTAGCTGGCGGCGAAGACGGCTTCGCGCAGCGGCGTCGCCAGCGCCACCGCGCCGCCCGCGCCCAGCAGGCAGTCGCCCGGCGGCAAATGGCCGCCGTGCAACCGCCCCGCGGCGTCGACCACCACCGCGTGGCAGTGCAGCAGGGTATCGCCGTCCGGGCCGGGCCCCAGGATGCCGTTGGCGCCCAGCAGGGTTACCGGCCCCTCCAGCCAGGTCGGCGGCCCGTAGGTGGCAACCCTCTCGCCGCTGGGGTCCTCGGCGCCGGTCAGATAGGCCATGCGGTCGATCTCCGCCGCGACCACCTGCACGGCGGCGTGCGCCACATCCCGTTCGGCCAGGGCAGATACCAGGCCGCGCAGCAGGTCCTGGCCGCCGGCCAGGCAGACGCGCAGGTCGCCCGCCGGCGCGGCCCATTCCAACAGGCGGCGCGGCTGCAGGGCTTGGCCCGGCTGGACGAGCGTTCTCATTGCGCCGCCGTCTCTTCCGCCAGGTCGCCGCGCGCGTAGAGCTCGTCGCGGATCAGGTGCTTGGGCACCTTGCCGTAGCCGGACTTCGGCAGCTCCTCCCAGAAGAAGACGCGGCGCGGCTGCTTGTAGCGGGCGAGCTTGTCCTTCAGGAAACCCAACAGCTCTTCCGCGCCGGCGCTCTGCCCCGCTTCCAGCACCACCACCGCGACACCGGTCTCGCCCCATTCCGGATCCGGCACACCCAGCACCGCCACCTCGGCGACGGCGGGGTGGGTCAGCAGCACTTCCTCGGCTTCGCGCGGATAGACGTTGGAGCCGCCCGAGATGTACATGTCGGAGGCGCGCCCGGTGATGGTGAGGAAACCCTTGTCGTCGAGCCTGCCGAGGTCCCCGGTATGGAACCAGCCCTCCTTCAGGGCCTTGGCGTTGGCTTCCGGGTTGTTGTGGTAGCCGGCGAAGACGGCGGGGCCGCGCACGCAGATCTCGCCCTGCGCCCCGGCGGGCAGGCGCTTGCCCCCTGCGTCCTTGATGGCGATCTCCATGCCGGTGCGGGCATAGCCGCAGGAGCCCAGCGGCATCTCGGCGTCGTCCAGGCTGTGCGCCTCGCGCGGCAGCACGGTGATGTTCCCCGTCACCTCGCCCAGGCCGTAGTACTGCACGATCACCTTGCCCAGTTTCTGCAGCGCTTCCTTCTGGTCGGCGCGGTACATGGGCGCGCCGGCGTAGATCACGTAGCGCAGCGAGGAATGGTCGACGCGGTCGACCGCCGGGTGGCGCACCATGCGGGTCAGGATGGTCGGCACGGTGAACATGTTGGTGATGCGGTGCTCCTCGACCAGACGCCAGATCTCTTCCTCGTCGAACTTCTCGCCGGACAGCAGCACCGACTTGGTGCCCCGCGCCACCTGGGAGAGGGCGTGCGCCCCCGCGCCGTGGCTGAGCGGCGCCACCACCAGCGAAGCGTCGCCCCAGTGGGTGGTGCCGGGCATGAGGTCGGCCAGGTGGTTGTTGGTGACGAAGGCAAGCTGGCCGTGGGTCAGCACCGCCGCCTTGGGCCGCCCCGTGGTGCCGGAGGTGTAGAAGAACCAGCAGGGATCGCCGTAATCGACCTCCGCCTCCTCCACGTCGCCGCCGTCATCCTCGGCGACCAGGTCCTCGTAGGCTTCCGCACCGTCTCCCGCGGTCCCGATGACGATGACATGGTCCAGCGCCGCAGAGGCCTCCCGCACCGCCGCGGCGTGTTGCGGGAAGCTGTCGTCGACGATCATCGCCCTGGCGCCCGAGGAGGAACCCAGGTAGGCGACCTCGGCCGGGGTCAGGCGGTAGTTGGTCGGCACCCAGATGCCGCCCAGCTTGAAGGCCGCCCACATGGACTCGAACATCTGGTTGGAGTTCCTGGCCTGCACCAGGATCGGATCGCCCTTGCCGAGGCCCCGTCGCCGCAAAGCGGCGACCAGCGCATCGACGCGGGCGTCGGTCTGTGCCCAAGTCCAGGTCTTGCCGCCCCAAACCAGCGACGTCGCCCCGGGCAGACGCCGCGCCGTGTCGGACAGCAGCCGCCCCAGGTTCATGACGTTGCCCATGCCTCTCTCCCCCGGAGAGCTTACGAGCGCAGCGGTTCGAGGATCGAGACGTAATTGGCCACGGCGGCGCCGCCCATGTTGAAGATGCCGCCCAGCTTGGCGTCCTTTACCTGGATGCCCCCCGCGGCACCGGTGAGCTGCATGGCGGAGAGCACGTGCATGGAGACGCCGGTGGCGCCGACCGGATGGCCCTTGGCCTTGAGGCCGCCCGAGGGATTGACCGGCAGCCTGCCGTCCTTCTCGGTCCAGCCTTCGGCGACGGCGCGGGCGCCCTGACCGCGCTTGGTCAGGCCCATGGCCTCGTACTCCAGCAGCTCGGCGATGGTGAAACAGTCGTGGGTCTCGACGAAGCTCAGGTCGTCCAGCTTCACGGCGGCAGCCTCCAGCGCCTGGCCCCAGGCCTGCTCGCAGCCCTCGAAGAGCGTGATGTCGCGCTTGCTCATGGGCAGGTAGTCGTTGACCTGCTCGGCAGCACGGAAGGCCACCGCCTTCTTCAGGCCGAGGGCGCTCTCCACGTCGGCCAGCACCAGCGCCGCCGCGCCGTCGGAGACCAGCGAACAGTCGGTGCGCTTCAGCGGGCCGGCGACCAGCGGGTTCTTTTCCGAGACGTTGCGGCAGAACTCGAAGCCCAAATCCTTGCGCATCTGCGCCAGGGGGTTCTCGACACCATTCTTGTGGTTCTTGGCGGCGATGCCGGCCAGGGCGTCCGACTGGTCGCCGTGCTTCTGGAAGTACTTCTGGGCAATGAGGCCGAAGACCCCGGCGAAGCCGCCCTCGATCTCGCCGTCCTCCTTCTGGTAGGAGGCCTTCAGCAGCACGTCGCCGATCTCCTTGCCGGAGATCGCCGTCATCTTCTCGACGCCGATGACCAGCACGAAGCGCGCCTTGCGCGCGGCGATGGATTTCAGCCCCTGATAGACGGCGGCCGAGCCGGAGGCGCAGGCGTTTTCCACGCGCGTGGCCGGCTTGAAACGGAAGTGGTCGCTGAACTGCAGCGCCAGGGACGACGGGAAGGCCTGGCGCGAGAACCCCTCGTTGAAGTTGCCGACGAAAATCTCGTCGACCTCGTCGGGGCCGATGCCGGCGTCTTCCAGCGCCTGCACGGCCACCCGGCCGATCAGGGATTCGATATCGTCGTTCTCGTGCTTGCCGAAAGGCGTATGGCTCCAGCCGACAATACAGGCGGTCATCTCAATTCTCCCTTTGGGCACTCCCTATAGGCGGGGCCCGTTGTATTCCGCGGCGCAGCATAGCAAAGCGCCCCCTCAGGGTACAGGGGCGGCAGGGGGCTGCGGCGGCGGCTCGCGGCGCCCGGCGGGGCAAAAAATCCTCCGCAAAGGTGGCCCGCCGGGAATGAAAAGGGTAGGACTGACGTCCAGAATCAGACGCTGACCGCTCAGAGGTAAGTTTGAGGCATTTACGCACTCTTAGGCGCGGCCTCCTATCGGCCCTTTTTCTCGCCGTCTGGCCGCTCGCGGCCGGCGCCCAGGACGGCGCGGCCAAAGAGAGCGCCGACGGGATCGAGGACGCCGATCCCGCCTGGATCATCACCGGCCAGTTCAGCAACGACCTCTTCGGCGGCTCCGACCGCCACTTCACCCATGGCATGCGCCTCAGCGCCCTCTCGCCCGAAGGGATCGTGCCGGACTTCATCGAGGAGGCGGGCAAGGCGCTGCCGATTTTTCCCGACAAAGGCCGCCTGCGGGTCACCTACAGCCTGGGCCAGGAGATGTTCACGCCGGAGCGCATCGAGCTTCGCGAGCTGATCGAGGACGACCGGCCCTATGCCGGCTGGCTCTATGCCGGCGTCGGACTGGTTTCAGCAACCGACGACCGGCTCGACAACCTGGAGCTCAATGTCGGCATGGTCGGCCCGGCCTCGCTCGCCGACAAGACGCAGATCGAATACCACAAGCTGATCGGCGTGCAGGTACCGGAAGGTTGGGACAATCAGCTCGAGAACGAACCCGGCATCGTCCTCTACTACGAGCACAAGTGGCGCAGTCTATGGAAGGCCAAGGAGGGGGACGTACCGCTGCTGGCCGATCTGCCGCTGCTCGACAAGCTGCAGTTCGACGTCACGCCGCATCTCGGCGGCGCGCTGGGTAACGTCTACACCTACGGCGCCGGTGGCCTGACCCTGCGGATCGGCGACGACCTGCCCGCCGACTATGGCCCGCCGCGTATCCGGCCCGCTCTTCCGGGCTCCGACTACTTCCGTCCCAACGACTGGTTTAGCTGGTATTTCTTCGCCGGCGCCGAAGGACGCGTGGTGCTGCGCAACATCTTCCTGGACGGTAACACCTTCCAGGACAGCCACAGCGTCGACAAGTACCCGCTCGTGGCCGATCTGCAGGCCGGGGTCGCGGTGATGCTGGGCGAGCAGCTACGCCTCGCCTATACCCATCTGTGGCGCACCAAGGAGTTCCGCGAACAGGACGCCCCGAATCAGTTCGGCACCCTGAGTCTGTCGGTACGCTTCTAGGGCCGGGCCGATCGACCGCCGCCTGAAGACCGCGGCCTTCTCCTTAGCTTCTTCGAAGTTCAGTCCCCGCCCCCCTGCCGCAGGGTCTCCGTGAAGCGCACGGGGCGCCCCGTCGGGCCGCCCAGCAGTTCGCCGTCGCGCATGGCGACGTGGCCGCGGATAACAGTGGCCATCGGCCAGCCGGTGATGGGCTTGCCCTCGAAGGGCGACCAGCCGCACTTGGATTGCAGCCAGGCCCGCTCGATGTGCTTCTTGGCTTTCAAATCCACCAGCGAGAAGTCGCCGTCGTAGCCGACGGCGATACGGCCTTTGCCGGCGATGTTGTAGATGCGCTGGGCGCCCGCCGAGGTGAGGTCGACCAGGCGCTCCAGGGTCAGCTTGCCGGCATTCATGTGGTCGAGCAGCAGCGGCAGCAATGTTTGAACGCCGGGCATGCCGGAGGGCGAGCGTGGATAGGGCGCGGACTTTTCCTCTCGCGTGTGGGGCGCGTGGTCGGAGCCGACCACGTCGACGATGCCCAGACGCACCGCCTCCCACAGCGCCTCGCGGTGGCGCGCCTCGCGGATCGGCGGGTTCATCTGCGCGAAGCTGCCGACCTCCTCATAGCAATAGGGCGCCGCCAGCGTCAGGTGCTGCGGCGTCACCTCCATGGTGGCGATGTCCTTGGCGGCGGCCAGCAGCGGCACCTCCTCCGCCGTCGTGATGTGCAGCACGTGAACGCGCTTGCCCGCCTCCCGCGCCAGGCGCAGCAGGCGCTTGGTCGAGCGCAGAGCGGTTTCCACGTCGCGCCATTCCGGATGCTGGGAGACCTTGCCGCCCTCTCGGATCATCTCGAAACGCTCGCGCAGCCGCACCTCGTCCTCGGAGTGCACGGCGACGCGGCGGCGCACGTGCTTCAGGATGCGGCGCAAATCATCATCCTCGTGCACCAGCAGCGAGCCGGTAGAGGATCCCATGAAGATCTTGACCCCGCAGACGCCGGGCAGGCGCTCCAGCTCGCCCAATCGCTCGGCGTTCTCCGCCGCCGCGCCGGCGAAAAAGGCGTGGTCGCACCAGGCGCGCCCCTCGGCGCGGGTCAGCTTGTCATTGATCGCCTCTGCGTCGATGGTGGCGGGCGAGGTGTTCGGCATTTCGAAGACCGCGGTGACGCCGCCCATGACCGCCGCGCGGGTGCCGCTCTCCAGATCCTCCTTGTGCTCCAGACCCGGTTCGCGGAAATGCACCTGCGTATCGATGACGCCGGGCAGCACCGTCAGGCCCTTGGCGTCGAAGACCTCGTCGGCGCGCGTCGCATCCAAGGCACCGATATCGGCGATGCGCCCTTCTGCCACCGCCACGTCGGCGGGGACCAGTCCGGAGGGGGTGAAGACCTCGCCGCCGGTGATGATGAGATCCCAGTCCTTGGCCATACTTCTGCCTTCCCTGCCGTTGCTCACGACGCGGCGGCGGCCGGGCGCGCGGCCAGCAACCGGTCGAAGAGTTCAAGATAGCGCCGTACGGCCACCGCCTCCGTAAAGCCTTCTTCGAAACGCGCACGGCCGGCCTGGGCCAGGCGCTCTGCCGTCTGCGGATCGTCGATCAGACGCTTGAAGGCCGCCGCCATGGCGCCGGCGTCGTCGATGGGCACCAGCAGGCCGTCCTCGTCCTCGCGCATCAGCCACGACGGCCCCTGGCTGGCCGCGGCCACCATGGGCAGGCCGTGCATCCAGCCCTCCAGAACCACGCTGCCCAGCGGCTCGTGGCGCGAGGGCACGACATAGAGATCGGCGGCCGCGAAATAGGGCGCGGCGTCATGCTGCCAGCCGAGGAAACGCACTCGTTCGGCAAGGCCGAGTTCGCCCGCCTGACGTTCCAGCGCAGCGCGCAGGGGGCCGTCGCCGGCGAGCCACAAATAGGCGTCGGGAAGCCGCGATACCGCTTGCAGCAGCACGTCGAAAGCCTTGTTCTCGTGCAGGCGCCCCAGGGCGAAGATCAGCGGCGCCTCCGCGGGCGTGCCCAGAGCCGCGCGGTCGGCGGGCGGCGTCGCCCGCCGGTCCTCGACGAAGTTCGGAATGACGTGGACGCGCGCCTCGGGAAAGCCGTGCTTCACGCAATGCGCCTTGATGTCCGGCGTGATGCAGACCAAGTGGTCGCAGTTGCGGTAGTACTTCATGTTGTAGTAACCGCCGAGGCGCGCCAGATGCAGGAAGTCGCCCCTGGGCATGGCGGCGGACGCGCGGTTCATGTAGGTCAGCGCCAAGTCGGGGCGGAACTCGGCGATCTCACGGCGCAGAATCCGCCCGGTCTTGCGATCGAAAAACCCGCCGAAGGGCGCCGTCACCGGATCGATGCCGCCGGCGCGCAGCACCTCCAGGCTCTTCCCGTGCGGTCGGATGACCACGCGCTGCTCGACCCCGGCTCGCTTCAATGCCAGGCAGAGTCGCAGAAAGTGCATCTCCGCGCCACCTTGCGGGGCGCCCGCCAGGGCCTGCAGCAAGCGCGGCATGGAAGCGGTGGAACTCCTCAGAAGCGATTTCAGTGCGCCGCCGCTGCGGGGCGCGGCGGCAGTCCCGCCGCGCGCCGGGCGCGCAGCCGGTTGCGGAACACGATCAGATAGAAAAGGATGAAGAGATAGATGTAAAGCTCCTGCACCTCGCTGGCGTTGTAGAAGATCGTCCCGTCCCAGAGGCCGAGACCGCGCAGACGCTCCGACATCTTGGCGATTTCACCGATCACGGCCACCGGCAGGCAAGCCATCGGCGGCAGAAAAAGCGCGAAGCGTCCCTCGCGGATCGACGGATACCTAAGCGCCAGCAAGGGGATAACGATGCCGCCGACGATAACCCCGATCTCCAGCAAAGTGCGCGGCTTCTGATCCAGCCAGGCCGAGGTGTTGTGCAGGTTGGTCTCGCCCTGGTCGTTGACCGCCTGCCAGCCTTCCGGAGTCAGCCAGCCGATGTAGTGCTGACCCCAGCTCGCTTCCTCGCCGGCCATGTAGACGCAGCCCAGGAGACCGAGCAGAACCCAGACAAAAACCAACGGATCCCGGCGCACCTCGGACAACAGCAGGATGCGCAGCGCAACGACCGCGGCGATCAAGGGAATGATGACGTGCGTCGATTCCAGCGGCGCGGTCTCGCCGACCACGAAATCGCGATAGAAATCCGGATCGAGATGCCAGGTCAGCACCAGCGCAAAGGCGACGGCCAGCGGGAGCCAGAGCGACAGCCAGAGAGGCAGACGCTCGGCTTCCCGCAGGCGCGGCGCGGCCTGCGCCCCGGCGGCGCCCGTGGTGGTATCGCTGTAGTGAGACATTTTTTCCGCGTCCCGGCTGCGCAGAACCTTGCCAAGCGTCCTGCCCTGATGGAGCTGCCAATATGGCAGCTATGCCAGAAAATTCAATCGCATGGGGGAAGCGCACGGGGAAAGCGCACGGGGAAAGCGCCGGGGCCGCCGGGCGGCCGGGAGCGCCTGCCGGCTGGAAATGCCGGGGCAGGCGATGCCGCGGCGCAAGCCCTCGAGGCGGTTGTTGGGATTGCCACGCCGCCAAGATTGCCATGCCGCCGCGCTTGCCCTATCCCTGGAGATCGACCGCGCCCACGGAACCCCATGCCCTCAGACGCTCCTTCCCGCATCCTGGTCATCAAGCTCTCGGCCTTCGGCGACTTCGTGCTGTCGATCGCCAGCTTTCAGGCGATCCGCGCCCACCACTGCGCGGCGGAGATAACGCTGCTGACCACGGCGCCCTTCCGGCCTATGGCGGAAGCCAGCGGCTGCTTCGACCGGGTGTGGATCGACCGCCGCCCGGCCTGGTGGCAACTCGGCGCCTGGCTCGACCTGCGCCGGCAACTGGCCGGCGGACGTTTCGAGCGGGTCTACGACCTGCAGCGCTCCGACCGCAGCGCCGGCTACTTCCGCCTGTTGCCGACGCCAAAGCCCGAATGGGTCGGCATCGCGCCCGGCTGCTCCCACCGCTACCGGCCACCCCAGGACAGGGGGCTGCACATCTGCGACCGTGAAGCACAGCAGCTCGCCCTGGCCGGCGTGCCCCGACCGGGCCTGCCCGACCTCTCCTTCCTGGATGCCGACCTCAGCGGCTTCGACCTTCCGGCGCGCTTCGCCCTGCTGGTCCCGGGCGGCTCGGCGCACCGTCCCGGCAAGCGCTGGCCGGCGGAGAACTACGCCGCCCTCGCCCGCCACCTCTTGGCACAGGATATCGTGCCGCTGTTGCTGGGGGCCGAGGCCGAGCGGGCGGAGATCGAGGCCATTGCCGCCGCCGCGCCCGGCGTCCGCGACCTCTGCGGCAGGACCAGCCTGGAGGCCATTGCCGCGCTCGGCCGCCGCGCAGAGCTTGCGGTCGGCAACGATACCGGGCCCATGCACCTCATCGCCGCCGCGGGCGCGCCCTCGCTGGTGCTCTACTCCCACGAATCGGACCCGGCCAAGATCGCCCCGCGCGGCCCCAGCGTGGCCACCCTGCGCCGCGAGCGCCTGGCGGAGCTGTCCCTGGAAGAGGTGCTTGCCGCCTTGCCGGCGGAAGCCTAAGCGGCCGACACCCGGGCCCAGAGGTTGCGGGCGGCGGTCTCCGCCGCGTCGACGCTGAGGCTTTCCATGAAGCACTGGCGGGCGGCGAAGTCGAAATCCGGCGCGCCGGTCAGTTCCTCGAAGCTCTCCGGCGTGCGCACGAAGGCGGCTTTCGGCCCCCAGGGGCGGTAGCGCGCCTCGGGACTGGGGCCGAAGAGTCCCAGGGTGGGTATGCCCGCTGCCGCGGCGAGGTGCATCAAGCCCGAATCGTTGCCGACGAAGAAGTCCGCGCGCTCCAGGCAGCCGGCGGCCATCAGAAGATCGCTTTTCTCGAAGAGGTTGACCCCGCGCTCCCCTGCCGCCTGCAGCACCGGCCGCGCCTGGAACATCTCCTGCGGCGCCGCCAGCACGGCGATACGCGCGCCGGGCAGGATGCCGTCCTCGGCGGTGAGCCGCAGGGCCAGCTCGGCGAAGCGTTCGGCCGGCCAGGTCTTGCCCTGCCAGTTGGCGGCCGGGGCCACGGCCAGCACCGGCCTGCCGTCGTCCGGCAGCAGCGCTGCCGCCCTCTCGCGCACCGCCGCGGCCAGCCAGAGGCGCGGCGCCGGCGGCGGCGACATTCCGATCAGGTCGCCCAGTTCCTCCACCCGGTGGCGGCCCGGCTTGCGCTTGCCGATAACGTAGCGCCGCCCCGCCGGCACCAGGTAGGAGACCGCCGAGCCGCGCAGGTCGATGACGATGTCCCAGTAGCGGAAGGCCGTGTGGCGCCAGACCTTCAGCCAGTGACGGTTGTAGCTCTGCTTGTCGATGAGGATGATGCGCTCCAGCCCCGGCACGGCGGCGAAGAGCGGGGCCGAGAGGCGGCCCACCGCGACGGTCACCTTGATCCCCGGACGGTGTGCGATCATCTCGCCCAAGAGGCCGGTCGAGAGCACGGCATCGCCGATGCGGGTCGCGGTGATGAAAAGCAGGCGCATGAGGCTCGGCGGGCGGCTTGTCCGGAGAAAAGGGGCTTATCTGCGTTATAGGGCTGCCGCCGGGGCTTGGCAAAGCCCCCTTGCGCCGCGGCAGTAGGGATGCCACCTGTTAGGCGCTGAAGAAATGGGTAGGATTCGGCAAATCATGGCAGATTCCAAAGCGGTCGTGCTGGAGCACCGCGGCGTCCTGCGGATCGGCGGTGCCGAACGGCGCGACTTCCTGCAGGGCATCGTCTCCAACGACGTGACGCGGGTTACCTCGGAGAGCGCGGTCTGGACCGCCTTTCTGACGCCCCAAGGCAAGTTCCTGCATGAGTTCTTTCTGATCGAGCGGGAAGATGCCTTCCTCGCCGACTGCGAGGCCGAACGCGCCGCCGACCTGGCCCGGCGTCTGAAGCTCTACAAGCTGCGCGCCCAGGTTACTATCGAAGCGGCCGACGACCTGGCCGTCGCCGCCCTCTTCGGGGCCGGCGCTCTCGCGAAACTGGAGCTGCCCGCCGAGCCGGGGCGCGCGCGCCCTTTCGCCGGCGGCCTCGCCTTCGTCGACCCACGCCTGCCGGAGCTGGGCGCCCGCATTCTCCTGCCGAAGGCAGGCGCGGAGGCGGCCCTCGGCGAGGCCGGATTTTCGATGACGGCCTTGGCCGACTACGACGCCCTGCGCATCGCCGCCGGAGTGCCCGACGGCAGCCGCGACCTGGAGGTCGAGAAGGCGACGCTGCTGGAAAGCGGCTTCGACGAGTTGCACGGCATCGACTGGGACAAGGGCTGCTACATGGGCCAGGAACTGACCGCGCGCACCAAGTACCGGGGCCTCGCCAAGAAACGCCTGATCCCGGTCGAGATCGCCGGCCCGGCGCCGGAGCCCGGCACGGCGATCACCCGCGACGGCAAGGAGAGCGGCACTCTGCGCTCGGCGGTGGCGCACAACGGCGGCTCCATCGGCCTTGCCCTTCTGCGCCTCGACGCCCTGGCAGACGGCGCGCCGCTGATGGCCGGCGAGACCGAGGTCACGCCCAGGAAGCCTGCCTGGGCAGAGTTTTAGGGTCTATCTTGGGGTGTCACCCTCGGGCTTGCCCCGAGGGTCCAGGGGCAAGCGACAGATGGCCGCCCTGGATGCTCGGGACAAGCCCGAGCATGACATCAAACGAAATCTGGCAAATCGTCAGTCGACGATGGCGGCCGAAAGGTCGGCGAGGCGCTCGTAGGGAGCGTCGCCGCGGTCCAGGTTCATGCGGCAGCCCAGCAACTCCGCGCGCTTCACGCCTTCGCGCCCGAAACGGGTGGTCAGCGCCTCGCGGAACCACAGCTTGGCGTTGGCGTGGCGGCGCGCCTCCAGGCGGCCGGCCTCGCCGAGCCAGTCGCGGTGGCGGTCGATGGCCTCCACCAAAGGCGCGAGGCCCGATCCCTTCTGCGCGCCCACCGGCAGGATCGGCACGGTCCAGCCGTCGCGGCGGCGCTGGTGGGCCAGGGCGGCCTTCAGGTCGGCCTTGGTGCGCTGGGCGGCCTCCATGTCGGCCTTGGTGACCACCGTCAGGTCCGGAATCTCCATGATGCCGGCCTTCATGAACTGCAGGGAATCGCCGGAGCCCGGCTGCACGCAGAACACCACGGTGTCGGCGACCCAGGCCACGTCGGTCTCCGACTGGCCGACGCCCACGGTCTCGATCAGCACCACGTCGTAGACGGCGCGCATCAGCAGCATGCCGCCGACGGTCATCTCCGCCAGCCCGCCCAGGCGGTCACGCGCGGCCATGGAGCGCACGAAGACACCTTGATCCTCAGGGTCGGTCATGAGGCGCAGGCGGTCACCCAGCAGAGCGCCGCCGGTCTGCCGCGAGGAAGGATCGACGGCGATGACACCGACCGTCCGGCCGCTGTCGCGCAGCTTCGGAATCAGCGCGCCCAACAGCGTCGACTTGCCGACGCCGGGCGGGCCGGTGATGCCCACGACCTGAGCGCGCGGCGCCGCGAAGGCCGTGTCCAGCAGGCCGATGGTCTGGGGCGAGTCAGGGGCGGATTCGAGTACCGCCAGGGCCTCCGCCATGGCGGCCTTGCCGCCGGCGGTCAGGTCCTGGAGGGTCATGCTGCGCCCGAGTGACATGCCCTCAAGTTGGCCGCGTCCCGCCCCGGGGGTCAAGGGCGAAGATGTTACCAAAGCCCTTAAAACACACGAAAACCGGACGCAGAAGACCTACTCCGGAGGGTTGATCTGCCTCAAAGCGCCACCTATCTGGGAGGCCTAGGCTCAATCGAACGTCATCCAAAGACGTCCTTTGTTTTCACAGGAGGTTAGGAATGGCTCTCAGAGATTTAGCCCCATGGCATCACGGCAAAAGCGGAACTCCGGCGCTGAGCGATCTGCAGCGGGAGGTCGACCGCGTTTTCGAAAGCTTCTGGAACGGCCTGGGCAGCACCTCGCTGCTGCGCGAAAACGGTGGTGCGATGGCCTTCGACGTACGCGTCGACACCAGTGAGGACGACAAGGCCTACCACGTGACCGCCGAGCTGCCCGGCATGACCGAGAAGGACATCGAGGTTACCTTCGCCGACAACATGCTGACCATCTCCGGCGAGAAGAAGGAGGAGAAGGAGGTCAAGGAGGAGAACTATCACCGCCGCGAGCGCTCCTTCGGCAGCTTCCGCCGCTCCTTCACCCTGCCCAGCGAGGTCGACGAAGGGAAGATCAGCGCCGCCTTCAAGGACGGCATCATGACCATCGACCTGCCCAAGGTGAAGTCGGCGCAGAAGAAGGCCAAGAAGATCACCATACAGCGCGGCAAGTAGTCCGCGCGGGGCTTAGCCTCAACGCATTTGTTTCCCAAGCCCTATCCTCGGGCCGCCTCTTGCGGGCGGCCCTGTTTCTTTGTGCGCTCAGGCGGAGTGCGTCAGCCGCTTCTGCAGCTTGCTCAACAGCATGTCGCCGGCATGGCTCTCCGATTCCAAGGTCACACCATTGGGGAACTCGTCATAGACCAGGCGAAACGGTAGCGTCTCGATCTTGACGTTCCAGATGTGCATGCCAGCGGCATAACCCTTCTCTGTTACCTTGCCGTCGAGCCGGCGCATCAGTTCTTCCGCGTAGCGTCCGAAGTCTTCAAAAACCATCCGCTCGGTCAGCAGCAGGGAAAGGTGCCCGCCGGCCTGCCGCTCGATCTTCAATGCTTCCAACGGCGGGTTCACGATCATGGGATCGCCGTACTCGAAGCGTCTGACGAGCGACCTGATACGCCGATGCAGGAAGAACGCACCGAAGAACGGGAGATACAAGAAGAGAAGGAAGGTTCCGAAAGCCTGGAGCCCACCATAGTACAGGCCTTTCTCCGCCTCGAGCAGCCTTACCGAAGCGGCGATCCACAGGTAGAACCATGCCACGCCGAACAGCGCCGCCATGCTGCCCGCGACGTACCGTGCTGCAGTTGGGACCTCATACGCACTGCCGGTAACCAGGTAGCCAACAAGTAAAACGAACAGGCCGCCGATTCCGACATAGATGAAGGCTGCGACAGGCAGACGCAGTCCCCGTGGTGAGGAGGACGCGAATCGGCCGGAAACGAGCAGGATGACGAACAACGGATAGGACTGCAGCAGGAGCAGTACGACCGGGCCAGTCAGAACCTGAGCAACGGCACCGGTTCTTTGGAGCATCTCGTCCCAAAGCGCGCCGCCAAATCCTGCCGCGAAGTAAAATAGCATTACGAGGCCCGGGTGCAGGCGCGCGAGGCGCCACAGTGGGCCATCGGGGCCGTTCGCGGGGTTCATCTCTTTCTGTTCGGCGGCAGTATCGACCATGCCTCCTTATATCACAGGTTGCAAACCACATACCGAAATGCGCCGGCAGGGGTAATCCGTTAACCTTTGTTAAGTCTTAAGGTCGGATACTGCGCGGCAGCACAGAGCGCCGAGGGCGCAAGGATGGAATTCATGACCTTCAAGCACCTGGTGTCGCACGACAACCCGGACGGCAAGCGCACCGAGGAGATCCTCACGGAGATCCGCGCCGAGATCCTGGTGCGCATGGCGAACTACGGCGACGATCCGCGCCCCGAGGCCAAGGCGGTGATGGAGAACAACCTGGAGATCGCCCAACTGCTCACCGAGGCCATCCACCTGGCCGAGGTCAACACCAACACGTTGGCCGAGGACATCTGACGATGTCGGGGGCCGAGGACATCTGACGATGTCGGGGGCCGAGGACATCTGACGATGTCGGGGGCCGAAGACACCTGAGGGCAATCAAACGATGCGACGCGACCAGATGAAGCGCGGCAAGCGCAAGGGCTTGCAGGCTCTGCCCCGCCGGTGCCATGCTCGCCTCACCGATGAGCCAATTACCCTCCGTCGCACAGCACTACGCCCGGGAAGGCGCGCTGACAGGCCGCATCCTCTCCACGCTTACGGCCGAGGGTAAGGACCTCGACCGGCTCACCGCCGAAGACCTCTCCCCCTACGATCAATTCCACAGCCGCGGCCATCAGGCCACGGCCGAGCTGGCGCAGCTTCTGAACCCCCAGACCGGGCAACTGGTGCTGGACCTCGGCTGCGGCATCGGCGGTCCGGCGCGCTGGCTGGCGACCCATCGCGGCTGCCGCGTGGTCGGCCTGGACCTGACCGAGGTCTACTGCCGCACCGCCGGCGAGCTCAGCGCCCGCGTCGGGCTGTCCCGGCAGACCGCCTTCGTCTGCGCCGACGGCCTGGCCCTGCCCTTAGCCGAGGCCGGCTTCGATCTGGTCTGGACCCAGCACGCGGCCATGAACATCGCCGACAAGGCACGCCTTTACCGCGAGGTCGCCCGCGTGTTGAAACCCGGCGGGCGCTTCGGGCTCTACGACGTCATGGCGGGTCCGGCCGGCGCGCCTTACTTTCCCGTGCCCTGGGCGTCCAGCGCCGAATGGAGCCACCTGACGGCGCCGGAAGGCGTGCGCGAGACCGTCCTCGCCAGCGGCCTGAAGCAGCGCCACTGGCGCGACCTGACCGCCGAAGCCAAAGTCTGGAGCGAGAAGGCCGTGGCCGCGCAGACCGCCGGCCCCAAACCGGGTCGGGGACCTTCCGGCCCGGCCATCATCCTCGGCCCTTCCTTCGCCGAGATGGTGGCCAACCTGCGGCGCAGCCTCTTCGAGGACCGCATCGCCGTCGTGCAGGCGGTCTTCGAGAAAGCCGGCTGAGGCCCGCCGGACCCGGCGCCCAAAAGCCCTACCTCTTCTTTGACCTTCTCCTGCCACCCCCGAGATATTGCGAATTTTGCAATCGACGGTATTAAATGGCATCTCAGGCAAGGATCATCCTGTGCCGCCACCAGATGGGAGGAACGCGTCATGGCCCTACCCGCAACCGAACCCCACAACCGGCTCGAACGCGGCGCCAAGGGCGCCGAGGTCGAGGCCCTGCAGGCCCTGCTGAACCGCGTCGGCGCCCTGTTGAGCACCGACGGCGACTTCGGCGGCGGCACCGAAGGGGCCCTGCGCGAAGCCCAGATGCTCGCCGGCCTGCCGGTCAACGGCGCGGCCGACGCCGCCACCTGGCAGTGGCTGGAAAACCAGCCCGAGCCTTCCGGCATCATCCCTACGGAGGCGGTGACCTTCATCGTGCGCGAGGAGGTCGGCGGCCGGAAGTTCTACGACGAGCACGTCGCAATGCCGCACTTTCCGGGCGAGGCCAGCGGCGTCACCATCGGCGTCGGCTACGACCTGCGCTTTCAGGAACCGCAGGACTTCGAGGCCGACTGGACCGGCATCCTGACGCCGGCACAGATGGACGCCCTGCGCCCGCACCTGGGCAAGAAGGGCAGCCAGGGCGCCGTCAACGCCTTGTCGAACCTGCGCATTCCCTTCCACGCCGCCTGGAAGGTCTTCGTGAAGCGCGCATTGCCGCGCGGTATCGAGCAAACCGAAAGCTGCTACGGCGATCTGGCGAAGCTGCCGCCGCTATGCCGCGGCGCCCTGGTCAGCCTGGTCTACAACCGCGGCACCAAGCTGAGCGGCGACAGCCGGCGCGAGATGAAGGCGATCCGCGACCACATCGCCGGCGGCGCGTTGGACGAGGTCGCCGCCGAGTTCGAGCGCATGAAGCGCCTCTGGCCCGGCAGCGAGGGCCTGCGCAAGCGCCGCGACAAGGAAGCGGCGATGTGGCGCCAGGGCCTTGCGCAAGCCGGACCGCCGGGCGCCTAAGCGGTCTTGCCGCGGCGACGCAGGCTGCGCCGCGCGGTGGCCTGGATCTCGGCCCTCGCGTCCTCTTCATCGTGGGCGGCGAACAGCCAGTCGATGAAGACACTGACGATGGGCGCCGCCTTCACCTCGTTGCGGCAGGCGACGTAGAAGCGGTCGACCGCCGGCACCGCCAGGTCGAAAGGCGCCACCAGGCTGCCGTTGGCCATGAGGCGGCTGGCGGTCATGTTGTCGCCCAGGGCCACGCCGTTGCCGGCCAGGGCCGCATCCATGGCCAGGCGCGCATCGCCCATGAAGTGATGCGGCCCGCGCTCCAACTCCAGCGCCTTGGCCGCCGTCTGCCAGGTCTGCCATTCCCGCCCGCCGTCGGCATGCAGAATGACGTGGTCCGCCAAGTCCTTCACCGAGCGCAGCGGCCGCATGTTCAGCAGCGTCGGGCTGGCCACGGGGAAGAGCTCGATCTCCGCCCACTCCCGCACCCAGCAATCGTTCCACTCACCCTGGCCGTAGCGGATGCAGATGTCGATATCGGGGTCGAAGACATCCGCGGGGTCGTTGGAGCCCAGCACCCGCAGGCGGATGCCCGGAAACTGCTCGGAGAAGCGGCCCAGGCGGGGAATGAGCCAAAGCGAGAGCAGCGCCGGGACGCAGCTCACCACCAGATCGCCGCCAGTGGTCGGGCGCGTCATGCGTGCGGTGGCGGCGGCGATCTCCTGGAACGCGACGGTCAGCGTCGGCAGCAGCGCCGCGCCGTGCGGCGTCAGGCGGACGCGCCGTGCACCGCGTTCCAGCAGCGTCACCTTCAAGGCCGCCTCCAGGCTGCGGATCTGATGGCTGACGGCGCCGTGGGTGACGTTCAATTCCCTGGCGGCGCGGGTCACCGAGCCGTGGCGGGCCGCCGCCTCGAAAGCACGCAGCGGGTTGAGGGGCGGCAGGCGGGCGGACATGGCGAAATCCATTGTGAAAATTTCTCACAAAAAACGCTACAACAATGTCAATTGCGGTCGCAACGCGAAATCAGCAGTATTTTGCGTGATACGGCGCGAGGTTCTTACGGGGTGGCGAACGAATGACGTGGGATCGGGAAAAACTGGACTCTCTCCGGGAGAAGTACGGCCAGGGTCACGGCGGCGACCTCTTCGATCCGGCCTTTCAGAAGGTCGCCAACAAGATCTTCGACAAGACCGGCACGCGCATGGCGCCCTACGCCGGCATCTGCACCCTGCTCGACGCCCCCCAGCGCGACGTCGACCCGGCCGACCCCGACTTCGGCGACCTGCAGGTCGCGCTGATCGGCGTCCCCATGGATCTGGGCGTCACCAACCGCCCCGGCGCCCGCTTCGGCCCCCGCGCGATCCGCGACATCGAGCGCATCGGCCCCTACAACCACGTTCTGGAGTGCGCGCCGGTCTACGATCTGCGCGTCGCCGACCTGGGCGACGTGCCCTTCGCCAGCCGCTACCGCCTGGAAGGCAGCCTCGACGACATCGAGCGCTACTACCAAAAGGTCCACGCCGCGGGCGTGGTGCCGCTCTCGGTCGGCGGCGACCACTCCATCACCCACCCGATCATGAAGGCCATCGGCAAGGACCAGCCGGTCGGCATGATCCACATCGACGCGCATTGCGATACCGGCGGCGCCTTCGACCACACCAAGTTCCATCACGGCGGCCCCTTCCGCAACGCGGTGCTGGACGGCGTGCTGGACCCGACCCGCACGGTGCAGATCGGCATCCGCGGCTCCGCCGAATATCTCTGGGAATTCTCCGTCGACAGCGGCATGACCGTGATCCATGCCGAGGAAGTGCCCCAGATGGGCATTCCCGCCGTCATCGAGAAGGCGCTGGAGGTCGTCGGCGACGGCCCGACCTATATCTCCTTCGACATCGACGGCATCGACCCGGCTTTCGCGCCGGGCACCGGCACGCCGGAGGTCGGCGGCCTGACGACCCGCGAGGTTCTGGCGATCCTGCACGGCCTCAAGGGGCTGAACATCATCGGCGGCGACGTCGTCGAGGTGGCGCCGCAGTACGACACCACGACCAATACCGCGCAGGCCGGCGCGCAGGTGTTGTTCGAGATATTGAGCTTGATGGTCTACAGCCCCCGCCTCGCCTGACCCGCCCGGGGCCAAAGCCTTGTAACGAGTGAACGGGTTTCAACCGATAAGCCGCATGAAGCGGCCACGGCAACGACAGTGGAGGAAGCAAAAAATGAGCAAAAAGATCCTTAAAGCGGGCGTCAGCCGCCGCAGCGTGGTGGCCGGCGGACTTGCCGGCGCCGGCCTCCTGGCCATGCCCTCGGTCCTGCGCGCGCAGGACCGTTCCTTGAAGGTCGGCGTCTATGGCGGCTACTTCAAGGACTCCTTCGACAAGCACATCTTCCCGGACTTCACCGCGGCGACCGGCATCGCCGTCGAGTCGGTCGCGGAGCCGACCGGCGAAGCCTGGCTGGTGCAACTGGAGCAAGCCGCGCGCGCGGGGCGCGCCCCGGCCGACATCTCCATGATGTCCCAGGTCGCCATGCTGAAGGGCCAGTCGACCGACCTCTGGGCCGCGTTGGACCTGAAGCGCCTGCCCAACGCCGAGAACCTGATCCCGACCTTCGTGAATCGCTACACCGACGGCCGCGTCGCCGGCATCGGGGCGGTTGCCTGGTACATCACCCTGGTTTCCAACACCAACGTCTTCCCGCAGGCACCGACGTCCTGGGCGGAGCTGTGGAACCCGGCCAATGCGGACAAACTGGGCCTGCTGGCCCTGGTCTCCAACTCCTTCCTGCTGGAGGTGACGGCCAAGACCTTCATGGGCGGCACCGCCGCGCTGGACAGCGAGGAGGGCCTCATCAAGGCCTTCGAGAAGCTGGCGGAGGTGAAGCCGAACGTCCGCCTGTGGTACCGCGACGAGGCACAGTTCGAACAGGCGCTGAAGTCCGGCGAGATCCCCATGGGACAGTACTATCACGACGTGACGGGCCTCGCCGCCGCCGACGGCCATCCGGTGCGCTCCACCTTCCCCAAGGAGGGCGGCATCCTGGACAGCGGCTGCTGGGCGCTCTCGCGGGCGTCGAAAAAGAACGACGAAGCGCACATCTTCATCGACTACATGAGCCAGTCCTCGATCCAGGCCACGATGTCCCGCAAGGTCGGAACCGCCCCGACGGTGAAGCGCAGCCTGCTCGACCTGAGCGACGACGAGTTCGCATCGGTTTCCTCCGACATCGATCCGATCATCCCGCGCTACGACCTCTATCAGGGCAAGTCGGACTGGTTGAATCAGAAGTGGACCGAGCTGATCGTCGGCTGACGGTCGCTTCATGAAGGGGGGCAGCCGGCAGGACCGGCGCCCCCGCCACCGTCCGATACAACCAAAGCGGCGGACACAGCATGTCGGGTCTCTCTCTCGAGGGCATCACCAAGCACTTCGGTAACGTTGCCGCGGTCGACGATGTGGCTCTCAACGTGCCCCACGGCACCTTCGTGTGCCTGCTCGGCCCCTCGGGCTGCGGCAAGACGACCCTGTTGCGCATGATCGCCGGCCTGGAGGACCCCAGCGCCGGGCGCATCCTGCTGGACGGCGGCGACATCACCGGGGTGCCGACCCATAAGCGCGACTTCGGCATGGTGTTCCAGTCGCTGGCGCTTTTTCCGCACCTGAACGTCGGCGACAATATCTCCTACGCCCTGCGCATCCGCGGCCTGCCCAAAGCGGAGCAACGCGCGCGAGTGGAGGAACTGCTGGCCCTGGTGCATCTGCCGGGCTACGCCGAACGCCCGGTCAGCAAGCTTTCCGGCGGCCAGCGCCAACGTGTCGCCATTGCCCGCGCCCTGGCGGTGTCGCCGCGCCTTTTCCTGCTCGACGAACCGCTCTCGGCCCTCGACGCAAAGCTGCGCGAGGCCATGCAGGTAGAACTGCGCCAGCTTCAGCAGCAGCTCGGCATTACCACCATTGTCGTCACCCACGACCAGCGCGAGGCCATGACCATGGCCGACCTGGTGGTGGTGATGAGCGAAGGCCGTATCCGCCAGGCCGCACCGCCGGTGGAGATCTACCGGAGCCCCGCGGACAGCTTCGTCGCCGACTTCATCGGCTCCACCAACCTGCTGGAGCTGACGCGGCACAACGGCCAGGCGGCCATCGCCGGCCACGTCCTGCCGGACCTCGCCCTGCCGGAAGGGCAGGACAACGCGCGCCTGTCGATCCGTCCGGAGGACGTCCGCCTCACGGCGCCGGGCGACTGCGCGCTGACCGGCCGCGTCACCTTCCTGCGCGACCTGGGCGGAACGGTGGAGATCTTCGTCGAAGTCGCCGGCACCACCGTGACCGTGGTCACCCCGCCGCGCGAGCGGCCCGGGGTCGCAGCCGGCGATGAGGTGGGCGTGGCGCTGCCGCCGGACGCCTGCGTGGTGTTGAAGCAATGAGACGGGACAAGCCGCACAGCCTCGCCGACCTGGCGCCGCTGATCTTCCCGGCACTGATGCTGCTGGTGTTCTTCGTCATCCCTTTCGGGATCATGATCGCCGTCAGCTTCTTCCAGCGCGAGCAAGGCGGCTTCTACACCACCGACTTCGTTCTCGACAACTACCAGCGCTTCCTCAGCTTCTTCTTCGGCAGGGTGCTCGGTTTCTCGCTGCTGCTGGCGGCCTGCGTCGCCGTCTGCTGCGTGGTTCTGGCCTACCCCTTCACTTACTTCCTGACCTGCCGGGCGCGCTCCGTGCAGATCGCCTGGCTGGTCGCACTGCTCTCGGTGCTCTCCCTCTCGGAAGTCATCATCGGCTTTGCCTGGTCGACGCTCTTCTCGCGCACCGCGGGGATCACCAACCTCCTGACCGCGCTCGGCCTCATGGAGCAGCCGACGGCGCTGCTGCCCGGCTTCGGCGCGGTGCTGACAGGCATGGTTTACCAGGCCCTGCCTTACACGATCCTGGTGCTCTACCCGGCGCTGATCCGCCTGGAGCCGACCCTGCTGGAGGCCTCGCGCACCCTCGGTGCCTCGCCGCTGCGCGGCTTCTTCGACGTGGTCATTCCGGCTTCGCGCAACACCATCGTCGCCACTTTGATCATGGTCTTCGTTTTCGCCCTCGGCTCCTACCTGCTGCCGCAGATTCTCGGGCGCCCGCAGCACTGGACTCTTTCGGTCCTCATCACCGACCAGGCGATCTACCAATCCAACATGCCCTTCGCCGCGGCCATGGCGGTCTTCCTAGTGCTCATTTCCCTGGCGCTGGTGGGGCTGACCCTGCTCGTCGGCGGACGGCGGGAACTGCAGGCATGAGGAGGCCTCCGTCGTGACCCCGGTCTGGCTGCGCAACGGCTACATGGCGCTGATCGCCCTCTTCCTGGCTGCCCCCCTGGTGGTGGTGGCCGGCGTCTCGGTGAACGAGAAGAAGTCGCTGCTGTTCCCGCCGCAGGGCTTTTCTCTTGCCTGGTATGCGGAAATCTTCGCCGCCGGCGACTGGCGCGCCGCGCTCTTCGCCTCCATCGGCGTCGCCGCCCTCTCCGCCGCCTTGGCGGTGGCCATCGCCATGCCGCTGGCCTGGTTCCTCTGGCGCCGCGTCGCGCCCTGGGCGCGGGTCTTCCAGTTCCTGGGCATCGCCCCCTTCCTGCTGCCCCCGGTGATCACCGCGCTCGGCTTTCTATCCTTTTGGGCCACCGCCGGCGCCTATGGCGAGCCCTGGACCGCGGTCATCAGCCACGCCATCTTCTTCGTGACCCTGCCGCTGGTCACGCTTTCCCTCGGCTTCGCCTCCATCGACCGATCCCTGGTCGAGGCGGCGGCCACCATGGGCGCCGGCGACGGCCAGGTCTTCCGCAGCGTCATCCTGCCGCTCATCACGCCTTATCTCGTCTCCGGCTACGCCTTCGCCTTCGTCCTCTCGCTGAACGAGTACATCGTCGCCTACATGACGGTCGGCTTCACCCTGGAAACCCTGCCGATCAAGATCTTCAACGCCCTGCGCTACGGCTATACGCCGACCATGGCCGCGGTCTCGATCTTCTTCGTCGCCATCGCCGCGGCGGTCTTCGGCCTGGTCGCCCGCTACGGCGACCTGCCGCGCCTGCTGGGCGCCTGGTCCTCGGACGAACGGACATGAAGGCCGCGCTGCTGCAGATGCAGGCCGCCACCGGCGCGGTCGAGGCCAACCTGCAAACCATTGAGGAGGCCGCCGCGCAGGCCGCCGCTCAAGGCGCCGAACTGCTCATCGCCCCGGAACTGGCGACCACCGGCTATGGCGCCGGCGAGGCGATCCGCGATCTCGCCGAGCCCGCCGCGGGTCCGCAGGTCGCACGCCTCGCCAGCATCGCCGCCCGCCACGGCCTCGCGGTGGCCGCCGGCTTCGCCGAACGCGACGGCGATGACGTATTCAATTCCCTGGCGATGGCGGCCCCCGGCCTGGCGCCCGCGGTCTACCGCAAGACCCACCTCTACGGCGACTACGAGCGCGCGCTCTTCACGCCGGGAGAGGTCCGCCCCGCGATTGCGGACTGGGGCGGCCTCAAGCTCGGTTTCCTGATCTGCTACGACGTGGAGTTTCCGGAAAACGTGCGCCGCCTCGCCGAGGCCGGTGCCGAGGTCATCGTGGTGCCGACGGCGCTGCCGGAGGGCCCCTACGCAGGCTTCATCGCCACGCAGGTCGTGCCGGTGCGCGCCTTCGAGAACCAGATCTTCGTGATCTACGCCAACCACGCCGGCCGGGACGCGCGCTTCGGCTACGCCGGCCTGTCGTGCATCGCCGCCCCGGACGGCCGCTGCCTTGCCGCGTCGGACGGCAACGAACCCGCCCTGCTCTTCGCGGAGATCGACCCGGCCGCCTACGAAGAAAGCCGCCGGGCCAACAGCTACCTGGCCGACCTGCGGCGGCCTTAAGCGTTCTTCCTGGCCAGCGCCGCCTGCGCTGCCGCCAAGCGGGCGATGGGCACGCGGTAGGGCGAGCAGGAGACGTAGTCCAGAGGCACGGTCTGGCAGAAGGCGATGGAGGCCGGGTCGCCGCCGTGCTCGCCGCAGATGCCCAGCTTGATGTCCGGGCGGGTGGTGCGGCCGCGCTCGGCGCCGATCAACATCAGCTCGCCGACGCCTTCGGGGTCCAGCGAGATGAAGGGATCCTGGTCGATCAGGCCACGCTGCTCGTAGGCGCCCAGGAAATTCCCGGCGTCGTCGCGGGACAGGCCGAAAGTGGTCTGCGTCAGGTCATTGGTGCCGAAGGAGAAGAACTCGGCGCCCTCGGCGATCTCGGCGGCCCGCAGGCAGGCCCGCGGCAGCTCGATCATGGTGCCGACGAGGTACTTGATCTCGACGCCTTCCGACTTGCGCACGTCCTCGGCCACCTTGTCGACCAGTTCGCGCAGCACCTCGAACTCCTTCTTCACGGAGATCAGGGGGATCATCACTTCGGGTTCGACGGAGGTGCCGGTTTCCTTTTCCACCGCGGCCACGGCCTCGAAGATGGCGCGGGCCTGCATCTCGTAGATTTCCGGATAGGTGATACCCAGGCGGCAGCCGCGATGGCCGAGCATGGGATTGGTCTCGACCAGCTTCAGCGAGCGGGCGCGGACATGTTCCACCGTCAGGCCCGACGCCTCGGCCACCTCCAGCACCGCCGCATCCTCGTGCGGCAGAAACTCGTGCAGCGGCGGGTCGAGCAGGCGAATGGTGACCGGACGGCCGGCCATTTCCTTGAACAGGGCGATGAAATCCTCGCGCTGGTAGGGCAGCAGCTTGTCCAGCGCGCGGCGGCGCTGCTCGCTGCTGTCCGCGAGAATCATCTCGCGCATGGCGACGATGCGCCCGGCATCGAAGAACATATGCTCGGTGCGGCACAGACCGATGCCCTCGCAGCCGAACTTCACCGCCACCTTGGCTTCCTGCGGCGTATCGCAGTTCACCCGCACGCCCATGGTGCGGTACTTGTCGGCCCACTCCATGACGGTGGCGAAGTCTCCGGAGAGCTCCGGCTGCACCGTCGGCACGGCGCCCTGCATGACCTCGCCGGTCGAACCGTCGAGGGTGATAAGATCGCCCTCCTTGAATTCCAGGTCGCGCACCCGCATGACGCCGCTCTTGTGGTCGATGCGCAGTTCGCCGGCACCGGCCACGCAGGCGCGGCCCATGCCGCGCGCCACCACGGCGGCGTGGCTGGTCATGCCGCCGCGCGTGGTCAGAATGCCGGCCGCGGCGTGCATCCCGTGGATGTCCTCCGGCGAGGTCTCGGTACGGCAGAGGATGACGCGCTCGCCGTCGTTGGCCTGCGCCTCCGCGGCGTCGGCGGTGAAGACGATCTTGCCCGAGGCGGCGCCCGGCGAGGCCGGCAGGCCGCGGGCGATGACCTTGCGCTCGGCCTTGGGGTCGAGCGTCGGATGGAGGAGCTGATCGAGCGAGTTGGGGTCGAGCCGCTGAATCGCCTCGGCCTCGGTGATGAGGCCCTCGCCGACCATGTCGACGGCGATCTTCAAGGCCGCCGGCGCCGTGCGCTTTCCGGTGCGGGTCTGCAGCATGTAGAGCGTGCCGCGCTGCACCGTGAACTCGAGATCCTGCATCTCCTTGTAGTGCCGCTCCAGCACATGGCGCACGTCGTCGAGTTGTTTGAAGACCTCCGGCATCACCTCTTCCATGGCCGGCAGCTTGGAATTGTTCAGCTCCTTGCCGCGCAGGGTGAGATTCTGCGGCGTGCGGATACCCGCCACAACGTCTTCGCCCTGGGCGTTGACCAGATACTCGCCATAGAAGGCATTGTCGCCGGTGGAGGGATCGCGGGTGAAGGCGACGCCGGTGGCGCAGTCGTCGCCCATGTTGCCGAAGACCATGGCCTGCAGGTTCACCGCCGTGCCCCACTCCGCCGGAATGCCGTTCAGGCGGCGGTAGGTGATGGCGCGCTGGTTCATCCAGGAGCCGAAGACGGCGCCGATGGCGGCCCAGATCTGGTCCTTGGGGTCCTGCGGGAAGGGTTCGCCGGTCTCAGCCAGCACCTTGGCCTTGTAGTCCTCGATGACCTTGGCCCAGTCGTCGGCGGAAAGCTCGGTATCGAGCATGTAGCCGCGGTCTTCCTTGGCCAGTTCGAGGATCTCCTCGAAATGGTGATGGTCGACGCCCAGCACCACGTCGCCGAACATCTGGATGAAGCGGCGGTAGCTGTCGTAAGCGAAGCGCTGATCGTTGGCCGCCCTGGCCAGGCCCTGCACGGTCTCGTCGTTGAGGCCGAGGTTCAGGACCGTGTCCATCATGCCCGGCATGGAGGCCCGCGCGCCGGAGCGCACGGAGATCAGCAGCGGCGCCTTGGTGTCGCCGAACCTGGCGCCGACGGTTTCCTCGATCTTGGCCAGGGCTTCGTTGACCTGCGCCTCCAGGTCGTCCGGATAGCGCCGTTCGTTGGCGTAGAAGTAGGTGCAGACTTCGGTGGTGATGGTAAAGCCGGGCGGCACCGGCAGTCCGAGAGAGGACATCTCCGCCAGGTTGGCGCCCTTGCCGCCCAGCAGTTCCTTCATTTCGGCCCGGCCGTCGGCGGCGCCGCCGCCGAAGCTGTACACCCACTTGGTCATCGCGTGCTTTCCGTTTTCCTGCCAGTTAGTGCCTTGGGGAATAAGCCCCATCGCGTAGTCCTGATCCGGGGACGGCTTGTCGCCGCCTCTTCGTGGTTAGCCTTCGATCTTCGAGAAATCCGCCACCGCGGCAAGCGTGGCGCCGATGGCGCTGAGGAGATTCAACCGATTCTCCCGCAAGGACGCGTCCTCCGCGTTTACCGTCACCGCGTCGAAGAAAGCGTCGACCGGCTGGCGCAGCCGCGCCATGGTCTCCATCGCCATGGTGAAGTCCTCCGAGCCCAACGCGCTCTGCGCACCCTCGGCGGCATCGGAGAGGTGAGAAAAAAGGATTCTCTCCTCTTCCTGCGCCAGAGCGCCCGCTTCGACCGCGCCTTCGTAGCCACGCTTATCCTTCTTTTCCTCAATGCGCACGATGTTGGCGGCGCGGCGGTAAGCGACCAGCAGGTTGGCGCCATCGTCCGTTTCGAGGAACGACTTCAGCGCGTCGACCCGCGCCAAGAGGCGGACGAGGTCGTCCTCAACCTCGGCAGCCATGACCGCGGTGATGAGGTCATGGCGCACCCCCTGGTCGCGCAGCACCACTTTCAGGCGCTCGCCGAAGAAGTCGAGCAGTTCGCCAGCGACGTCCGGCGCCGAGAGGCCGGCATATTTGCCCTGGGCAGCGGCGAAGACTTTGATCAAAGGCAGACGCAGCTTGTTTTCGACGACGAGCCGGATGACGCCCAGCGCGGCGCGGCGCAGCGCATAGGGGTCCTTGGAGCCCGTCGGCTTCTCGTCGATCATCCAGAAGCCGACGAGGGTGTCGATCTTGTCGGCCAGGGCGACGCAGACGCTGACCGGCGCCGAGGGGCAGGCGTCGTTGGGGCCCAACGGGGCATAGTGCTCGGCCACGGCTTCGGCCACCGCCGGCGCCTCGCCGTCGTTCAGCGCGTAGTAGCGGCCCATGACGCCCTGCAGCTCGGGGAACTCGCCGACCATGCCGGTGACGAGGTCGGCCTTGGCCAGCCGCGCGGCCGAGCGCGCCTCGTCGCGGTCGGCGCCGGGCACGTAGGTGCTGATCTCGGCGGCCAGGCTCTCCAAGCGCGAGACCTTCTCGGCGACGGTGCCGAGCTTGGCATGGAAGACGATGTCCTTCAGCGCCGGCACACGCGCGGACAGCGGATTTTGGCGGTCCTGGTCCCAGAAGAAGCGGGCGTCGGCCAGGCGCGCGCGCAGCACGCGCTCGTTGCCGGCGACGATGGTCTTGGCGCGCGCGCTGTCCGGCGCGGCCTCCATGTTGGCGACGACCAGGAAACGATCGGCCAGGCTGCCGTCCGGCGTCTCGGTCGAGAAGTACTTCTGGTGCGCGCGCATGGTGGTGGAAAGCACCTCGGCCGGCAGGTCCATGAAGCCTTCGTCGATGCGGCCGATCAGCACCTGCGGCCACTCGACCAGCCCCGTCACCTCGTCCAGCAGGCCGTCATCGGCCTTCAGCGCGATGCCCGCGCCCTTGGTCAGCGCTTCGGCCTGCTGTGCGATCGTCGTGCGCCGCTCGGCGGGGTCCAGCACCACCTTGGCCTCGGCCAGCTTCGCGCGGTAGTCGGCGAAGCCGGACACCTCGAAGGCGTCGGCCGCCAGGAAGCGGTGGCCCCGGGTCGTATTGCCGAAGGCGACCTCGCGCCCCTCGGCCATGGCCAGCGCGCCCTTCAACGGCTTGCCGTCGAAGACGGCGAGGATACCATGCAGCGGGCGCACCCAACGCTGCGTGTCGGTCGCCCAGCGCATGGACTTGGGCCAGGGCAGATCGGTCAGGGCCTTGGCCAGAATCTCCGGCAGCACCTCGGCGCTGGGCCGCCCGGCAATCTGCCGCACGACGAAATAGAAATCGCCCTTGTCGGTCTGGCGCAGCTCGGCTTCCTTATCCAGCGACTTGATGCCGTTGGCCTTCATGAAGCCCTGGATCGCCTTGGCCGGGGCGCCGTACTTCGGGCCCTTCTTCTCCTCGGTCAGGTCGGGCTGCTGCGCCGGCAGGCCGTCGACCACCAGCGCCAGGCGGCGCGGCGTCGCATAGGCCTCGGCCTTGTCGAAGGAGAGGTTGGCGGCCTTCAGCCCCTCGGTGACCAGGCGCTTCAACTCGCCGGCGGCGCGCGCCTGCATGCGCGCGGGGATCTCTTCGGAAAAGATCTCGACCAGCAGCTCGGCCATCAGCCCGCGTCCCCCTGGGCATCGGAGGTTTGGGTCGCGACCCAGGCCTCGCAGCAGGCCTTGGCCAGCGCGCGCACGCGGCCGATGTAGGCCTGGCGCTCGGTCACGGAGATGACGCCGCGCGCGTCCAGCAGGTTGAAGACGTGGCTGGCCTTCATGCACTGGTCATAGGCCGGCAGCGGCATGGGCCGGCCCTCGCGCCCGGCGAAGGCGAGGATCGCCTGGCACTCGGCCTCGGCGTCCTTGAAGTGCTGGAACAGGATGCCGGTGGACGCGGCCTCGAAGTTGAAGGCGGAGAACTGCTGCTCGGCGGCCAGGTAGACGTCGCCGTAGGTCTTGCCGCCCTGGTCCTTGGGCACGCCGTCCCAGTCCAGGTCGTAGACGTTCTCGACGCCCTGCACGTACATGATGAGGCGCTCCAGCCCGTAGGTCAGCTCGGTGGAGACCGGGTTGCAGTCGATGCCGCCGACCTGCTGGAAGTAAGTGAACTGGCTGACCTCCATGCCGTCGCACCAGACCTCCCAGCCCAGGCCCCAGGCGCCCAGGGTCGGGCTTTCCCAGTCGTCCTCGACGAAGCGGATGTCGTGCGCCAGCGGGTCGATGCCGATGGCCCTCAGCGAATCCAGGTAGAGCTCCTGGCTGTTGGCCGGCGAGGGCTTCAGGATGACCTGGAACTGGTAGTAGTGCTGCAGCCGGTTGGGGTTCTCGCCGTAGCGCCCGTCGGTGGGCCGGCGCGAGGGCTGCACGTAGGCCGCCTTCCAACTGCCCGGCCCCAGCGCGCGCAGGGTGGTCGCCGGATGGAAGGTGCCGGCCCCGACCTCCATGTCGTAGGGCTGCAGGATGACGCAGCCCTGGCGCGCCCAGAAGTCCTGCAGGCGGAGGATCAGGCGCTGAAAGCAGGTGTCCGGATTGGCGTGTGGCATAGGGGCTCAGGCGGTTTGAAACGCCGCGGATTGCTGCACCGCGAAGCGCGGCGCACCTTAGCGGGGGGCCCACCCCGAATCAAGCCGTGGGATTCTCCGGTTTCGCCCGGAATGGCGGGCGGTTTCGGGCAGGCCCGGCAAGCCCGCTGGATTTCGCCGCGGCAAGACGCCACAGTGGCGCTTTGCCCCGCCCGGAGCCGTCCTCATGTCCCCCGAATTGTCCCTCGAATTCCTGGTCACCTGCCTCGTCGTCGTCATCGCCCCGGGCACGGGCGTGATCTACACCCTGGCCAGCGGCCTGGGCCTGGGCGCCCGGGCCGGCGTCATCGCCGCCCTGGGCTGCACCCTGGGCATCGTGCCGCATATCGCGGCCTCGGTCCTGGGGCTGGCCGCGGTGATCCACGCCAGCGCCCTGGCCTTCCAACTGCTGAAATATGCCGGCGTCGCCTACCTGCTCTACCTGGCCTGGAGCGCCTGGCGGGAAAGCGGCGCCCTGCCGCTGCCCGATCAGGCCCGGGGCCAGGAGGTCTCGCAGCGCATGGGGCGCATCCTCGGCCGGGGCATCACCCTCAACCTGCTGAACCCCAAGCTGTCGATCTTCTTCCTCGCCTTCCTGCCACAGTTCGTCGACCCCGCCGCCGGCGGCCTCGCCTGGCAGATGGCCGGGCTGGGCCTGGTCTTCATGGGGCTGACGCTGGTGGTCTTCATCGGCTACGGGCTGCTGGCCGCCTTCGCCCGGGCCCAGGTGGTCGGGCGCCCCGGCGTCATGACCCTGCTGCGGCGCGGATTCGCCCTCGCCCTGGGTGGCCTGGGACTGCGCCTGGCCTTCGCGGAAGGGTGAGAATCAAACGATGCCCAGGGGCTGAGGATCAGCTCTTGCGGCCGCAGTCGCAGGTGCTGCCGGCCTGGACGTAGGCGCCGCAGGAAGGACACTGCACCAGGTCTTCGACCTGCCCGCCTTGAGATTTGCCCTTGGCGCCGTCCTTCGGGGCGCCGGCCTTGCGCGCCGGCTTGCCGCCCTGCGACTCGCGCAGCCGCGCCTCTTCCTCGCGCGCCTTCTGCAGGCGGCCGAGGAACTTGAAGCCATACCAGACGGCGGCGACGACCGCGGCGAGGACGATGAGTTTCTGAATCGAGGGCAATCCGAACATGGCGGCATTAAGCGGCGCGGAAGCGGGAAGGTCAACCAGCCGCGGCGCCGAAGGCCGCTAAAGACCGAAACGGGACCAGAGGGCGCGTTCCTCCACGGCGGCGAGCAGACCGGCGGCCCAGTCTTCCGGCGCCGGGAAACCGCCGCCCCAGCCCACAAGCCCGCCGTCGGCCCGGCCCCGCCCCAGCCCCAGGCGGCGCAGCAGGCGCTTCGGCCCCTGAATGCGGCGCAGGCGGACCCGCTTGCCGAAACGGTCGCGGAGCACCTGGCGCATGTCCCCCAGGGAATCGGCGAGGCCCAGTTCCACGGCCTTGCCGCCGGCCCAGAACTCGCCGCTGAACAGTTCCTCCTCCGCCGCCTTCAGGCGCTGGCCCCGGCGGTCGCGGACCATCTCCTTGAAGACCTCGTGCAATTCCTGCTGCAGCGCCTTCAGCCGCGCCACGTCTTCCGGGTTCTCCGGCTTGAAGGGGTCCAGGGTCGACTTGTGCTCGCCGGCGGTATAGACGCGGCGCTCGACGCCGACCTTTTCCAGCAGATCGGGAAAGCCGAAGCCGGAGGTGATGACGCCGATGGAGCCGACGATGGAGGTCGGCTGCACGAAGATCTCGTCGGCGGCGCAGGCCAGCCAGTAGCCGCCGGAGGCCGCCACGTCCTCGCAGAAGGCCAGGACGGGCAGATCCTTCTCCTGCGCCAGATCGCGCACCCGCTTGGAAATGAGGGCCGACTGGGCGGGCGAGCCGCCCGGCGAGTTGATGACCAGCGCCACGGCCTTGAGGCGCGGCTGGGCGAAGGCGCGCTCGATCAGCGGCTCCAGGCTGGCCAGGCTCATGCCGCTGCGCAGCGGGCCGAAGCCGCCGATCGTGCCGCTCATGCGCAGCACTGCCACTTCCGGGCGCGGCCGGCGCAGCCATTCGAAAGTCACCAAGCTCCAAATCCTGCCAAACATGCCAGTAACAGCGTCCTCAATACTCTGATCCGAACAATGGACTGCCGGGCGGGGCCTGCATTCCCTGCGATTCCATCTGTAAGACTCTCAGCCCGGGGCGCAAATGCCAAGAACAGTCTGCCACCGCTTCAGAGCGCTTTTAGAGTGCAAGGCCCTGGGCGTCGCGCAGCACCGCCTCGGCGGCTGCGGTGTAGCAGCCCTCGGCGTCGTGCAGCGCCAGGCCGGGCAGGACCCGCAGCGGGCCGCCGCTGCCCTTCAGGCCCTGGACCAGGATCCGCTTGGCCCCCTCGCCCTGACGCGGCCAGAGCGGAAAGACCGTCAGGTCGCCGCAGCTCCGCGACAGACAGGCGAGCAGACGGTCCAGGCGGTCGGCGCGGTGGATCACCGTCAGGCTGCCGCGCGGCCGCAGGCGCGACAGGGCGCAGTCCAGCCAGGTCTCCAGCCCGGCCGGCCCCTCCACCGTGGCGAGCCGGCGCAACTCGTGGGCCGAGGCCCGCGTCGAGCCCGCCTCCAGGTAGGGCGGGTTCAGCATGACGTGGTCGAAGCCGCCCGAGAGCAGCGCCTCCGGCGGCGCCGCCACGTCACCGGAGAGAATGCGGAACTGCGTTTCGTAGCCGTTGAGCGCCGCGTTCTTCTGCGCCAGTTCGGCCAGCAGAGGCTGCAGTTCCAGGCCGGTCACCCGAATGCCGGGCACCCGGGCCAGCAGACAGAGGCCGGCCGTGGCCACGCCGCAGCCCAGGTCGGCCACCCCCTCGCCCGCCTGGGCCGGCACCGCCGCGGCCAGCAGCACCGGATCGATGGCCGCGCGGTAGCCGTCGGCGGGCTGGCGCAGGCGCAGGCGCCCGCCCAGAAAGGCGTCCTCGGTCAAGGGGTGCAAGGGGGTCACGGGCTGTAGACCTCCTCGCCGGCGTCGCGCAGCACCAGCCGGGCCCGCAGATAGTCGTCGTCGCTCACCATCAGGCGGCGCGGCAGGATGCCGATCGACCCCTCGATGATGCTGGTGTGGAGGTCGAGCACCAGCGTTTCGATCCCGGCGTCGGCCAGCAGGGCTTCGAGCCAGGAGAGCTTGACGATGTCGTTGGTGCGCAACAATTCCTTCATGGCAAGAAACGTTATAGCGCCTTTCGTCGCAGCGGGTACCCACTAAGGGTATCGGGCTTGACCGCCCGGCGGTTAAACCTATGCTGCCACAAAGGTCCGCGCCTGCTTCGCGGAAGCTGTCTGGGCGCCCGCGGGCCGGGTTGCCGGACGGCTGCCGGGAGGTGGAGATCGGGCTGGGTTGCCGGGCGGAACGCTTGGTGGTTGGCGGCTGTCGTGAGAAGCTGCGATCGCAGGAAGCGAGCCCAATTTGGGTTACATGAAGCGTGAGGGGACCGTCTTGGCGCTAGCCGCCGAAATCGACAAACAGGCGAAAGGGTCGGCGAAGAGCGGCCTGGAGCCGCTAAGCGCCCTGGTGACGGACGATCTGCAGGCGGTGAACCGCCTGATCGTCGAGCATATGCAATCGCCGGTGGCCCTGATTCCGCAGCTCGCCAGCCACATCATCGCCGCCGGCGGCAAGCGGCTGCGCCCCATGCTGACCCTGGCCTCGGCCCGGCTCTGCGGCTACGAGGGCGAGCGCCATCTGGGCCTGGCCGCCTGCGTGGAGTTCATCCACACCGCCACGCTGCTGCACGACGATGTGGTCGACGCCAGCGACCTGCGCCGCGGGCTGGCTACGGCCAACGCCGTCTGGGGCAACAAACCCAGCGTCCTGGTCGGCGATTTCCTGTTCAGCAGGGCCTTCCAGCTGATGGTGGCCGACGGTTCCCTGGACGTGCTGCGCATCCTCTCCAACGCCTCGGCGGTGATCGCCGAGGGCGAAGTGCTGCAGTTGATGACCGCCAACGACACGACCTCCGACGAGGCCGCCTATATGCAGGTCATCGAGGCCAAGACGGCCGCGCTTTTCGCGGCCGCCTGCCGGGTCGGCGCGGTGGTGGCGGAGCGGCCGGCGGCGGAGGAGGAAGCCTTGGAGCGCTTCGGCAGCTGCTTCGGCGTCGCCTTCCAACTGGTCGACGACATCCTGGACTACTCCGCCCTGCAAGGCGAGCTGGGCAAAGCCGTGGGAGACGACTTCCGCGACGGCAAGATCACCCTGCCGGTTGTCCTCGCCTTCCAGCGGGCCGACGAAGCCGAGCGCGCCTTCTGGCGGCGCTGCCTGGAGGAGCAGGACCACCGGGACGGCGATCTGGAACAGGCCATCGAATACATGCAGCGCCATGACGCCCTGGCCGACGCCATGGGCCGGGCCCGCGACTACGGGGAAACGGCGCGCCGGGCCCTCGACGGCTTCGCCGACGGCCCGGCCAAGCAGGCCCTGCTGGATGTGGTGGAGTTCTGCGTCGACCGGGCCTATTGAGGCCCCCTGGCCTCGGCCTCCCGCCACTTCAGGAACGAAGTCCTCAGTGTTCCTCCTGCCCCAGGAGATCCTCCTCCAGGGCCTGACGCCACTCGCCCAGCCAGCTCAGCTCGTCGAGGAACACCA
This sequence comes from Pelagibius sp. CAU 1746, assembly GCF_039839785.1. NCBI lineage: Bacteria > Pseudomonadati > Pseudomonadota > Alphaproteobacteria > Rhodospirillales > Rhodovibrionaceae > Pelagibius > Pelagibius sp. CAU 1746. Next base: position 506,803 of record NZ_JBDOQT010000002.1, read on the forward strand.
TCAGCTTCACGCAGAGCGCCACGGGATGCGGGATCCGGGATTTCCCGGAGGCCCAGCGGCGCACCGTACGGTCGTTCACTTTCAGTTCCCGGGATAGGGCCGTCTGCCAGCGCCCAGACCCGTAGAGGCGGGTGCAGAGCTCACGGAGCTGCTCGGCCGACATGCCGTCTTCGTCATCTGTCACCATAAAAAATCCCTCAAGGGCGGCGATGCCGCTTCGGCGCCTGAGCAAGCTAGGGCAAATTATCCAGTTCCGCAAGAGGAAACGGGCATTTTGTCCAAAACAACAAAGCCACGTTGGCTATTATGCCCTATTTATGCGTGCAGAATCGCATTTATGGAAGAGAAAGCGGGCATAATAGCCTATTTATGGCTTAATAGCGGCAGTATCTGTAAGTATTTTTCCTTGGAAAGATCTTTTTTCATTGACTCGGCTCCGCGGCGTATGTATATTCTAGTCATCGTTCGGAAACAGAGACAAACCCATATCGCATTCCTGATCTAAGTACTCCGCATCGCATCTCTTGTCTCGTACTTGAAACCGACCGACATCGCATATTCAAGAATTGGGGGTCGATTTATTCGACCCCCTTTTTTTGACCTGAAGGTGGAAACGGGGGCGCCTTCGACTGGAGATCGTTTCAACGCCCCGGCACTGCCGGGCGAAGACAGGTGAGGACATAGGTAATGACCAACCTATCTGAGAACGTGACCCGCGACCGTCCGCCGCAAAAGGTTCTGATCGGCGCACGGCTGACGCTGGAGAAGCTGCAACCGGTCCTGGAAGCCCATGCCCGCTACCGCGCCGGACGGGCCGATGGCCGCCGGACGGTGCTGCTGCGCTGCAATCTCAGGGGCCTGGACCTCTGCGGCATCGATTTGAGCGGCGCCGACCTGGTCGAGTGCGACTTCCAGGGGTGCAACCTGACGGGGGCCCGCTTCGAGGACGCGACGCTGACCGGTTCCAGCTTCGTCGACAGCCTGCTGAACGCGGCGCGCTTCACCGGCGCCGACCTGAGCCGTGCCGATTTCCATATGGCCGACCTGCGCGGCAGCGACCTCAGCGAGGCCAACCTGTCGGAGGCGCGCCTGGAAACGGCGGCCCTGGGCAGCAGCCCGGAATCGGGGCTGCCGACCACCATCGACACCCGGATTCTCGACCGCGTCATGGCCCGGCGCCGGCGCCACTAGGCCGGGGCGCCCGCGCCAAGGCGCGCCGGTCAATCGCCGGGCGGCCATGCCGCAATCCATCGCATTTAAGGAAAAGGCCCGGAAACACTCCGCATCTCCGGCCTGCGCGAGAGTCCCAGGCAATTCTGGGCGGTTTCTGGCGCAGGCCGGCGCGAAGAGGCGGATCGCTGGGACAGCATCCCAAGGTCCGCTCCAGGTGCCGGATTGGTCGGGGAGAGAGGATTCGAACCTCCGGCCCCTACGTCCCGAAGGTAGGTTGTCGGAAATGTAGAACGGCGGAAAACCTAGGTTTTCCGCCATTTCTTATCCAGATTGTCGGACATTGTCGGACATTATCCGACACTTTCTGCACCCATAATGGGCCTTTCACCCACAATTTGCGCCATAGAATAAAACAAGAACATATGTCATTGTAGGCTGCACTGTCTCCGAGCGGGCGGCTTCTCCATGAGCCCTTTAGTGTCGCAAATACGACGTTCGGTCGAAGAGAGTGTCTTGGAGGCAAGATGCTCTGTCGAGCTGACTGGATTTGCTGCTCAAAGTCGCGGAATGAACAGGCTTGACAACCTGACAGCAGGCATGCGCCCATTTTCCACTCAGGGGTGTTGTAGGTGGGGGAATTATGCAAGCTCAGGACGTTCTCTATCCAGAGCCCGTAATAATCAGATACGAGGGACTGGACGCGGAGCGGCACCAAGTGGACTTAGCGTTGTTGGGTCAATCCCTGCAAGGCGCGTCCAGGCTAATCGGCATCTCCGCGCACATCACGTTAACTGGCCAATATGTCAGGCGCTCGCCAGCCTTCTCCGTGCGTGTTCTGGCTGGTCAGCCAATCGACGGATGCTATCAGGTCCCGATCTACCTGGTCGGCGCTGTACCCCTTCTACCACTGCTAAGCTCGGCAGGCCGGGAGGCCGGAAAACGAGCGGTAGAAGCCACCGTGAACTTTATTCTGTCTAAGCTCGGCGGAAACGAGAGTGAGGCGGAGATGGCTATGGAAACGGCACAACTTGCCATCCGATCCAACACTGATGTCACGCTCAAGGCAATGGAACTAGCGCAGTCGCTTGCTAAAGCAGGTGAGGATCAGCTACCAGCCGCTAGGCAGTACGCCGCACCAATTGGGACGTCTGCCAAGACCGCAACTATTGGAGAGCCCAACAAGGCTTTTGTTGTTGATGAGGATGTGCGCAAGCGGCTGGACGAGAAGCCTGATGAGGTCATTGGCCCGACACAGACCTTTACTGTCCAAGTTTCCGAGCTAGACGTTGTATCTGGCTCTTGCAAGGTAGCACTGGAGCTCGAAGGGCCAGATTCGCGGCTGGACTGCGACATCGCTGACCCCGTGGTGAGGAGCCCACATAGCCCCTACTCAGAGGCCCTGGACTCGCAGGATTGGATCAAGGTCGTGGCCAAGCCCCACATAAAGGACGGCGAAGTCGTGAAACTGACCATCTCAGATACTTTGAGCGAGTAGCAGACGGCGCCCGGTCTGCGAACCCTACGATACATACCCTCAAGTTTTCAGAAGCCATGCATCACACCGGCAACCAAGTTGCCGGACAAGCCTGCCCGTCATGAGTATGGCGCACATTGACAAGGCGGATCGCACCGGCCCCTGTGCCGATGCTGCAAACATTTTTGGATCGCAGGACTAAAAGTGCAAACCGAGCCGAATTGCGCAAGGTTGCACCCACAAATCGCTTTTTGTTCTAGTTCCGACATGGTGTCGGAAGCGAAAAAAGACAAGCGCCGTAACCACTTAAGTGGTCGGGGAGAGAGGATTCGAACCTCCGGCCCCTACGTCCCGAACGTAGTGCTCTACCAGGCTGAGCTACTCCCCGGCGCGGCGGGTTATAGCGGCTCCCCTGGCGCATTGCAATCCCGCCGAACAGCCTCCGGCCAATTCGCCGGCGCGCGGCTCCTCCTCTCCCCCAAATGGTTAATCGCGGTTAGCCAAAACACCCCCGCTGCGGCGCCTCGTCTTTTCCACGCGCCCCGCACCACTGCCCTGTTGACCTGGGGGCGATAATCGGGCGGGATGCTGGCGGCTCCGGACCGCCTTGGCGGCCACTTCCAGACCTGGGCCGCATGCGTCGGGGGAAAATCAACTTCGCGAACGAGGGTCCGGTGCCAGACCGAAAATCTGCTCGTGAGGCCAAATGAAGGTGGGTCACTGGACGGCCGCCGCCCTGCTGGTCGCGGCGGCCTGCACGGCTGGCGCCTGGGGGCTCGGCGCCTTCGGGACGGCTGCGGCGCAGGAACTGACACTGTTCCGGATCGGCACCGGCAGCATCGGCGGCACGTATTATCCTATCGCCGGACTTGTGGCCCAGGCCATCAGCAACCCCTCGGGCAACTGCGAGAGGGGCGAGACCTGCGGCGTGCCGGGCCTCGTCGCGGTCGCCCAGTCATCCAGCGGTTCCGTCACCAACGTCAAGGACATCGCCGCCGGCCGGATCGAGTCGGGCTTCGTGCAATCCGATGTCGCCTTCTGGGCCTATAGCGGAACGGAGGCCTTCCGGGACGAAGGCCGTCAGGGCAATCTGCGCGCCATCGCCAATCTCTATCCCGAGTCCTTTCACATCGTCGTGCGCCGCGACAGCGGCATCGGCTCCGTCGCCGACCTGCTCGGCAAGCGCGTGGCCTTGGACGAGGTCGGCTCCGGCACCCTCGTCGGCGCTCAACTGGTGCTCAACGCCTTCGGCCTGACGGACGACACCATCCACGTCGCCTACCTGAAGTCCGACGACGCCATAGAGCGGCTTGTCGCCGGGGACCTCGACGCCTTCTTCCTCGTCGCCGGCTATCCGGCAAAGGTCATTCAATGGGCAAACGAGAACACGGAAATCGATCTGGTGCCGATTTCCGGGCCCGAGATCAGCACCCTGGTGGAGGGCAATCCCTTCCTGCACATCGATGAGATCCCCGCCGGCGTCTACGATGGCGTCAGCGGCGTAAAGACCGTGTCGGTCGCCGCGCAGTGGATCACCCGCGACGACGTCAGCGCCGAAACCGTCTACGGCATTCTCCAATCGTTATGGCGCGGCGACGCGCGGCGCCTGCTCGACCGCGGCCACGCCAAGGGCCGGGTCATTCGTCTGGAAACGGCTTTGGAAGGCATCGGAATTCCGCTGCACGACGGCGCCTTGCGCTTCTACCGGGAAATCGGTCTCACCCGGCGCAGCGACGCGAGCCGGTAGCCTATCTGAGGCCACCGCGCCCCGGTATACGGCGCGGAATCGACCACCTCTCCGCGACCCCGAAATCCCCTTTGAGTTGCTGTGCTTTGCACTTGTTCGGCGCGAAGCCATGGGCTAGCTTCGATGAGCTTTGGTGCAACTGCGAAATCGAACCCGGTTGTCCCAAAGGGGGAAACGAACAATGCCCGTCAAACAAAAATCATGGCGGGTGCGAAATGAACGGGAGGACTTATTCGAATGCGCATCCGCAGGACGATGAAGCTCGCCGTCTCGGCGCTGACGTTGGGGGCCGTCCTGGCCTTTGGCAGCGTCGGCGACGCCACGGCCCAGGACAAGCGTGTCCGCTGGAACATGGCGAGCGCTTACGGCAGCAAACTCACTCAGCTCGGCACCCTCGGCGTGCGGCTGTCCGAGCAGATGGAGGCCGTCTCCGGCGGCTCGCTGCGTTTCAAGTTCTTCGAGCCCGGCGCCCTGGTTCCGGCCCTCGAGATGTTCGATGCCATTTCGGCCGGTTCCATCGATGCCGGCTGGTCGACCCCGGGGTACTGGACCGGCAAGAACGAGGCCTTCGCCCTCTTCGCCGCCGTCCCCTTCGGACCGAGCGCCGGCGAATACCTGGGCTGGTACTATCATGGCGGCGGCAAGGAGCTTTTTGACGAGCTCTACGCCGAGTACGGCATCAAGTCCGTCATGTGCGGCGTCATCGCGCCGGAAGCTTCCGGCTGGTTCCGCAAGGAGATCAAGAGCACCGACGACCTCAAGGGCCTGAAGATGCGCTTCTTCGGCCTGGGCGCAAAGGTCATGGAAAAGATGGGCGTCTCCACGCAGCTGCTGGCCGGCGGCGACATCTTCCCGGCGCTGGAGCGCGGTTCGATCGACGCCACCGAGTTCTCCATGCCCGCCATCGACCTGAACCTCGGCTTCTATCAGGTCGCCAAGCACTACTACTTCCCGGGCTGGCACCAGCAGTCGACCCTGTTCGACCTGATGATGAACAAGGAGAAGTACGACGCGCTCTCCGACACGCAGAAGGCGCAGATCGAAGCCGTTTGCGGCGCCAACATCACCGCCGGCCTGGCCGAGGGTGAAGCCATCCAGGGCGCGGCTCTGGCGGAATTGAAAGAGAAGGGCGTCACCATCCACCGCTGGCCGCCGGAAATCCTGGACGAACTGCGGGTCGCCTGGAACGACGTCGCGGCCGAGCTGGCCGCCTCCAACCCCACCTTCAAAAAGGTCTGGGATTCGCTCTCTGCCTATCGTGAGCAGTACAAGATCTGGGGCGACCTGGGCTATCTGTGATCCGGACGCTTCAGCGTTCCGGATCGGCGATTAGGTCTTTGACCGGATAGATCCTGAATTGGTTAGCGCCGGAGGCTCTTCCACGAGACTCCGGCGTTTTCCATTTTCGGGGCGACCCCGCAAGACCCTGAAGTCCGCAAGATTGGGGAAAATGGCATGGAACTCCTGATACGCGTCAGCGATGCGCTGGACCGCGTCATCATCAAAGTCGGCAAGATCGCCGCCTGGGCGGGACTCTTCCTCATCCTGATGACCATCTTCGACGTGGTAACGCGGCGTTTCCTCGTATTGGGATCGACGAAACTGCAGGAGGCCGAGTGGCACCTGCACGTGATCCTTTTCGTTTTCTGCCTGGGTTACGCCTATCTGAAGGACGCCCACGTGCGCATCGACCTGCTGCGCGAGAACCTGAGCGAACGCACCCAATGGTGGATCGAGGTCGCCGGCTGCCTCCTGTTCCTGCTGCCCTACTGCGGGCTGGTCATCTGGTTCGGCATCGACTTCACCGCACGCTCCTACGCCACCAATGAGATTTCGGCCTCGGCCACCGGCCTGACCCACCGTTGGCTCATCAAGGCCGTCGTGCCTATCGGCTTCGGGTTTCTCGCCCTCAGCGGCATCACCGTGCTGCTGCGCAAACTCATCGAGCTTTTCGGCCCCGAAGATCTGCGCAAGAGGGTTCATGAGATCGAAGAAGCGGAAGTCGAACACCTGGACGACATCGTCCCGCCCGAACTGCGCAAGCATGACGGCCGGCACGACGGGGAGCGGAAGTGATGGACTTCTACATCGAGGATTACCTTCCGCTGTTCATGTTCGCGGCGCTGGGCATCCTGCTGTTCAGCGGCTACCCGGTGGCCTTCATCCTGGGCGGCGTCGGCCTGACCTTCGGCTTCATCGGCATGTACTTCGAGGTCTTCAGCTTCATCCAGTTCTTCAACCTGCTGCCGAGGATCTGGGGCGGCATCGCCGAGAACCTGGTACTGACCGCGATCCCCATGTTCATCTTCATGGGCACCATGCTGGAACGCTCCGGCGTGGCCAGCGATCTGCTGCACTGCCTGCAGGTGCTGCTGCGCCGCGTGCCCGGCGGCCTGGCGCTGTCGGTCACTCTGATGGGCACCATCATGGCCGCGACCACCGGCATCATCGGCGCCTCGGTGGTGATGATGACCTTGCTGGCCTTGCCGGTGATGGTTCAGCGCAGCTACAACCTGCCCCTGGCCACCGGCACCATCGCCGCCTCAGGCACTCTGGGAATCCTGATTCCGCCGTCGATCATGCTGGTGATCATGGCCGATCTGCTGGCCCGCTCGGTCGGCAACCTCTTCGTCGCGGCAATCATCCCCGGCTTCATGCTGGCCGTCTTCTACATGATCTACATTCTGGTGCTCTGCGGCTTCAAGCCGAAGCTGGCGCCGCCTCTGCCGAAGGACGAGGGACCGGACACCACCGTCGGCATCGTGATCATGGTGCTGCGCTCCTTCATCCCACCGCTCTTCCTGGTCTTCCTGGTGCTGGGCTCCATCCTCTTCGGCTGGGCCACGCCGACCGAGGCGGCAGGCGTCGGCGGCGCCGGCGCGATCCTGCTGGCTCTCCTGAACCGGCGGCTCAGCTTTTCGGTCATGAAGGACGTGCTGGAGCGTTCGGCGCTGACCGGCGGCATGCTGTTCGGCATCTTCCTCGGCGCGACCTGCTTCTCCTACGTCTTCCGGGCTCTGGGGGGCGACGACATCGTCATCGAGCTGGTGGAGAGCATGGGCTTCGGGCCCTGGGGCCTTCTGCTGATCCTCATGGCCATCGTCTTCTTCCTCGGCTTTTTCTTCGACTGGATCGAGATCACGCTGATCGTCCTACCGGTCTTCTCGCCGATCATCGCGGCGCTGGACTTCGGCAACCATGTCGAACCGCTGGAGGTCACCTACTGGTTCGCCATCCTGCTGGCGGTGAACCTGCAGACGTCCTTCCTCACGCCGCCTTTCGGCTTTGCGCTCTTCTATATGAAGGGGGTGGCGCCGCCGCAGGTGAAGATGCAGCAGATCTACAAGGGCATCATTCCCTTCGTCCTGCTTCAGCTTATCGGGCTGGGCCTGATCATGGCCTTCCCCGACATCGCGCTCTGGCTGCCCAGGGTTCTGCTGAACTAGAAGAGCCTCCCTCACGGGCAAAAAGAAACGGCGCCGGTCCCTTGAAGACCGGCGCCGTTTCGCATTCCCCTGCGAAGAGAGTTGCCGCGCGGCCTCAGGCGGCGAGCTGGCGCAGCTTGTTCATCAGATAGTCGATGTCGTCCTGGGACATCTTGGAAGCCGGGTCCTCGAACTGCGTGAGAAGCCGCTCGATGATACGGGCCACGAAGCGTTCGCGATCGTTGCGCCCGCCGTCGTAGTCCTCCTCTTCCAGGATCTGCACCGCGGCACGCACCGCGCTGAACAGCCGTTCCGGCATCTTGGCTTTCTCGTAGATCGAGGTCAGGCCGAGATCGCCGCCGTCATGGATCAGCTTCCGGGCGTTCATCAGCGGCACGTTGGCCAGGCGCGCCAGGGCCGCCTCGAAAAAGGCCATGTCGCCGACGCAAAGCGCGCGGATGATCAGCGAGGGGGTCAAACGGCCGTTGACATGGATCTGGTAGACCAGCTCCTCCAGATCGGCGCCCGAGGCGCCGCGGCTCAGCAGGCTCACGGTGGCCCGCTCGCGCGTCTGCAGGATCAGGTTGGCCGCCGCATCGGCCGGCAGGTCGTGCTTGCTGACCAGGTAGTTCTCCAGCTTCTGGGCCATGGCCGAGACAAGCTGCTCGGAGATGGCCGGCGGCAGCACCGGCCGACGCGAGATCGACTCGGCGACCTCTTCGCTGGCGTTGTAGTCGATGAGGACGCGCCCCAGGGCTTCCTCCGTCAACTCGGCGCCTTCGTTGGCGACCAGGCGGGCCACGGCGGTCTCGTTGCCGGTGTCGATCAGGGCGTCGGCAACGGCCGTGGAGACCGTGGCGCGCTGGGCGATGGCGACCTGCTTGGCGGCGGCATTTTCACCACGCACGATCTCGATCAGGTCGTCGTCGGTCAGCACTTCGGAGTACTTCAGTACCGGCAGCGACACACTGTCGACGTCCTTGGCCAGCGACAGGGCGAGGTCGTGCGGCAGGTCCGGAGTGCTCTTCAGGTTGGCGGCCAGCGCCTCGCGCACCAGCACCTCGGCATCGTGGGCCAGCTTGCGGAAGATCTCCTCCGCCAGGCGGCGCTCGGCCTCGGTCATGCGCGGGTATTTGCGGTCGTATTGCGCCGCGATCTTCGAAGTCGTCTCCGCCCGGACATCCGGCGACGGATCCGCCATCAGGCGGGCGACGTCTTCCTGGGAAAGGCTTCCTGTCATGTCTCTCTCGGTCAAGCCTCAACGAAGGCGGCACGCGGCGGGGAGCGGGCTAGCGCCCCCGTGAAGCGCCCCAACAGGGTGATTATCGGAGACCCGCGTTAATTCATGCTTAAAGCGTCACGGCGCCGGCATGAGCGTCCCGGCGGCCTGAAAACCGGCCGGCGGCAACGCGGCACAGGGTAAAGGCGGGGTTAACGGCAGCCTATTGCCGGGCCAGCAGGGCGCGGGCAACGCCTTGGATCTGCGTGTCCAAGGAAATATCCAGGAACGACGTCACTTCCAGGTCGCGGTCCTCGAAGACATCGCCGTCCGGCAGACCTTGCTGCCAGGCCTCGACCTTGCGGTCGCGGGCCAGCAGCAGTTCGGCGATCTGCGGCTTGTAAAGCCGGATCATGGCCGAGACCCAGCGGTTGACCGGCCACGACGGCTGGGCATGGTCGATCTTGAAGACGTCCAGCAAACGGATCACGTCCGCGGCCTTGTACCAGACCTCGCCGGTGACCCAGCGGTTCACGGTGAAGAGGCGGAACGGCAGGCCAGCCGGCGTCATGGCGATGGCGATCAGGTGGCTGAGCGCGTCGTTGGGATCCTCCGGCGCCTCGTAGCCGGGCACCTTCGCCGGCTTGATGCCGGCCGGCATGCCCTTGGGACGGACGAAGGTATGGAAGTGCCCGTGCTCGCCCTCGAAGCGCTGATCGGAGGCATGGGCGTGGTAGTAGTACTGGCCGTGGGTTTCGTGGTCGTAGACGTCGCCCGGCGGGTAGTGGTCCCACTCGTAGAAGGTGCCGTGGTTCTTCAGCAGCTCGCCGACGATGTTGTCGCCGGTCTTGGAGAGGATCCGAATAACCTCCATGGCCTCCGCTCCCGCCTCGGCCATGTCCTCCAGGGCCTCGGTCGGCAGGCTGTCCAGCGCATAGTCGCAATCCAGCGCGGCGTCCCGGATGTTAGCTTCGCTTCGCATGACGTCGCTAAACTAAGGAGACTTGCCGCTCCTTGCCAGCAAACTCTCTTTCACGTCGTCGTGATTCTTACCCCGGCTCCATCACCAATCGGAAACCAATCAGGATATGCTTAAGTCCGCCCGGCCGGCCGTGCCCGGCCGCCGGGCGGCAGACGCCGCAGCCGCGGTCGTCCCAGGAGCCCCCCTTGACCAGGAAACGCCCGCTCCGGCCACCGGAGCCGGCCGGGGTCGCGGTCCACTCGAAGACCTGTCCCGCCGCGTCCAGCAGGCCGTAGGGGCTGGCTCCGCCCGGGAAACTGCCGACCGGCAGGGTGTCGAAGGCCCCCTGTTTTTCTCCAGGGCCGTCGTGGCTGTTGAGCTTGCGCGGGTCCCAGGCGTCGCCCCAGGGGAAGCGGCGCCCCTCGGTTCCGCGGGCGGCCTTCTCCCACTCCAGGGCTGTCGGCAGGCGCCAGCGCCGCCCGGTCTCGGCAGAGAACCAGGCCGCGAAGGCCTCGGCATCACCGTGGGAGACCAGGACCACCGGATGCGCCTCCCGGCCCGGCGGCGGCCGGCCGTCGCGCCAGGCGTGCCGGCGGGTCCGCTCGTAGGGGTGGATCAGACCGTAGCCCTGCCACTCCTCAGCGCTGACGTCGGGCGGGCGATGGCCGCTGGCGGCGACGAAGGCGGCGTAGAGGCGGTTGGTGACCGGCGCGCGCATGATCGAGAAGGCCGGCAGTTCGACCTCGCGCCGCGCGCCCTCCCCCTCGTACCAGCGCTGCTTCCGGGTGACGCTGTGGCCGTAGGCGGCCTCGTCCAGAAGGTAGGCGGCTTCGCGCTCGGCTCTATCGGAACCGGTGATGAACGGCCCCGCCGGCACTTCGACGGCCTCCGGCAGCAGCCCGGCGGCCAAGTCGGCGCCCGTGGCCGGAAACGGCACGGCGGCGGCGAGGAGGCAGAGCAGGCTCAGGCTGCGGCGGATCATGGCCGCAAGCTTACGCCGCAGGCCGCGCCCGGACGGATCACATTTCGGTGGGCGGCGGCCTACTCGCGCACCACGGTGACCGAGCAATCGGCATGCCGGACCACCCGCGCCGCGTTGGGACCCAGGAGATAGTCCTGAAGCTCCGGCCGGTGCGAGGCCATGACGATCATGTCGATGCGGTGTTCCTTGGCGAAACTCAGTATCTCTTCGTAGATCGTGCCGTGGCCGACGATGTGCTGGACCTGGATGCCGTCCGGCACCCGTTCCTTGACGAAGGCGTGAAGGCTCTGGTTCGCGGCCTCCATGGCCTTTTCCTGGTAATCGACCGGGAAGAAGGACGAGACGAAGCTTTCGCCGAAGTCCGGCACGATGGTCATGACGTGCAGGCGGCTGCCGAAAGCCTTGGCCATCTCGATGGCGGTGCTGACGGCCTTCTCCTGGGTCTCGGGATTGCCCAGGTCGACGGGCAAGAGGATATCCTTGAACATTTTTGCGCGTCCCCCTAAACGGTCGCCTCGGCGGGCTGCCTGGCCCGCCGACCGCGCTGCATGAAAACGATAAGCACCAGCACCAGCAGCGCCGGGATGTACATCAGCTCCTTGGGTAGCTGGTCGAGCGGCTCTTTCACCGTGACGATCTCCTGGTCGAACTCCAGACCTGCCGCCTCCGCCGGCGAGTCGAAGCCGGCATTGTCGACCAGCACTTTGTCTCCGTCGATGTAGAGATCGAGGCCGGCGGCGCTCAGGCGTTCCTCGCCGGTCGCCCCCTCGCCCAGCGGCAGCAGGGCGACGAAGCTGCGCGGTTCGCCCACGGCATCGAGGCCTTCGACCCGCAGACGCAGGATCTCACCGGCCTCCATGCGGTCGGCGACCTCGATGATATGGCTCGGCGTCACGTCGTGGTCGGGCGGCGAGATCATGTCCATCCAGAAGCCCGGACGGAACAGCGTGAAGGCGATGAGCAGCAGCAAGACCGTCTCGTAGGCGCGGTTGCGGGCGAAGAAGAAGCCCTGGGTCGCCGCCGCGAAGATCATCATGGCCGCCGTCGCGACGATAAAGACCAGAATGCCGCCCCCCCAACCGACGTTGATGAGCAGCAAGTCGGTGTTGAAGATGAAAAGGAACGGCAGCGCCGCCGTGCGCAGACTGTAGAAGAAGGCGACGAAACCGGTCCTGATCGGATCGCCCCCGGAAACCGCCGCGGCGGCGAAGGAGGCGAGGCCGACGGGCGGCGTCACATCGGCCATGATGCCGAAGTAGAAGACGAAGAGGTGCACGGCGATCAGCGGAACGATGAGGCCCGCGTCCTGGCCGAGCTGTACGATGACCGGCGCCAGCAGGGCCGAGACCACGATGTAGTTGGCCGTGGTCGGCAGGCCCATCCCGAGGATGAGGCTCAGTACCGCCGTCCAGAGCAGAATCAGCAGGATATTGCCGAGGGAGAGGATCTCCACCAGGTCGGCCAGCACCAGGCCGACGCCGGTCTGGGAGACGGAACCGACGATGATGCCGGCGGTCGCCGTGGCAATGCCGATACCGATCATGTTGCGGGCGCCGGACACCAGGCCGTCGTAGAGTTCCGCGAAGCCCTGACGCAACCAGCTGACGTAGGCGCCCTGGCCGCGAAACAGCGCGAAGAGCGGGCGCTGGGTGACGACGATGAAGATCATGAAGGCGGTCGCCCAGAAGGCCGAGAGCGCCGGAGAGAGGCGCTCGACCATAAGGCACCAGATGAGCACCACCACCGGCAGGATGAAGTGGATGCCGGACTTCACCGTCGGCCCCGGCTTGGGCAGGGAGACAATGGGCGCGTTGGGGTCGTCCAGTTCCAGGTCCGGATACCTGGCGCAGAACCAGACGATGCCGGCGTAGACGACCGCCAGCAGGACCGCGACGATATAGCTGGCCGAATCACCCGCCGCGTCGAAAATCCAGCCCATACCGTAGTAGACGACGGCGGCCAGCACGGCGGTGCCGAAAAAGCCGATCAGGATGCCCATGACGGTCACCATCCAGGGCTTCGGCTCGGTCGCGCGCGGCAGGCCTTCCATGCCGGCCTTCATGGCCTCCAGGTGCACGATGTAGACCAGCGCAATGTAGGAAATCAGCGCCGGCACGAAGGCGTGCTTGACGACCTCGAAGTAGGAGATGCCGACGTATTCGACCATCAGGAAAGCGGCGGCGCCCATCACCGGCGGCATGATCTGGCCGTTGACCGAGGAGGCCACCTCGACGGCGCCCGCCTTTTCCCGCGAGAAGCCGACCCGCTTCATCATCGGAATGGTGAAGGTACCCGTGGTCACCACATTGGCGATGGAGGAACCGGAGATGAGGCCGGTCATGGCCGAGGCGACCACCGCCGCCTTGGCCGGACCGCCGCGGTAGTGGCCGAGCAGCGAGAAGGCGACCTTGATGAAGTAGTTGCCGGCCCCGGCCTTGTCGAGCAGCGCGCCGAAGAGCACGAAGAGAAAGACGAAGTCCGTCGACACGCCGAGTGCGACGCCGAACACGCCCTCGGTCGTGATCCACTGGTGGTTGACGACGCCGGCCAGGGAAACGCCCTTGTGGGCGATGAGATCCGGCATGTACTGGCCGAAGAAGGTGTAGATCAGGAAGATCGAGGCAATGATGGTCAACGGCGGGCCGAGAGCGCGGCGCGTCGCCTCCAGCAGGATCACCATGCCGATGCAAGCGACCACGATGTCCTGGGTGTTGGGGTTGGCCGGGCGCAGCGCGATGGCATCGTAGAACCAGAAGAGATAGCTCGCACAAAAGGCGCCGACCACAGCCACCACCCAGTCCTGGGCCGGGATATAGTGGCGCGGCGAACGCTTCAGCGCCGGGTAGGCGAGGAAAGCGAGGAAAATCGCGAAGCCCAAGTGGATCGAGCGTGACTCGGTGTTGTTGAGCACCACGGGCAGGCCGGTGATCTCCGCCACCACGAAAGGCAGCGGCGAGGCGATCCAGACCTGGAACAGCGACCAGGCGGCGGCAACCCAGAGGATCACCTGAAGGGAAATGCCCGTCGGTGCGCGGCCGCCGGTGTCGGAGGAAGCGACGAGATCCTGCAGATCCTCATCGGACAGAGGGCCGCCCGAACCCTCCGTTGCGCTCGCGCCGGTCTTCGGATCATCTGCCATGCTTAGTCCCCGCTCTTAGAGGCGGCCTCCCGGCCGGGCGCCCCTCGTCCCCAAGAAATCACGCCGCCCGGTTTGCCCGGCTTCGACATCGGCGCGCAAATTTTCTAAGTGAAAGCCTCAAACGAAAAAGCGGTGGGCGGGACTGGTCCCGCCCACCTGGCCTGAGCAATGGGCGGAAACTACATCCAGCCCTTTTCCTTGTAGTACTTCACGGCGCCCGGGTGCAGCGGCGCCGAGAGGTTGTTGGTGATCATGTTCGACTCTTTGAGGTTCGAGAAAGCCGGGTGCAGCTTCTTGAAGCGGTCGAAGTTGTCGAACACGGCCTTGACCACCTTGTAGACGGTGTCCTCGTCGGTCTTGGTGGACGACACGAAGGTCGCGCCGACGCCGAAGGTTTCGACGTCCACGTCGGTGCCGTCATAGGTGCCGCCGGGGATGACCGCCTTGGCGTAATAGGCGTTGTCCGAGACCAGCTTGTCGATGGCCGCTCCCGTCACCGGAATCAGCACGGACTCGCAGGACGTGGTGGCTTCCTTGATGGTGCCGCTCGGATGGCCGACGGTGAAGACGATGGCGTCGACCTTGTTGTCGCAGAGCGCGGCGGCCTGTTCCGCCGACTTCAGCTCGGCAGCGAGCTTGAAATCGCTCATCTGCCAGCCAAGAGCACCCATCAGAACCTCCATGGTGCCGCGCGCGCCGGAGCCGGGATTGCCGACGTTGACGCGCTTGCCCTTCAGGTCGTCGAAGGTCTTGATGCCGGAATCCTTCCGCGCCACGACGGTGAAGGGCTCGGGGTGCACGGAGAAGACCGCGCGCAGGTCCTTGTTGGCGCCGTTGGGGAACTTGTCCGGCGTATCGCCGTTGTAGGCGTGATACTGCCAGTCCGACTGGGCGACGCCCATGTCCTGCTCGCCGTTGGCGATCGCGTTCAGATTGGCCACGGAACCGCCGGTCGACGGCGCCGTGCACTTGATGTCCTTGTTGCCGCGATTGACCAGTTTGCACACCGACTGGCCGACCACGTAGTAGACGCCGGTCTGGCCGCCGGTGCCGATGGTGATGAACTTCTCCTCCGCTTGCGCCGAGGCCGCAGCGCCCGCCAGCAGGGCAGCCACCGACAAGCCGGCGACAGTGGATTTCAAAGGCATGAATTTCATGGGTTGTTTACTCCCGGTTCCAACACTTTGGATTGAAAATGTTACGACAGCCACCGCCATGACGGCCGATCGTTGTCCTCCAGAAGACGACTAGTAGTGCGACCTAGAAAATCCCGCCGACGGCCTGGCGACGAAGCAGCGGTGACGAAGCCCCAAACCCGGGGGTTCGTCATGCCATTCCGGCCTGGCGTGGAAAGCAGAGCTAGTCAGAACGCGATTCCCTGTGTCTTTGGTTCGGTGTTCAGACCACCGTTATTTTGCTATTGAACACTTACCCTTAGCGGAATGTCCACCCCGTTCTGGCCCGATAGCGCAAACAAACGATCAGGAAGCGACATGGCGGCGCTCTGGCGCAACCGCGGCACTAGATCATTCGCCTGGCGTGATTTAAGGTCCGCCATCATGCGTCGCCCCGGCAAAGCCATACGTTTCCTGCGCCCCGCGGCCAGCCTGCTGGCGCTGGCGCTCGCGGTCGTGGGATTGCTTGGCCACGGCCTGGCGATGCTTCTGGTCGGCCAACTGGCGCAGGCCCCGCAGGCCTCCGTTGCGGCGCAGCAAACATTCGCAGCTTCCGTCGAAATCTGCACCACAGAGGGACTGCGCAAGCTGGCCCGCGCCGACGGGCCCGGCAGAGGCGACGACCCGCCGGCCGGCCCGGGGCACGGCAAGGTCGACGCCTGCCCGGTCTGCACCGCTTTCGCGCAGAATGGCCCGGCGGACCTGCCGGCCGCGGCGGCGCCGGAGCGCCGCACCCTCCGCCCGGCCGTCCCGCGCCCGCCGCTGCAAGCTGCCGCCGCCACACCGGAATGGCTGCCGGCGCAGTCGCGCGGACCGCCCGCCGCGGCTTGAGCGGCCACCGCCGCTCCCCTCACCCTGCCAGAACCAGAGGCGCCCCACGCCCCGCCCTTCGCGGTGGCCGGACGCGGCGCCGTGACAGACCGACAAAGGAAGATTTCAAATGCAACGTGTTCTTTCCGCTGCCTTCGGCGCGGCCCTCCTCCTCTCCACCGGTGTCCTCGCGACCGGCCCCTTTGCCGTGACCCCGGCGGCGGCGCACGACGTCAAGTTCGCCGACTTCACCATCGAGCATCCCTGGGCCCGGGCTTCCGCCGGTCCGGCGCGCAACAGCGCCGCCTTCATGATCATCCACAACGGCGGCGGCGCCGACCGGCTGATCGCGGCCTCGGGCGACGTCGCCGAGCGGGTCGAACTGCATACGCACAAGATGGAAGGCAACGTCATGAAGATGCGCCAAGTCGAGGCCGTCGACATCCCGGCCGGCGGCATGGCGGCGCTGCAGCCCGGCAGCTTCCACGTCATGCTGATCGGTCTGCGCGAAGCCTTGAAGGAAGGCGACAGATTCCCCCTCACCCTGAGCTTCGAGAAGGCCGGATCCGTCACCGTCGAGGTCGCCGTCGAGGCGATCAGCAGCATGGGCCAGCAGGGCGGTCAGGACGGCATGGGCCAGGGCGGTATGGGCCAGGGCAACATGAACCACGGCAATATGCCGAAATCGAACTAGCCGCCCGCCCCCATCAGCCGGCGCGCGGTGGCGGCATCGGCCAGCGGACGGCCGAAGGCCGCCGCCGCCGCCGCGCTGGCGGCCACGAGTTCCGCGTTGTCGCGGGCCTGGCGCCCGGACGGCAGCAAGAGATTGTTCTCGAAACCGACCCGGGCGTGGCCGCCCAGCGTCGCCGCCGCGGTCACGCAGGCGGTTTCCTTCGGCCCGAAGGCGCAGATCGCCCAGGGCAGTTTCGCCGCCTCCGGCCAGGCCTCGATCTCGCCGAGGAACGGCAACAGGTCGTTGGGCACCGAGCGCTGGCCCGGCGCGTAGCGCCCCAGCACGAACAGCAGAAAGGCCGGGCCCGGCGGAACCACGCCCTCGGCCTGCAGTCTGCCGAAGCGCTCGACGTCCTCGGCCGCGTAGAGAATGTACTGCGGCAGGATGCCGGCGCCGACCAGCCAGGCGAGAAACTCGCGGGCTTCGTCTTCGCCGCCCTCCGGCACGAGTTCGCGAATCGCCAGGCTCACCGCCTCGGGCCGCAGGTCGCGCACCATGGCCATCTGCTGCTGCGCGGTGAAGATACCCACCGCCTCGCTGGTCACCTGGATGACCATCCTGTCGCCCACCGCCTCGCGCACCGCCGCGGTGGCTTCGCGGTAGGCGCCGACGTCCAGGCTGTGCTTCTGCTCGGCGTCGCGCACGTGCAGATGGATCATCGAGGCCCCGGCGGCCTGGGCCGCCAGCGCGGTCTCGGCCAGTTCCGCCGGGGTGATCGGCACGGCCGGATGGTCGGCCCGGGTCTTGCGCGCGCCGTTGGGCGCCACCGCCAGGATCAGCGGCGCCCAGTCGACCGAGGGGATGTCGCTCACGCCGCCGACCCCACCTCGGCCAGCACGCTGTCGACCGCGCGGCCCAGCTTGTCGACGATCTCGTCGAGGTGCGGCCGCTGCACGATGAAGGAGGGCGCCAGCAGCACGTGGTCGCCGCGCCGGCCGTCGACGGTGCCGCCGGCGGGATAGCAGACCATGCCCTCGGCCATCGCCTGCTTCTTGATCAGGGCATTGACCTTGAGGGCCGGGTCGAAGGGCTCCTTGGTGGTACGGTCCGCCACCAGCTCCAGCCCGATAAATAGGCCGCGCCCGCGGATGTCGCCGACGTGGTGGTGGTTGCCGAAGCGCGCTTCCAAGGCCTCGCGCAGGGCCGCGCCCTGGCGCTGCACGTTGTCCAGCAGGTTCTCGGCCTCGATGGTCTGCTGCACGGCCAGTGCGGCGGCGCAGGCGGTCGCATGGCCGATATAGGTGAAGCCGTGCTCGAAGGCGCCGGAGCCCTGAGCGATGGTGTCGTAGATCCGCCCCGAGCAGAGCACCGCGCCGATCGGCTGGTAGCCGCCGCCCAGGCCCTTGGCGCAGGTCAGGATGTCGGGGGCGATGCCGTCCTGCTCGCAGGCATAGAGACTGCCGGTGCGCCCCATGCCGCACATCACCTCGTCGAGAATCAGCAGCACGCCGTACTGGTCGCAGATTTCGCGGATGCGCTTGAAATAGCCGGACACGGCGGGCACCGCGCCCAGGGTGGCGCCGACCACCGGCTCGGCGATGAAGGCGGCGACCTTCTCCGGCCCGACCCGCAGGATCTCCGCCTCCAGGCTGTCGGCGACGCGGCGGCCATAGGCTTCCTCGCTCTCGTCATGCGCCTGATGGCGGTAGGCGTAGCAGGGCTCGATGTGGCTGGCCGGGCTAAGCAGCGGCTGGTAGGGCGCGCGCCGGGCCGCGTTGCCGCCGACCGAGAGCGCGCCCAGCGTGTTGCCGTGGTAGCTCTGCTGGCGGGCAATGAAGTGGTAGCGGTCGGGCTCTCCGTTCTCCAGGTGGAACTGGCGGGCCAGCTTTAGCGCCGTCTCGTTGGCTTCCGAGCCGCCGGAGACGAAATAGACCCGGGCCAGGTCTCCGGGCGCGCGCTCGATCAGGTACTCGGCCAGGGCCTCCGAGGCCTCGGTGGTGAAGAAGGCGCTGTGGGCGTAGGCGATCTTGTCGACCTGGTCCTTGATGGCCTGGATCACCGCCGGGTGCCCATGGCCCAGGCAGGACACCGCCGCCCCGCCGGAGGCGTCGATATAGCGCTTGCCCGCGCTGTCGAAGAGATAGGGACCCTCGCCGCCGACGGCGACGGGATAGCTGGCCTTGCTATGACGCGGAAAGACGAAGCTCACGGTGGTTGCTCTCAAAGCTCGATGAAGGGGCGAATTACGACTGGAACGGCAGTTTAGGACGATATTGAACGGGCTGTCACGGCGCCCGCCGTGCTGATCGCGAAGGCCACCCCTGCGCCGCACGCAGGCCCCCTCACGGCGGCGTGCGGTCAGGCTGCGCATTGTCCTCGCCCCAAGGGGCCAGTAGGATGCGCCCGGCCGCCGGCATCGCCGCCGGGGCGCGGTGAAGGGCAACGGCAAGGGGGCCGATAGTTCTATGAATCTGAAAGAGCACATCCGCGGCATTCCGGATTTCCCGAGCCCCGGCATCCTGTTCTACGACATCTCGCCGCTGCTGGCCCATGCCGATGCCTGGCAGGCCACCGTGGACCGGCTGGCCGAGATCGTCCACGAGCATGAGCCCGACGTTCTGGCGGGGATCGAATCCCGCGGCTTCCTGGTCGCCGCGCCGCTGGCGCTGAAGCTCAACAAGGGCTTCGTCATGGTGCGCAAAAAGGGCAAGCTGCCCGGCGCCACCCTGCCCTACACCTATGACCTGGAGTACGGCAGCGACACCATCGAGATCCAGGCCGACGCCCTGCAACCGGGCCAGAAGGTCTTCCTGGTGGACGACCTGCTTGCCACCGGCGGCACCATGAACGCCGCCGCTCAGCTGCTGCGCTCGGCCGGGGCGGAAGTGACCGGCGCCGCCTGCATCATCGAGCTGACCTTCCTCAAGGGCCGCGCCAACCTGGACATCCCGGTCTCCACGCTGCTGGCCTACGACAGCTAGCAGCGCTGGAAGAGGGCCCGGGCGGCCCCGGCCGCCCCCGGCCGCCCCCCTGGGCCGGAAGGCCGCGGAGGGAATGCCGCTCAACCGCGGCGTTCTCTTTAGGATCACTTAACTCTACTAGTCTATCAGTGCTTGCTTGCACGTCTTGACGGACAAGCAGACCTTCCGGCCTGCCCGAATCACCGGCAGGTTGTGGCGCCTTGCCCGTCAGATGTCCGGCCCCTCAGGGGGCAAGCGTCTATGGATTCGCCGGGGCAATGGTAGAAGAGACCACCACCTTTTCCTTCGCAGCGGTCATGTTGGTCGCGGCCATGGCGCCGGCGATGCTGGCGGTCATGGCCCTGACCACCGCCCGGCAGGTGGAGGAGCGCCCGGCCCAGATGTGGTGGGCGGCCGGCCTGGGCTGCGAGGCCCTGCGGCTCAGCGCTCTCAGCGCCGCCTCAACCTTCGGCCCGGAGTATTTCCAGGCCGTCCATGAAGGCGGCCAAGCCCTCATCTCCCTGCTGCTTCTGGGCGGCGCGCTGCGCTTCCTCGGCTACAACGATCACCTGCGCGCCCTGCTGGTCGCCGTCGGGGTGATCTTCATCGGCACCGCGAGCTGCCTGATCTATCCAACGGTGCCGCGGATCGTCATCGTCGCGCTGAACCTCTGCGCCGCCGGCGGCGTCGGCGTTGCCGGCATTCTGTTCTGGCGCCACTACCGCAAGCAGGGACGCTTCGTCTTCATTCTCTGTGCCGGGACCCTGTTGATCTTCGGCACCTATCTGCTGACCCAGCTCGGCCGGGGCATCCTCGACCCCCGCCTGCTGGCCATCGACCCGAACGGCGACTGGCGGGTGGTCCTGCACACCGGCCTGGTGCTGTCCTGCATGATCTGCATGATCTTCGCGGCGCTGAACGCCGCCCAGCAGGCCAAGGCCACGGCGGAGAGAAAGGCGGAGGGCCAGGCCCGTCTGATGAACGCCATCGTCGAGAACATCCCGGTCGGCGTCTGCCTCTTCGACCAGGATCTCAAGCTGGTCGCCTTCAACAGCGAGTTCTCGAAGCTGCTCAACATTCCACGCGACCTGCTGGAAAGCGGCGCCACCTTCCAGGATCTGGTGCGCTACAACGCCGCGCGCGGCGAGTACGGACCCGCCCTGACCGAGGAAGAGGTCGAGCGCCGCACCGAGATCATGATGACCAGCCTGCAGGCGCGCATGGAGCGCATTCGCCCCGACGGCACGGTTCTGGAGAACCGCAACCGCAGACTGGCCAACGGCGGCTACGTGATGGTCTACACCGACATCACCGAGACCAAGCGGATCGAAGCCGCCCTGCGGCAAAGCGAGCAGCGCTACGCCCTGGCGCTGAGTGGAGCGAACGAGGGCATCTGGGAATGGGGCGACGCCGTGCAGGGCGTCTATGTATCACGGCGCCTTCGCGAGATCGTCGACATCAAGGGCAGCGACCCGGTGATCCCGGTCGACACCTGGCTGGGCCGCATCCATCCGGAAGACCTGGAGGAAATGCAGGAGCGGATGCGCGAGCACCTGCGGGGCCACAGCGAGTACTACGATCACGAATACCGCATGCGCGGCGACGACGGAGGGTACCGCTGGGTGCACTCCCGTGGCCTGGGCGTGCGAGACGAAAGTGGGCACGTCTACCGCATGGCGGGCTCGCTCAGCGACGTCACCGAACGCAAGCGGGCGGAGCACGAGCTGCTGCGGGCCAAGGAAACGGCCGAGATGGCCAACCGCACCAAGGGCGAATTCCTGGCGACCATGAGCCACGAACTGCGCACGCCGCTGAACGCAATCATCGGCTTCTCCGAGTTGATCATCCAGGAGGTCTTCGGCGCCATCGGCCACGAGAACTACCGCGACTACATCCAGAACATCCACGAGAGCGGCAATCACCTGCTCACCATCATCAACGACATCCTGGACGTCTCGAAAGCCGAAGCCGGCATGATCGATCTCTACGAAGAGAACGTCGACCTGCGCGAGGTCATCGCCTCGGGCCTACGCCTGATCGGGCCGCGCGCGAGAGAGAACCACATCGCGCTGACCACCGACTACGACGAGCCGCTGTCCATGGTGAGCGCCGACGCCCGGCGCCTGAAGCAGATCCTGATCAACCTGCTGTCCAACGCCGTGAAATTCACGCCCGCCGGCGGCCACATCACCGTTCGCGCCTGGGCCACGCCCGGCCTCGGCGCCGGGTTCCAGGTCACCGACACCGGCATCGGCATCGCCGAGAACGACTTGGAACGCATGCTGGAGCCTTTCACCCAGGTCGAATCCGGCCTCAGCCGCAAGCACGAGGGCACCGGCCTGGGCCTGCCGCTGTGCCGCGCCCTCATCGAGGTGCACGGCGGCGAATTGAAGCTGGAAAGCACGCTGGGCGAAGGCACCTGCATCACCGTGACCCTGCCGCTCACGCGCATCAGCGAGAAGACCGTCGACGCCGCTTGAGGCGGCCTCTTGCTCACAGATCCTGGCGCTCCTCCGCCGCGCAGAGGACCTCGGCGAAAGCCAGCAGATCCTCGTCGGCGCCGGCCGGGGCAATCAGCGAGAGGGCCAGGGGACAGCCCTCGACCCGCGCCAGCGGCAGCGAGACCTGCGGCAGGCGGGCGAGGCCGGCAATGGCGGTCAGGCTCAGTACGGCGCCGCGGTGCGACTGCAGTTCCGCCGCCGTGCTCTCGCAACGCGGCGCGACACCCGGCGCCGCCGGCAGGCAGAGCAGGGCATCCTCCCCCAGCATCTCGGCCAGCCGCGCGGCCAAGGTCTCGCGCGCCACGCGCGCCGGGGCGGCCTGCGCCTCGGTGACCGAAGCCGCCCAGTCGAAGCGCTCACGCGATTCCGGCCCGAAAACGGGGTGCGTCCCGGCGATCCAGGCGCCATGCGAGTCGATGACCTCGCGCGCCTGAATATGGCGGAAGCGCAGCATCCAGCTCTCGGGGTCATTGTCGATCACCGCGACCTTCTCGGCGCGGCTGAGACGCTGCTCCAGGCGCTCGACCAGCGGCGCCAGGGCTGCCGCCGCCGCGGGGGTGGCCAGGGCAAAGGCGTCCTCGGCGACCAGCAGGCGGCGCCAGCGCCCCGCCTCACCTTGCCGCGCGCCGCCGAGCAGCACCTGCCCAACGCGGCGCAGCAGGCCGGCCTCGCGCGCGAACCAGCCGACGGTGTCGAAGCTGGGCGCCAGCGGCATGACTCCGGCCAGCGAGACGCGTCCATGGGTGGGGCGCAGGCCGAAGATGCCGCAGTAGCTGGCAGGAACGCGCACCGAACCGCCGGTATCGCTGCCCAGCGCGAAGTCGACCAGGCCGCCGGCCACCGCGGCGGCGGAGCCGGAGGAGGAGCCGCCGGGGATGCGGCCGGGCGCGTTCACGTTGGTGGGTGTGCCGTAGTGGAAGTTCTGACCGTTGAGGCTGTAGGCCAGCTCGTCGGTGACGGTCTTGCCGGCCAGTTCGGCCCCGGCGTCCAGCAGCGCCTGCACCGCCGCCGCGTGAGCGGCCGCGGGGGCGTGGCTGCGCGCCCAGTCCGGATTGCCGCAGCCGGTGACGTAGCCGGCCACGTCGAAGATGTCCTTGGCCGCAAAACGCAGGCCGCTCAGCGGGCCTCCGTCACGGCCGGCGATGTGCGGCTGCGGCGCCGGCACGAAGGCGCCCAGCGCATCCCATGGCGGCCGCCCCGCGTCCAAAGCTGCAAAGGGATTGCCAGCACCTTCGTCGCCGGCCGCTTCATGCCGATCGGTCATCGTCTCCCCCACTCCCGGCGCCCCGCGGCCCCGGCCATGAACGGCCCCGGCTAGGTCGCCGTCTCGTCGAACTCCGGTTCCTGGCTCTCCGGCTTCGGATGCTTGCGCCGGATGATGATATCGCCGTTTTCCAGCACTTCGGGCAATTCGTACTGCGGAATGCTCTCCACCAGCAAGCGCAAGGCCTGCATCATCTGCTCAAGGCCCTCGCGCGCCATTTCGCCGGGAGTGTCCTTCGGCGACTCCTCCTGCCGCAGGTCTTCCGCCTGTGCCAGCGGCGGCGTCACCAGCAGGGCGGCGCCCAACACTGCCGCAGGCATCGGCGATTTCCATAAGCTTCGCATTGTCTTGCTCCTCGCTATCCCCCGAAGATGGGGAGTGGCAGGCCCTGAACCAAGCTATCACAGCATTATGGCGGAGAAAGTGGCTGCATTGCGGCGGCGCTCGACAGCAGCCGGCCGCCGTGCGAGGAATGACTCCCCCTCCCTTTTCGAGTCCACCCTCCTTCCTTCGATCCGCGAGGCGCCTTTCCCGATGAATGACGACATTGCCCTGATGACCGCGACGCAACTGGTAAAGCTCTACCGCGCCGGGGAGCTGTCGCCGGTGGACGCGACGCAGGCGGCCCTTGACCGTATCCAGCGCTACGACGGCAAGCTCAACGCCTTCAACCTGGTCGCCGCCGAGAGCGCCCTGGCCGCCGCCGCGGAATCCGAGGAACGCTGGCGGCTGGGCGCGCCGCGCGGGCCGCTGGACGGCGTCCCTACCTCCATCAAGGATGTATTGCTGACCAAGGGCTGGCCGACGCTGCGCGGTTCCAAGGCGGTTTCCCGCGACCAGGCCTGGGAGGAAGACGCGCCCTCGGTGGCGCGGCTGCGCGAGCACGGCGCCGTCTTCCTGGGCAAGACCACGACGCCGGAGTTCGGCTGGAAAGGCATCACCGATTCGCCGCTGGACGGCATCACCCGCAATCCCTGGAACCCGGCGACCACGCCCGGCGGATCCAGCGGCGGCGCCTCGGCGGCGCTGGCCGCCGGCATGGGCGCCCTGGCGCTGGGCAGCGACGCCGGCGGCTCCGTGCGCATCCCCGCCGGCTTCACCGGGGTCTTCGCGCTGAAAGCCACCTTCGGTCGGGTGCCGGCCTGGCCGCTCAGCCCCTTCGGCACCCTGGCCAACATCGGCCCCATGACCCGCAGCGTCGCCGACACCGCGCTGCTGTTGAACGTGATGAGCGAGCCGGACCCGCGCGACCCCTACGGCCTGCCCTACCACGGCACCGACTACACCAACGGCCTGGGCGACGGCATCGCCGGCCTGAAAATCGCCTACAGCCCGACGCTGGGAGGGCACGAGGTGGACCCGGAGATCGCCGACCTGGTCGCCGGGGCCGTGCAGGTGCTGGCCGGCCTCGGCGCCGAGATCGTCGAGGCCGAGCCCGATTTCACCGGCGCCGACGAGGTCTTCCGCATCCACTGGTACGCCGGCGCGGCCAAGCTGCTGCAGCGCTTCGACGCCGCGGCCATCGCCGGGATGGACCCGGGCCTGCAGGAAGTGGCCGAGGAGGGCCGCAGCTACGGCCTGCTGGACTACATGGGCGCGGTAGCGCGGCGCGAGGCCCTGACGGCGGCGGCCAACCGCTTCCACGAGGATTACGACCTGCTGGTGACGCCCTGCCTGCCGATCCCCGCCTTCGAGGCCGGCGAGGAAGTGCCGCTGGGCAGCGGCATGACGCGCTGGCCCGAATGGACGCCCTTCACCTACCCCTTCAACCTGACCATGCAGCCGGCCGCCAGCGTGCCCTGCGGCCTCACCGCCGCCGGGCTGCCCGCCGGGCTGCAGATCGTCGGACCGCGCTTCGCCGACGGCCTGGTGCTGCGCGCGGCGCGCGCCTACGAGCAGGCCGCGCCCTGGCCCTTCCCCGATCTGGAAGAAACGCTGAAAGATTGACGGCGCAAGCAGGCGCTTCGGGCAGGCGCTTCAGGCAGGCGCTTCAGGGGGTCAATAGGAGAGGATCAAGGTGTCGCCGCGCACCTGGTAGCTTTCCAGGCGCTTCAGGAAGGACATGCCGAGCAGCGAGATGCCCGACGACTGCTCGCCGACCGAGGCGGGCAGGTCGTAGAGCTCCAACTGGCCGATGCGCAGAGAGCGCAGCGTCACCGGCGCGGCGCGCACTTCGCCCGCCGCGGTGCCATAGCGCTCCGAGAAGGTGAGGCGCTGCGCCGGCCAGCCGAGCCGCTCGGCGTCTTCCGGGGTCAGGTAGATGGAACTGGCCCCGGTATCGACCATGAAGCGCAACAATTCGCCGTTGACTGCGGCATCGACCATGAAGTGACCGTGCGCCCCGGCGTGCAGCACCAGCTCCGAATAGGCCCCCGCAGTGGTGCCGCCGAATTCCATGCCGCCACCGCCGGGGGTCACGTCCTCGACCGCGATGACCCGCGCGCCGGGCTCTTCCTCCTCGACGACGAACATCACCACCAGGCCCGTAACGACCACCGCCACCGCCAGCCGCAGGCTGTGGGTCAGCAGGCCGCTGGCCGCGCCACCGTCTTCGTGCAA
This sequence comes from Pelagibius sp. CAU 1746, assembly GCF_039839785.1. NCBI lineage: Bacteria > Pseudomonadati > Pseudomonadota > Alphaproteobacteria > Rhodospirillales > Rhodovibrionaceae > Pelagibius > Pelagibius sp. CAU 1746. Next base: position 532,865 of record NZ_JBDOQT010000002.1, read on the forward strand.
GCTGCTCATGGTCCTGATCCCTGATCGCTCCGCCGGGTCGCCCTGGCTTGGCCATGGTGAGCCCAAGCCCTTAACGCTTTTCTTAGCTTCTTGGTTAACGGGGGAGTCCCTTGAAGGAGCCTGAAGCGTTGCAAGAGCCGCGGAAAATCGCCACCCTCTGGCCTCACTTCGCGGGAAAATGCGGAATTTCATGGGCAAAGAAGGGCAAAGGCAGCGGCGCGGCGCCGTGGCCTGCGGCCATCCGGCGACGGCGGCGGCGGCCGACGAGATCCTGGCCGAAGGCGGCAACGCCTTCGATGCGGTGCTGGCCGCCTTCTGCGCCGCCTGCGCGGCCGAGCCGGTGCTGGCGTCGCTGGGCGGCGGCGGCTTCCTGCTGGCCCAACCCGCAAACCGCGAGCCCCTGCTCTACGACTTCTTCGTGCAGACTCCCAAGCAGCGGCCGGACCCGGCTGCGCTGGATTTCTATCCGATCCTCGCCGACTTCGGCACGGCGACCCAGGAGTTCCAAATCGGCGTCGGCGCCGTGGCCGTGCCCGGCGCCGTCGGGGGCCTTTTCGCCATCCACGACGATCTCGCCAGCCTGCCGATGACGCGGATCGTCGAACCGGCGGCGCGCCTGGCGCGCGAGGGCGTCGAACTGCGCCCCATCGACGGCTATCTCTTCGACGTGGTCTCGCCGATCCTGAAGGCCACGCCGGAAGCGCGCGGCCTGTTCCTGAACGACGAGGGCCGGCTGCTCGCCCCCGGCGAACGCCTGCGCCAGCCGCGGCTGGCCGACAGCCTGGAGGCCCTGGCCGGTGAGGGTGCGCGCCTGTTCTACGAAGGCGACTTCGCCCGGCGTCTGGTGCGGCTGTGCCGGGAGTCCGGCGGCCTGCTGGACGAGGCCGACCTGGCGGAATACCGGGTCGAGCGACGCAAGCCCTTCGTCTGCGACTACCGCGGCCACCGGGTGACGACCAACCCGCCGCCCTCGTGCGGCGGCATCCTCATCGCCTTCGCCTTGGCGCTGCTGTCGAAAGCGGAGCCGGCGCGCCTCGGTGCCGGCACGCTGGAGGGACTGGACCTGCTGGCGCGGGTCATGAGCCAGACCAACAAAGCGCGCATCGAGGCCCACCTGGCCGAGGGGGCCGAGATCGCCGCCGGGCGGCTGTTCGAACCCGCCTTGCTGAAACGCTATCAGGACGAGGTCGGCGGGCACCCCGGCTTCAGCCGCGGCACCACCCACATCAGCGTCGTCGACGGCGACGGCAACCTGGCGGCCATGAGCCTCTCCAACGGCGAGGGCTGCGGCACCCTGCTGCCCGGCTGCGGCATCATGCTGAACAACATGCTGGGCGAGGAGGACCTGAACCACGGCGGCTTCCACCGCTGGCCTGAGGACTGCCGCCTCTCCTCCATGATGGCGCCCAGCCTCGCGACCAGCGACGAGGGCGCGCTCTACGCCATCGGCTCCGGCGGCTCGAACCGCATCCGTACCGCCGTGCTGCAGGTGCTGGTGAACCTGCTGGACCACCGTATGGACATGGCCGCGGCGACCGAGGCGCCGCGCCTCCATGTGGAAGGGGAGAGCGCCAACCTGGAAGGCGGCCTGCCGGAGGCCGCAGCCGCAGCCCTTTCCGGGCAGGGCTACCGCACCATCGCCTGGCCGCGCCATAACCTCTTCTTCGGCGGCGTGCACGGAGTGGCCCTCAGCGCCGACGGCGCGCTGTCCGCTGCCGGCGATCCGCGCCGCGGCGGCGCCGCCCTGGTCAGGGCAGCGTGAAATTCAGAGATGGCGCCCCGCCTGGACGGCCCGAGGCCGGAGTACCGCGCCGGTGGCGAGATCGATCCTCGATCAGGGAGACACGCCTGATCGAGGACAATGCGATCCCTCGCCAAAGGCCGGAGCGGTGTGTCCGCGTCCGCCCGAACGCGGGTTGTCCAAGAGCAGATCAGGGTCGGCTGGAATCGCCGAAGGCGATCCACCGGCCCTGTGGATCTGCTCTATACTTTTGAAATAGATCGCATTCACACGCAAAGGCGGAACCACAGGGTGGTTCCGCCTCATCGCGATCCGATCTAGGCCGCTTCCGAGTCGCTGCGGTTGCGCACGATATAGGCCCGCGCGCAGTGCTCGTCGCAGTAGGGCTTGCCGGGAACCGCGGGCTCTCCGCAGAAATGGAAGTCCTGGTCGCCGGGATCGCCGATCGGCCAAAGGCAGCTCGGCCCCTTGCCGCCGGACCGCGCCACCGGACGGGCCGGACGCCGTGCCGGCGCAGGCGCCACCGGGCGCTCCTGCACCTGCCTGGGCGCCACGGACACCTGCGCTGCCGGCTTCGGCATGGCCGCCGCCACACTGCGGCGCACTGGCGGTGTGGCGCCGCGCTTGATCGGCGAGGGACGCGCTTTCAGCTTCATCCGGTGCGCTTTGCCGACGACGGAATTCTTGGATACCCCCAGCAGGCGGCCGATCTCCGACGCACTCCGCCCTGCTTCCCAGAGCCGCATGAGTTCCGCAACGCGTTCTTCTGTCCAAGTCATGCGATTGCCTCTATGCTAATGGCTACATCTTGCGGCACATACTATATATCGTCGCTATGACGATGGTACGCACAATATAGCGGTGCGGCATGACTGTCCAGGCTGAAATCTGTGGAAAACTGCGGTTTTCTGTGGGCCGCGGCGCTGCCCCCTTGTTCCCCAATTGCTTACTGCAACCGCTAACAGCGGACCCGGGCTCAGTCGAATTCGATGGCCTGCCAGCGTTCGCCGGCACCCTTGTTGTTATACCCCTCGAACTTCACCACCCATCCCAGATCCGGGGCGAACCAGGTCCGTTGTTCGGCCCGCCAGTCCTTACCCACCAGTTCGGAGCGGCGCAGCAGGACATAGGTGTCGAAGGTGCCCGCGGGCACGGAGACGCGCTCGGCCCCCAGCACCTCGATACGATCGCGCCAGGCCTCGCCGCCCCAGCGCCGGGTGAAGCTCACCGCCTTGCCCTTCTGCAGCGGAAAGATCTGACCCAGGACACCGCCGTCGGGCGGGATGCCGGCGGCCACGCAGTCCATGCAGATGTGGGCGAAGCTGGCGAAGGAGCGGCCTTCCCAGATCCAGGAAACGATCAGGCCGTTGGTGCGCCCGACGACCCCTTCGACCCGCTTGCCGTCGTCCATGTTCTCCCAGACCATACGGGTGCCTTCCGGCAGGGCCTTGAAGGGCGCCGGAGGAAGCTCGAGGCTCTGGGCCCGCAGAGGGGTCGGCCCGGCGACGGCCAGGACCGCCAGAACCAGCAGCAGAAGGCCGCGGAGGGCCGGGAGACGGGCCGGAAAACGGAACAAGCGCAAGGGAACTCCCCGAAGAAACGGCCGCCGCCGGGACTGCCGGCCGCGGCGGCTGGAGACTAGCCTATCGGACACCGGGGATGAAAGCCTCGCAAAGGGCGTAACCTCCGCTCAGCCGCCGGGTCGACGGCGCGTTCGCCGCCCCGGCACGCAGCCCTTCGGCCGCGGGAGCGGGACCCGCAGGAATCCTTGCCGCTGGCCTTGACGGGCCGCATCTGATAGGAAACCGCCGCTGCGGGCGCGGCTGCGTGCATAAGGGCGCCGCCACCCCAGACTTGCAGGGAACCAGCGACATGACCGAACCGCGCTTTGCCTCTTCGCCCCTCGGGATCGCCATCGGCGTCGCCGCCATGGTGTTCATCGTCGGCCTGTCGAACTATGCGGTGCAGTTCCCCATCAACGACTGGCTGACCTGGGGGGCGCTCACCTATCCCGTCGCCTTCCTGGTGACCGACCTGACCAACCGCAGCCTGGGGCCCAAGGCCGCCCGCCAGGTGATCTATGCGGGCTTCGCCCTGGCCGTGGTGCTGTCGATCTGGCTCGCCACGCCGCGCATCGCCATTGCCTCGGGCAGCGCCTTCCTGGTCGCCCAACTTCTGGATGTCGCGGTGTTCAACCGCCTGCGCGCGGGCGTGTGGTGGCGGGCGCCGGTCGTGTCCTCCACGCTCGGCTCCATCGTCGATACGACGCTGTTCTTCTCCGTCGCCTTCGCCGGCACCGGCCTGCCCTGGGTCACCTGGGCGCTGGGCGATTTCGGCGCCAAGATGGCGATGGCCGGCTGCCTGCTGATCCCCTTCCGCCTGCTGATGCCGGCACTGCGTCCGCACTTCGCCTCCGGCGAGGCTCCGACCGCGTCCAACTGAACGGCGACCGACGAAACGTCCGGCCGCAACGGATGCGTCAGCACACCCGGTTGTCCGGGTTCTCGCAGGGGTGAATTTCGAAGGGCCCGAAGGCGCTGTCGCGGTAGGCGTCGAAGGTGCGCTTGTCGAGGCAATGCACCTTGGCGAGGATGACCAAGTCGCCGTTCACCGAACGCTCGGCGACCTGGCTCAGGAAAGCCACCTCGCAATCGTACTCGCGCTGCATCTGCTCGGTCAGTTCGCTCTGCCAGCCGTCCTGCTGCGCCCCGGCCGGCTGCGCGGCCAGCGGCAGCGCCAGACAAAGCGCCCAAGCCGCAACCGTGGAACTCAATCTCGCTGCCATGACCGCAGCTCCTCCTTCCCAAAGCCGCCGAACCAAGTGATCCGGGGGCAGCATCGGCCGCCGCCGCAACGCGGTCATTGACCTGCCTCAAACCCGCCGGCCTTGGGAGCAAGCTCCGTCAGGCAGAGCGGAGACGCGGATAAAGGCGCCTGGCACCGCGATAGCTCCAGGCCGCGACGATCGCGATGGCGATGGCCGAGAACGGCTGGGCCAGCGGCATCAGCCAGTTCTCATGCGCCAGCATGACCACCGCCAGGTAGCTCCAGGCCGCCAGCAAGACCGGGATCGCCGGCAGCGCCAGGACCGCGCTGACCCGCAGCACGGCTAAGGCCGCCGCCATCGCGAGCAGGCCGGACACCAGGGCTGCGGCGTAGAGCGGCAGCGTCTTCACCGCGTCGCGCTGCAGCAGGTTGCGCACCGCCGTCGCGGTCACCACCACTTCCGGCGTGGTGGCGCCGTCGTCCGCCCGGACAAGGCTCTGCATCGCCGGCAGGCGGCAGCGCGCGGCGGCGCGGTCGGCGTTGTGCACGTTCAGGAAGCGGGCGGCCGTCACCTTGCGGATACGCGGCACGTCGCTGCGCCCGAACAACACCACCCGGTTGTCGAAATGCTTGCGGAAGAAGGTCTCGTCGCCGTCCTCCGCACAGGCATGGAGATCGCCCAGGGAGAACATCGGAATGCCGCCATCGCCGCCCTGGAAGTTCAGCAGCATGGCGTTGTCGTCCGAACCCGGCACCGCATAGCGCCCGAGCATGAGGGAGTCGCCGTTGAGCAGATGCGGCCGCTCGCCGATGACGCGGGCCGCCAGTTCAAGCGCCAGCGAGGGGTTGAGGCTGACGGTCCCGGTGCTGTCGCGGCTGCTCTCGTAGAGCGCCGCGCGGCGCAGCACGCCGTCGCCGTCGGCATGGAGCGCGATGCGGCGCAGGTTGCGGTCGCCGCCGACGGCCTCGACATAGCCGGGCAGCGGGCCAAGCCGCTCTGGGGCCGGAGCGCGGCGGCCGAGCACGATGCGGCCCTCTTTGCCGGCGCTTGCGAGCACGGCCAGATAGTCGGCGTCATAACCTTCGCGCAGGAGCGCGCCGGAAGTGGCGAAGGTTTCGTGCTGGGCGACGATCAGCGCGCCGCCGGCCAGGACGCGGTCCATCACCGCAGCGATCTGCGGCGTCCACAGTTCCTGCGGCAGGCGGTCGAAAGGCGGACGCAGCGCGGTTTCCCGGTCCAGCGCCACCACGACCACGGGCGATCCTCCCGGCGGACGCGGATGGGTGCTCTGTCCATAAACCTCCTGCCGCGCGCGCAGCAACAGGTCGTAGGCGGCGCCTTCCAGATCGCGCGGCAGCGGCTGAACGGCCAGATAGGCCGCCAGGCAGGCAATCACCAGTGCCACAAGCGCGTCAGTCCAACGCATCGCCTCTCGGGCCCTTCTCGATCGGCGCCGCGGCGGAGCCACCCCCGCCGCCGGCCGCACAACATAACCCTGAATTAAATCAGGCCGCCGGAACAAAACAAATATGGGGCGAATCTCTAAATGCCCCAGGGACGCTTACCGGAGCGTTAACCGCGCCGATGTCCGGCAGCGTAAGGCAAGGAACTTCAAATGCTTGGGCGTGGCGCCGGGCATGGCAGCAGGGTGCGGCGGCGCGGGAAACCGCGCAACCGGGAATAAATCCGCCAGGCGTGGGTCTATCGGGAAAATGCTTGCCTACTTCCGGGGCGATGTTCTTGCGGGCGTGCCCTTCCCTCACAGCCCGTAGCGGCGGCCGGCGCAGCTCTCTCCCCTAGCGCCGGCCGCCTCCCCGCCCCGGAGGAATTCCTTATCCCAACCGGAGAATTGTCAGATGACCAAGTCGCTTCTTCTCTCGTCCTTCACCGCCGCCAGCCTGGCCCTCGGACTCGCCGCCTGCGACGAGCAGCAGACCTCGGACAGCGGCAGCGCCGTGCCGATGCAGCAGCAAGGCGCCATGCCCAGCGGAGAGGGCGCCGATCCGCAGACGCAGCAGCCCCAGACGCAGCAGCCCCAGGCCAGCGGGACCCTGCCGATGGAGCCGGAGACGACGGCGCCGGAGACCGAAGGCTCCGCCAGCGGTCAATAGCCGCCCGCTCCGCCGGAACGGACATGGTGATCTCGCCGGGCGCAGCAGCCGCCGGCCCGCTGGCGACCGCACAGGGGCCGGCGCCGCGCCGCCGACGACAGCCGCAGGATGCGCGGAAGGGTCTTGCCATGATTGCGGCAGAGACCGACATAATTCGCCACAAATCGACCCCGTTAAGGTTCCACGACAGCCCCCGGCGGCCTGCCTACCTTGAAGCGATGCGGGGCGGCGCGATGCCGTCCGCACGAAGCGACAAGGTGGCAACAACGGAGGCAAGAAGCGTGGCAAGAGCGGACGAGACGGTTCTGGAACATATCCCCGCCCTGCGCCGCTATGCGCGCTCCCTGGCCGGCGATGCCGCGGAAGCGGACGACCTGGTGCAGGAGAGTCTGAGCCGCGCCCTGGCGCGGCGTCAGAAGGCGGGCGCACAGGCAGGCGAAATCCGCAATCTGCGGGCCTACCTCTTCACCATCCTGCACAACGCCCACGTCGATCGCCTGAACGACCGGCGGCGCTGGAGCTACAGCGTTCCCGAGGAGGTGCTGGAAAACCGGCTCGCGCGCCCGGCGCCGCAGCACGGGCAGCTGGAACTGAACGATCTGGCGATGGCGCTGCAACGCCTGCCCGAGGAGCAGCGCCAGGCGGTTCTCCTGGTCGGCTACGAAGGCATGGCCTACAAGGACGCGGCCCAGGTTCTGGACGTGCCCATCGGCACGGTGATGTCGCGCCTGTCGCGCGGCCGTGAAGCGCTGCGCCGCATGATGGCCGGCGCGCCCCTGGCCAATCTGCGGCCGGTCGGCGACCCGGGCAAGGGATCCAAGAAGGCGCCTCTCCCCTGCGCCAAGCTGCGGAAGGCCAGATGACGCCCAGATGGCACGATAACGACAACGGCATTCCCGAGGAGGAACTGCAAGCCTACGTCGACGGCGAACTCGACGGCCGGCGGCGCGCGGCCATCGAGGCCTATCTGGCCACCAACGCCGCCGAGGCGGTGCGGATCGCCGCCTACCGCGCTCAGAACGTCGCGATGCATGCGCTTTTCGATCCGGCACAAGGCGGCGGCGCGGTGCCGCCGCGGATCACGGAACTCGCCCGACAATTGGACAAGGAGCTTGGCGGAGCTGCGAAAGCGCGGCGGCGCGGCCGCCTCCTGCGCAACCGGCCCGCCGTTGCGGCGGCGGCGGTGCTGCTGTTCTGCGCCTCGGCGGCGGGCGGCTTGGCGCTGCACGGCAGCCGCTGGCAGGGCGATCCCCTGGTCGCCTTGGCACGCCAGGCCGGCGGCGGACAAGCCGGCGCCGCCTCGCCGCTCCAGCTCGCCAGCTCCGTGCCGCAAACCGGCGCCGAAGCCCAGGCCGGCGCCGAGAGCGCGCTCCAAGTCACCGCCTGGCTGGCCGCCCTGCCCGGCAGGGCGCCGGCCCGCCTGCCGGACCTGCAGGCGCTCGGCTTCGAGCTGGCCGCAGAGCGGGTCATCGCCACCAACAGCGGCCAACCGGCCGCGCAGTTGCTCTACCAGAACGGCGAAGGCCAGCGCGTGACGCTCTACATGCGCGCCGGCGGCAAGGCGGGCCGGACCGGCTTCACCGTCTTCCGCGAGGGCGCGTCCACCCGCTACGTCTGGCAGGATAGCCACATGGCCTATTCCCTGGTCGGCAAGATGGCGCAGGACCGGCTGCTGCGCATCGCCGAAGCGGTGAGCCGCAGCCTGCAGCAAGCCGCCGAGAAGCCCTTAGTGCCGGAAACGGCCACGCCGCCGGCGGGCCTCGAATCAGCCGTGCAGTCCGAAGGCGACATGCCCGCCACACCCCTGGAAGAAGACGGCCTGACACCCGACGGGCCGCTGCCTGAGCCGAGCGAAGAAGCCGCGAAGGAAACCTGAGGCCTTCAAGCGGCCTTCGACGAGGTCCACGCCGAGCAGGGAAAACCGGTCACGTCTTCATGAAGGACCGGAAGCGTTCCTCCAATTCGCCGAAGCCGATCGCGCCGGAAAGAGCGTCAAACGATCCCCGTTCCGCAATCTCCCCCGCCGCCGCGAGAAGGCTGCCATAGGCCAGGCGCGCAAAGGCGCTGCCGACGCTGATGCGCTTCACGCCGGCTGCGGCGAGGTCCTGTACGGTGAAGGCCGCGCCCGGCAGTCCCATCACGACGTTGACCGGCTTTTGAAGCGCCGCGCAGACGCTGCGAATGTCGTCGAGGCTCCGTAGACCCGGCGCATAGAGCACGTCGGCGCCGGCGGCCTCGAACGCCTGCAGGCGCCGGATGGTGTCGTCCAGATCGGGACGGCCCCAGAGGAAGTTCTCGCTGCGCGCCGTCAGCACGAAATCCCGCGGCAGGCCGCGGGCGGCCTCGGCCGCCGCCGCGATCCGCTCCACCGCGAGCGGAAAATCGAAAATGGGATCGTCGCGGCGATTGGTATAATCCTCGATGGAGCAGCCGGCGAGCCCGGTCGCCGCGGCGGCGCGGATCGTCTCGGCCGCGCTTTCGGGCGAGTCGCCGAAGCCCTTCTCCAAATCGGCGGAGACCGGCAAAGCCGTGGCTTCGGTCATGGCGCGGCAATGGGCCAGAACCTCCTCACGGGCCAACAGGCCTTCCGGGCGCCCCAGCGAAAAGGCAAGTCCGGCACTGGTGGTTGCGAGAGCCTCGAACCCGAGAGACGCCAGCAACCGCGCGCTGCCGACATCCCAGGGGTTCGGAATTACGAAGGCGCCGGCGCGCTGGTGCAGCGCCCGAAAAACACCCGACTCGGTCGTTTGCGGTGCAGTCATGATCCCAGCCTAGCGCGAACCTCCTGACAGCGCCCTGTCAGCAGTCTCGCCGCAGAAGTAAGCGCCGCAACGGGCCGCCGCCGCGGCCGGTTGCGGGTCAAGCCTGCCACGGCATCTTGCGGCTCTCAGCCACGGCTTCGTCAAAATCCAGCCCGATATCGGCGATCATATGCGGCCCGACCTTCAGCAGTCTCCGCATTTCGCCGCGTACTCCCTGCCGGTGCCGCAAGGCCCCCAACCTTGCATTAACTTTCCTGAACCATTCCGTGAGAGACCGGCACTCCCCAAGGGGCGCGCGACGCAGGTGCAAGGTTCCACTCATTTTCTCCTCCTGCGGCTGCTAAAAGCGTATCGGCAGCGTCCATTGAGCACCTCCCGGGATCCGGCTTCAACTCAAGCTATCTGACTGTTAGGATCAGAAAAACTAACTCAAGAGACAACCATGCAACTGCCCCCGCTGAACGCCCTGCGCGCCTTCGAGGCGGCCGCCCGCCATGGCAGCTTCGCCGAAGCGGCGGACGAGCTCTGCGTGACCCGCGGCGCCATCAGCCGCCACGTGAAGCTGCTGGAAGAGCACCTCGGGGTCCGCCTGTTTCGCCGGCTGCCCAAAGGCATCGAACTGACCGAAGCCGGCCGCCGCTTCCTGCCGGCGCTGACCGGGGCCTTCGAGACCATCCGGCACGGCGCCCAGCGCGCCGCGGCCGAGCGCACCGACCTGCACATCATCTGTCCGCCCACCACCTCGATCCGCTGGCTCATCCCCCGGCTGCCGAAGTTCCGGGCCCAGTGCCCGGACATCCGTGTCCGGCTGACGACGGAGTTCTTCGAGCCGGAAAGTTTCCGCAACGGCGACTTCGATCTCGGTTTCGGTCTCTCGACCTATCGGACGCAGCGGCCCGGCATGGAGGTGCTGCCCTTCCTGCCCATGTCCATCGTACCGGCCTGCGCGCCGCAGTTGCTCGAGGGCGACATCCCCCTCAAGCAGCCGAGCGACCTCGCCAACTTCACCCTGCTGCACGAAACGGCGAGCCGCCACGATTGGAAATGCTGGTTGAAGACCTTCGCCGTCGAGGGCGTCGATCCGGAAACCGGCGATGTCTTTCCGAACCTGGACATGGCGGTGACCGCCGCCCTCATGGGCGCCGGCGTGGTCATGGGCGACCTGCTGCTCACCCACCACGAATTCCAGACCGGCCAGTTGGTGATGCCCTTCCCGGATCTGCGCTGCAAGACCGACTGGGGCGACTTCTGCCTGATCGGTGCCGCGGCGAGATGGCACGACCCCAAGGTCGAGGCCTTCAAGGCCTGGGTCCTGGAAGTCGCCGCGGAGGACCGCCGGGCGCTGTCGCTCTAGGCGGCCGCCGGGCGCGGCGCCTTGGCGCCCAAGCCGTCGTAGAGCTTCAGCAGCCGGTCGAACCAGGCGGCGACGGGATCGTCCGCGGGCAACAGGTCCTGCGGCGAGGAACAGCGCGCCCACTGCAGGGCGCCGAAGACGATGTAGTCGCTGTAGGACGGCGCAGCGCCGCCCAGGAAAGCCAGATCCTTCACGCTGAGACGCAGCGGCAGCAGCGCGGCGTGGAGGTTCTTCATGTTCTCCTCCTTCGCCGCCGCGTAGTCCTCCAAGCTGACGCCGAGCGCCTTCTCGCGGGTCTCGCGGAAATAGCCGGCGTCCTTCGGATCGACGATCTTCACGATGTCGGCAATGATCAACCGCACCAGCGCCGGATGCACCACTGCCTCGGTCCAGCGCTTGATGAAGAAGGCGGCACCCTTGGCGTCGCCACTGCCGAACAGCGCCGGGCGGTCGGCATAGGCCTCGTCCAGATAGCAGGCGATCTCCCAGGAGTCGGAAATGACCTTGTCGCCGTCCAGCAGCACCGGCACCCGGCCCTGCCCGGAGGACGCGATGACGTCCTTCTCGGTGAAACGCCAGGGAACGGTCTCCACCGCCAGGCCCTTGTGCGCCAGGGCCATCTTGGTACGCCAGCAGTAGGGACTGAACCGCAGCGACGGGTCGGCGCCCGCCAGGTCGTACATCTTCACGTTCCAACTCCCCGCGGACAGCCGCCCGCCGCAATCTTCGGCGCCGCCGGCCTTCCGCTGCCGGCGGCGGAAGGCCACAGCCTCCGGTCGTTTATCTTCTCGCGACTACATACTTCCGCTCGCAGCCGGTCGGACGAAAGCGGCAAGCGAAGGACGGCCTGCGAAAGTAGAGAACCTCGCCACGCCCCACAACCTGGTTGTGCAACGGCGGTTGAACGGCGGAAAACGAATGCCCTGCTGATTGTAATTCGTCGAAAAACACGCCGTTTCAGATCGCTGTTCACAGATTGTTAGAATTATCCATGACAGTGATGTGGATATCGAATTGATGGCAACCGCAAATCGATTTCAGTAGCCCGAACCGTTGAGGTACTTTCATATGGCCGTACGAAACCTTCTCAGCAAGCTTCAGCAGTTTCGCATCTCCGCGCGCATCGGGCTGCTTTCGGCGATCAGCGCTCTCAGCGTCATCGTCCTCGGCGGCGCCTACCTGTTCGGCGACATCAGCCTGGGAAGCGCCTTTCACGCCCAAGGCGACAGTTCGCACCTCGCGCAGTATGCGCAGGAGGTGGAGTCCGGCGCCCTGCAGATGCGCCGCGCTGAAAAGGATTTCCTGATCCGCAAGGACATGAAGTACCTGGAGAGGTACGAAGAGGCGACGACGGAAGTGCTGAGCGATCTGGATCGCATGGCCGCACTGGAAGTCGCGGCCTCGATCCGCGCGGAAATCGGCCGCCTGCGCGAAGGCATCATCGCGCACGCGGAGCAGTTCCGCAAAGTCGCGGCGCTGCAGGAGCGCATCGGCCTCGACGAGAAAAGCGGCCTGAAAGGCAGCCTGCGCGCCGCCGTTCACGCTGTCGAGACCAAGCTGCAGGAAGCGCGCCTCGATGCTCTGACCGTCAAGATGCTGATGATGCGCCGGCACGAGAAGGACTTCATGCTGCGTGGCGCGGAGAAATACATCGGCAGTATCGACGAGCGCCGCCAGGAGTTCGACCGCCTGCTGACCGGCACGCCCCTGTCCCAGAGCTTCAAGGACGAGGTTTCCGGCCTGATGGACAAATATCAGGCGGACTTCCATGCCTTTGCCGAGGGGTCCCTCGAACTGGAGGCGGAGATCTCGCTGCTCAGCGATATCTTCGGGCGGATGAACGACGACTTCGACCGGGCATTCTCAGCCGCGGCCGAAGGCCTCGTCGCCGCCGAGCAGTCGCTGGAAGCCTCGCGGGTCCTGACCCGGAGCATCTTCCTTGTCATCGGCGTCACCGTGCTCGTCCTGGCCATCGGCCTGGGCGTAATTATCGGCAGAAGCGTCAGCGGGCCGCTGTTGAAAATGACGGAGACGCTGAAAGCCCTGGCCGCCGGCGACACCTCGCTGGAAGTGCCTTCCCTGGAGAACAAGGACGAAATCGGCGACATCGCCCGCGCCGTGGTGGTCTTCAAGGAAAACGCCATCGAGCGCGAACGGCTGGAGGCCGAGCAGGCCGCTCAGCGCGCCGCCAACGAGAAACGGGCCAAGGCCGTCGAACAACTGATCGCGGACTTCGACACCATGGTCGGCGAGGCCCTGGGCGTCGTATCCGCAGCCTCGGCCGAGATGAACGAGTCCGCCGATTCCATGGCGAAGATCGCCGCGACCACGAAGGAACGCTCCGGCGCCGCCACCAAGGCCGCCGACTCGGCCTCCTCCAACGTTCAGATGGTCGCCGCGGCCGCCGAGGAGCTGCACGGCGCCATCGGCGAGATCGGCCGCCAGGTCAGCCGCTCGACCGACATCTCCAGCCAGGCCAAGCAGGAATCCGACCGTACCAGCGAGACCATGTCCGAGCTGGCCACCGCCGCGGAAAAGATCGGTGCGGTGGTGAACCTGATCCAGGATATCGCCGAACAGACCAACCTGCTGGCCCTGAACGCCACCATCGAGGCGGCGCGCGCCGGGGAAGCCGGCAAGGGCTTCGCGGTGGTCGCCAGCGAGGTGAAGACCCTGGCCAATCAGACCGCCAAGGCGACCGAGGAAATCTCACAGCAGATCTCCGCCATGCAGACCTCCACGGGCCAGGCCGTCACGGCGATCAAGCAGGTCAACGGCACCATCGACCAAATCGCCGAGATCGCGACGACGATCTCCAGCGCCGTCGAGGAACAGGGCGCGGCGACCCAGGAGATCGCCAAGAACGTCCAGGAGGCCGCCGCCGGCACCGAGGACGTGACCCGCAACATCACGGAGGTCGATGCCGCCACCGGACAGACCACCGACACCGCCGGCCGGGTTTCGGCTCTCTCCGCCGATCTCACCACTCAGGCCGAACGTCTGCGCCGCGAGATCGAGACCTTCCTGTCTTCGGTGAAGGCGGCCTAGGCCGACCCCGCTCCATCCTGCGTTTTCGCCTTGCCGCAGACCAGCAGGGCGAAGGCGTAGGACAGGGCCACCTCGTGCAGTTTGTCGAAGCGGCCCGAGGAGCCGCCGTGGCCGCCGGTCATGATGGTGTTGAGCAGCAGCAGGTTGCCGTCGGTCTTGGCGGCGCGCAGCCTGGCCACCCACTTGGCCGGTTCCCAGTAGGTGACGCGGGGATCGGTGAGGCCCGCGGTGGCGAGGATCGCCGGGTAGTCCTTGGCCTCGACGTTGTCGTAGGGCGAATAGGCGGCGATGCTCTCGTAGGCCTCGGCGCTCTCCAGCGGATTGCCCCATTCCGGCCACTCCGGCGGCGTCAGCGGCAGATCCTTGTCGCACATGGTGTTCAGCACATCGACGAAGGGCACCTCCGCGACGATGCCGCGGAACAGATCCGGGCGCATGTTGGCGACGGCGCCCATCAGCATGCCGCCGGCCGAACCGCCGTGGCCGACGATCTGCCCCGCTGTGGTAAAACCGGCGTCGATCAGCCCCTCGGCGGCGGCGATGAAGTCGTGGAAGGTGTTGACCTTCTTCTCCCGCTTGCCGTGCAGGTACCAGCCGTAACCCTTGTCGGTGCCGCCCCGGATGTGAGCGATGGCATAGACGAAGCCACGGTCGATGAGGCTGAAGCGGTTGGTCGAGAAGCCCGCCGGGGTGCTCATGCCGTAGGAGCCGTAGCCGTACAGCAGCAGCGGCGCCGAGCCGTCCAGCGGCGTCGTCTTGCGGTAGACGATGGACACCGGCACCTCCTCGCCGTCGTGACCGCGCGCCAGGATGCGCCGCGCCTCGTAGTCGGCCGGGTCGTGGCCGCTGGGCACCTCCTGCTCCTTCAGCAGCTCGCGCGCCCGCGCGGCCATGTCGTAGTCGAAGACCTGCTGCGGCGTGGTCAGCGAAGAATAAGCGAAACGCAGGGTCGCCGTATCGTAGAGGTAGCCCGGCACCAGGCCCAGGGCATAGGCCTCCTCGTCGAAGGCGATGGCGTGCTCCCCACCAGTGGTCGCGCCGGACGGCAGGGCGGTGACGATGATCCGCGGCAGGCCGTTCTCGCGCTCCAGGCGGACCATATAGTCCTTGAAGACCAGCAGGCTGAGGATCAGGCGCCCTTCCCGGTGCGGCACCAGGTCGCGCCAGTTCTCCCGCCCCGGCGCGTCGAGGGGCGCCTCGGCGATCTTGAAGTCGATGGCGCCGCCGGCGTTGGTGAGGATCAGGAAGCGTTCGCCGTGGTCGCTGACCTCGTACTCGATGTCCCGCTCGCGCGGCGCGATGAGCAGGGGGGCGCTTTCCGGCCGTGCCGCGTCGATCACCCGCACCTCAGATGTGGTGTGATCGTGCGCCGAGATGACGACGAAGCGATCGCTTTCGGTCTTGTGCAGGCCGACGAAGAAGCCGGGATCGGGTTCCTCGTAGACCAGCTCGTCGGCCGCCGGATCGCCGCCCAGGCGGTGGCGGTAGACCTTGGAGGGCCGGTGCTCGGCATCCAGGGTGACGTAGAACAGGGTCTGCCCGTCGTTGGCCCAGACCAGGCTGCCCTGCGCCTCTTCGATGGCGTCGGGCAGCAGCTCGCCCGAGGCCAGGTCTTTCACGGTGATGCGGTAGCGCTCGGAGCCGTTGCGGTCGACGGCATAGGCCAGCAGGCGGTGGTCGGGGCTGTGCTCGCAGCTCGCCACACGGAAATAGGGTTCACCCTCGGCCTCGCGGTTGCCGTCCAGCAGCACCTCTTCCCCTTCCCGCTTCCCGCCATGGGCCGCGGAGGCCGGGGCGCCGGCCGGGCAGCGGCAGAACACCGGATGCTGGCCGCCGGTCTCGAAACGCTGATAGTAGGCGTAGGCCCCGTCGGGGCTGGGCACCGAGCTGTCGTCTTCCTTTATGCGCCCCTTCATCTCCGCGAAGAGCTGCTTCTGCAGCGCGTCGGTGGGCGCCATGGCCGCCTTGGTGTAGGCGTTCTCCGCCTCCAGGTAGGCACGGATCTCCGGATCCAGGACGGCGGGGTCGCGCATCACCTCCCGCCAGTTGTCGTCGCGCAGCCAGGCGTAAGGATCCTCGCGAAGGATGCCGTGCAGCTCGATTCGCTTGGGCCGGCGGGGGGCGACGGGCGGTTCGGCGGAGGGAGAGGGGGCAAATCTATCGGACGGCACGGAATGGGCCCTCGTTTTCTATTAGCACGCACTTGAATACGGCCCCGGCCCCGGGCCGGCCCTGAGCCGGTCCCGGTAGGCCAAGACGCCGCGCGGCTTTCTGTCGCAGCGGTCATTTCCGATGTAGCATTCTATGGTCGCGCCGGGCAAAGCGTGGTTTTCCTCGGTGCCGGGGCCAGCGGAGCGAAAAGCATGGAAAATGGCCTCCCCGGGCATTTGACCTGGATCAATGGCAGTCACCTGGGGGGCTGCCATGAGAAGACCCGCTTGGGGACACTTGCAGGACGGACGCGGCCACTCGGCCCACCGCCGGCCCACCGCCGGGCCGCGCCGACAGGACCACGTTTTCTTGCTAGTTTGCTATACTGTTATCCATACCGGGAACCTTAACTGGGGCATCTGATGAGCAATTCAACCGAGGCAGCCGGCACGTCGGCCATGACCCTCCTTATGGGGTTGGTCCTGGCGATCGCCGGAATCATGGGGCTGTTCCTCGTCGCCAATGCGCACGACGGGGCCATGGCGTTCCACGGCTATCTCTTCGTCGCGTTCTGCGCGCTGGGCATCTTCTGGATGATCAAGCGCCACTACGACGAGGCGGCGGGGCTGGCCGAGATCGAAGGCGACGTCCGCTACAACAACGCCGTGGTTCAGGCAGGCGTCATCGCCTCGCTGTTCTGGGGCGTGGTCGGCTTCGCCGCCGGCCTCACCGTGGCGCTGCAGCTCGCCTTTCCGGAGCTGAACTTCCATCTGCCCTGGACCAACTTCGGGCGCCTGCGGCCGGTGCACACCTCGGCGGTGATCTTCGCCTTCGGCGGCAACGTGCTGATCGCCACCTCCTTCCACGTGGTGCAGCGGACCTGCCGCGCACGCCTGGCCGGCGAATGGGCGCCCTGGTTCATCTTCTGGGGTTATCAGCTGTTCATCGTGCTGGCGGCCAGCGGCTACGTCCTGGGCGTCACCCAGTCCAAGGAATACGCCGAGCCGGAATGGTACGTCGATCTCTGGCTGACCATCGTCTGGGTCGTCTACCTGCTGGTCTTCCTGGGCACCCTGATGAAGCGCCGCGAGCCGCACATCTACGTGGCCAACTGGTTCTACCTGGCCTTCATCGTGACCATCGCGATGCTGCACATCGTCAACAACCTGGCCGTCCCGGTGTCGCTGACCGGCTCCAAGAGCTACGTGCTCTTTTCCGGCGTTCAGGACGCCCTGACCCAGTGGTGGTACGGCCACAACGCGGTGGGCTTCTTCCTCACTGCGGGCTTCCTCGGCATCATGTACTACTTCGTGCCGAAGCAGGCCAACCGGCCGGTCTATTCCTACCGGCTGTCGATCGTGCACTTCTGGTCGCTGATCTTCCTCTACATCTGGGCCGGTCCGCACCATCTGCACTACACGGCGCTGCCGGACTGGGCGCAGACCCTGGGCATGACCTTCTCGATCATGCTGTGGATGCCGTCCTGGGGCGGCATGATCAACGGCCTGATGACGCTCTCCGGGGCCTGGGACAAGCTGCGCACCGACCCGATCCTGCGCATGCTGGCGGTTTCCGTTGCCTTCTACGGCATGAGCACCTTCGAAGGGCCGGTGATGTCGATCAAGGCGGTGAACTCGCTCAGCCACTACACCGACTGGACCGTCGGCCACGTGCACTCCGGCGCGCTGGGCTGGGTCGGCTTCGTCAGCTTCGGCGCCCTCTACTACCTGGTGCCCAAGCTGTGGAACCGCGAGCGGCTCTACTCCCTGGCCCTGGTCAGCCTGCACTTCTGGGTCGCGACCATCGGCATCGTGCTGTACATCACCGCGATGTGGGTCTCGGGCATCCTGCAGGGCCTGATGTGGCGGGCCTACGACAGCCTCGGCTTCCTGGAATACTCCTTCGTCGAGACCGTGGAGGCGATGCATCCCTTCTACGTGATCCGCGCCCTTGGCGGCCTGCTTTACGTGCTGGGAGCGGTGATCATGGTCTACAACTGCTGGCGGACGATCCGCGGCGACATTCGCGAGGAGCGTCGCATCGGCGCCCCGGCGGCCGATCCGGCCGTCAGTGCGGCCGAGTAAGGGGGAGCACATCATGGCGTTCAAACACGAGATCATCGAGAAGAACTCGATCCTCCTCCTGGTCCTGACGCTGGTCGTGGTTTCGATCGGCGGCCTGGTGGAGATCGCACCGCTGTTCTACCTGGAGAGCACCATCGAGAAGGTGAAGGGAATGCGCCCCTACACCCCGCTGGAGCTGGCCGGGCGGAACATCTATGTCCGCGAAGGCTGCTACAACTGCCACAGCCAGATGGTGCGTCCGCTGCGCGACGAAGAGGAGCGTTACGGCCACTATTCCCTGGCGGCGGAAAGCATGTACGACCATCCCTTCCAGTGGGGCTCCAAGCGCACCGGGCCGGACCTGGCCCGTGTCGGCGGGCGCTACTCGGACAACTGGCACGTCGCCCACATGGCCGATCCGCGCAGCGTGGTGCCCGAATCGATCATGCCGGGCTACCCCTTCCTGGCGGAGACGCCGCTGGTGGTGCACGACGTCGCCGCGCACCTCGCCACCAACCGGACCATCGGCGTCCCCTATTCGGACGAGATGATCGAGATGGCCGAGCAGGATCTGGTCGCCCAGGCCAACCCCGACGCCGACGGCGCCGACGCGGTGCTTGAGCGCTACCCGGGGGCCGTGGTCTCCAACTTCGACGGCAAGGCCGAGGAGTTGACCGAGCTGGACGCGATGATCGCCTACCTGCAGGTGCTGGGCACCCTGGTCGACTTCGAGGCCTACCAGCCCGAAGCAAACTACCGCTAGGAGGCAGGCGAGATGCAATACGAGCAAGTCGCGCACTTCGCGTCCACCTATGGCCTGATCTATTTCATCATCCTGTTCGCCGGCGTGCTGGCCTACGCCTTCTGGCCGAAGAACAAGGAGAAATTTGAGGAAGCGGCCCGCCGGCCGCTCGAGGAGGACTGATCGTGGCACACAACAAGGAAGTCGATCAGGTTTCGGGCACCGAAACCACGGGCCACGAATGGGACGGCATCAAAGAGCTGAACACCCCGCTGCCCCGCTGGTGGCTGTGGACCTTCTACGCCTCCTGCCTCTGGGCCCTGGCCTACTGGATCGTCATGCCGGCCTGGCCGCTGGTGAGCAGCTACACCAAGGGCGTCATCGGCTACTCCTCGCGCGAGCAGTTTGCCCAGTCCCTGGCCGATGCCCGCGCCGCCCAAGCCGTCTATCTGGACCGCATCGAACAGGCCTCCCTGGAAGAGATCGTCAACGACCGTGAGCTGCTGGACTTCGCCCAGGCGGGCGGCGGCTCGGCCTTCGCGGTCAACTGCTCCCAGTGCCACGGGCTCGGCGCCGCCGGCTCCGCCGGTTTCCCGAACCTGAACGACGACGAATGGATCTGGGGCGGCACCCTGGAAGCGGTGCACCAGACGATCCAGTACGGCATCCGCTCCGATCACGACGAGACCCGCTTCAACGAGATGCCGGCCTTCGGCAGGGATGAGATCCTGGACCGGGAACAGATCGACGATGTGGCCGAATACGTGCTGTCGCTGTCGGGATCGGAGACCGACCCCGCCGCGGCCCAGCGCGGCTCGGACATTTTCGCCGAACAGTGCGCCGCCTGCCACGGCGACGACGGCACCGGCCTGCAGGAGCTGGGCGCGCCAAACCTGACGGATGCCATCTGGCTCTATGGCGGCGACAAGGCCGCCGTGGTGCAGAGCATCACCAACAGCCGCTCGGGGATGATGCCGGCCTGGACCGGCCGCCTCGACGACACGACCATCAAGCAACTGGCCGTCTACGTCCACTCCCTGGGCGGCGGCGAGTAGGTCTCTGGAAAGGGTAGGGACAGCATATGGCTGATCATGCGGTTGTGCAGGAAGCCACCGCGAAACCGGCAGACAGAAGAGAAGGCGTAGAACGCTCAGACGCTGAACCGGTCAACAAGAAAGAGCGGCGCTCCCTCTACCAGAAGCGGATAAAAATCTATCCGCGGCTGGCCAGGGGGAGCTTCCGCCGCCTCAAGTGGGGCGTCATGGCGGTGACGCTCGCCATCTATTACCTGACACCCTGGATTCGCTGGGACCGCGGGCCGAACGCGCCCGATCAGGCGGTACTGATCGATTTCCCGGGACGGCGGTTCTATTTCTTCTTCATCGAGATCTGGCCTCAGGAGGTCTACTACCTCACCGGCCTGCTGATCCTGGCCGCCATCGGGCTGTTCCTCATCACCTCCCTGGCCGGGCGGGTATGGTGCGGCTACACCTGTCCGCAGACGGTCTGGACCGACCTCTTCATCGCCGTGGAGCGCATCTTCCAGGGCGATCGCGCCTCGCGCATCCGCATGGACAAGTCGCCGTGGAGCGGCGGCAAGATCTGGCGCAAGGCGGCGACCCACGTCGCCTGGGTAGCGATCGCCGCCGGCACCGGCGGCGCCTGGGTCTTTTACTTCGCCGACGCGCCGACCCTGGCGCAGCAACTGGTGACCTTCGACGCCCCGGCGGTGGCCTACGTCACCATCGCCACGCTGACCGCAACCACCTACCTTCTGGGCGGCCTGGCCCGCGAGCAGGTCTGCACCTACATGTGCCCCTGGCCGCGCATTCAAGGCGGCCTCTTGGACGAAGAGTCCCTGGTCATCACCTATCACGAGGACCGCGGCGAACCGCGCGGCGCGCGCAAGAAGGGCACCCATCCGACCGACCTGGGCGACTGTATCGACTGCAACCAGTGCGTCGCCGTCTGCCCCATGGGCATCGACATCCGCGACGGCCAGCAACTGGAGTGCATCACCTGCGCGCTCTGCATCGACGCCTGCAACGACGTGATGGACAAGGTCGGCTTGCCGCGCAACCTCATCTCCTACGACACCTTGGCCAACGTGGAGCGGGTGCGTGCCGGCGAGAAGCCGCGCCTGCACCTCATCCGGCCGCGCACCCTGATCTACAGCGGCATCATCGCGGTGGTCGCCCTGATCATGCTGTTCACCCTGGTGACGCGCAGCGACCTGGACGTGAACATCCTGCGCGACCGCAATCCGCTCTTCGTCACGCTGTCGGACGGCTCCATCCGCAACGGCTACACCGTGAAGATCATCAACAAGCAGCACGCCGAGCGTCACTTCACCCTGGCGGTGGAAGGCCTGCCCGGCGCCAGCATCGATGTCGTCGGCAACGACGTCACGGCCGCCGACCTGCAGGTCAGTCCCGACGACCTGGAAAGCTACCGGGTCTTCGTCTCCGCGCCGCGCGACAGCCTGGAGGACGGCTCCGCCGACTTGCGGTTCCTCATCACCGACAAGGCCGACGGCGCCCAGGTGACCTACGACTCCGTCTTCAGAGGACCGAAATGATGGCGCAGAACAGCGACTTCGTTCTGACCGGCAGACATGTCTTCTTCGGCGTGGTGGCGATGTTCGGCGCGATCATCGCGGTGAACCTCGTCTTCGTCTATCTGGCGCTCGACACCTTCACCGGCGTGACGCGGGAGAACCCCTACCAGGACGGCCTCGCCTACAACAAGGTGCTGGAGGCGCGCGAAACCCTGCACGAACTGGGCTGGCAGGGCAGCGTCACTTTCTCCAAAGCCGGCTCCAAGGCCGGCGGCGGCACCGACAGCGTGACCGTTACGCTGACCGACGGCGCCGGCGAACCGCTCAGCGGCCTGATCCTGTCAGGCAGGCTGCGCCGGCCGACCCATGAAGGGATGGACCAGACGCTGGCCTGGCGCGAGGACTCCCCCGGCACCTACGGCACCACGGTGGCCTTGCCGGGGCGCGGCAACTGGGACCTGGAGGTCACCGCCAGCGACGGCCGCAACCCGCCCTTCGAAATGAAGACAAGGCTATGGTTCGAGTAAGCCCGCAGGCAGCCCCCGCAAGCGACGGCGGCGTCAACGCGGCGGCCCGCCCCAAGCCGGACGCAGGCGGAACCGCCGCCCTGCTGGGGTGCTGCCCCGGCGGCGGCATCGCCGCGGCCGCCGAGGAAGCGGCGCCGGGCCTGCGCCTGGAGGATTTCGCCGGCCACATCGTCGCCCAACCCGACGGCAGCGAGGAACTCACCCTCGTCGTGCAGAACCTGCACTGCCCGAGCTGCATCCGCGCCATCGAAAACGCGGTCGAGGGCGCGGCGGGCCTGAAGAAGGCGCGCGTCAACCTCAGCACCCGGCGCCTGAAACTGCAGTGGGACCCGGCGGAGACCGGCGCCGAGCCGCTGCTGGCCGCCGTCGCCGCCAGGGGCTACCGGCTGATTCCCCTGGACGCCGGCCAGATCGAAAGCGCCGAAGCGGGGGAAACCCGCGAACTGCTGCGCGCCCTGGCGGTCGCCGGCTTCGCCGCCGGCAATGTCATGCTGCTCTCGGTTTCGGTATGGAGCGGCCTGGCCGAGGACATGGGCCCGGCGACGCGCGCGCTGATGCACTGGGTCTCGGCCCTCATCGCCCTGCCCGCCATCGCCTATGCAGGCCGGCCCTTCTTCCGCTCCGCGCTGCTGGTGCTGCGCAGCGGCAGCACCAACATGGACGTGCCGATCTCGCTCGGCGTCATCCTGGCCGCCGGCATGAGCCTTTCGGAAACCCTGCGCCACGGCGACCACGTCTACTTCGACGCCGCGGTGATGCTGCTGTTCTTCCTGCTGGTCGGCCGTTTCCTGGACCTGCGGCTGCGCGGACGCGCCCGCTCGGCGGCGGAGAACCTCACGGCTCTCCGCGCCACGGCCGCCATGGTGGTCGACGCGGAAGGGCGGCTCGTCAGCCTGCCTCTCAACCGCCTGCAGCCCGGCATGACCGTGGCCGTGGCTCCGGGCGAGCGCATCCCCGTCGACGGCCTGGTCAGCCTTGGCCGCTCCGAGGTCGATACTTCGCTGCTGACCGGCGAGAGCCTGCCGCGCCCGGCCGTGCCCGGCAGCGAGGTCTTCGCCGGCACCGTGAACGGCGACGGCGCCCTGCGCGTCACCGTCACCAAGACCGCCGATGCGAGCCTGCTGGCCGAGATCGTGCGCCTGATGGAGACCGCCGAGCAAAGCCGCGACCGCTACGTGCGCCTGGCCGACCGGGTGGCGCGGGTCTACGCCCCGGCGGTGCACATCCTGGCCGGCGCCACCCTGGCCGGTTGGCTGGTCTTCTCCGAGATTCCCTGGCAAGGCGCTCTGCTGCACGCCATCGCCGTTTTGATCATCACCTGCCCCTGCGCCCTGGGCCTCGCCGTGCCCGCCGTGCAGGTCGCCGCCGTGGGGCGCCTCTTGAAGCGCGGCGTGCTGGTGAAATCCGCCGATGCCCTGGAGCGCCTGGCCGCCGTCGACACCCTGGTCTTCGACAAGACCGGCACCCTCACCAGCGGCCGGCCGGAACTGCAGAACCGCCAGGACATCCCGGCCGAGGACCTGGCACTGGCCGCCGCCATCGCCGCCGAGAGCCGCCACCCCCTGGCCCGCGCCCTCTGCCGGGCGGCGGGCGAGATCGCGCCGCGGCGGGTCAGCGTCACCGAACACCCCGGCGACGGACTGGAGGCGGAGGTCGAGGGCCAGACCCTGCGTTTGGGCCGCCGCGGCTGGTGCGGCGTCGCCGAGGACGCCGGCGACAACGGCCTGGAGAGCGCCGCCATGGAGTTGTGGCTCGCGGGGCCGGGCCGGACGCCGCGGCGCATCGCCTTCCGCGACGCCCCGCGCAGCGATGCAGCCCAGGTGATCGCTCACCTGCAGGCGCACGGCTTTCAAGTGGAGCTTCTGTCCGGCGACCGCAGCGCGGTGGTCGCCGAACTGGCCGGGCAGCTCGGCATCGCCGCCTGGCAGGGCGACTGCCGCCCGGCCGACAAGATCGCCCGCCTGCACGAACTGGCCGCCGAGGGCCGCAAGACCGCGATGATCGGTGACGGCCTCAACGACGCCCCGGCGCTGGCCGCCGCCTTCGCCTCGCTGTCCCCGGCCGAGGCCGCCGACGTCAGCCAGATCGCCGCCGACATCATCTTCCAGGGCGAGCGCCTGGCGCCCATCGCAGAGGCGCTGGATACCGCGCGCCGCGCGCGCCGCTTGGTGCTGCAGAACTTCGGCCTCGCCTTCTCCTACAACGTCATCGCCGTGCCCATCGCCGTGGCCGGGCTGGTCACGCCGCTGATCGCCGCGGTGGCCATGTCGGCCTCCTCCATCGTGGTGACCGCCAACGCCATGCGCCTCAACCTCGGCAGCTTGAAGATCGCGGCGCCGCGCGCCGCAACCGGCGCCGGCACGGAGAACTGCGCCCCGGAGGCGGCGGAATGAGCGCCCTCTTCTATCTCATCCCGGCGGCGCTGCTGCTGGGCCTGCTCGGCCTCGGGGCCTTCCTCTGGTCGCTGAAGAGCGGCCAGTTCGACGACCTGGACGGCGCCGCCCACCGCATCCTGCTGGACGACGAAGACGACACGCCGCTGCCGCCCGAGGGCGGCGACTCCAAGACATCGTCGGAAAACCCGGCCGCCTAACGCCCCACCGTGTCGCGGTAGGCGTGCCAGGTGGCGTGGCCGACCAGCGGGAAGGTGATGATCAGACCCAAGTAGAGCGTCACCAGACCGCCCGCGGTCAGGAAGGCGATCAGCCAGGCCCAGATCAGCATCGGCTTGATGTTGCGCCACACGGCGATGAGGCTGGTCATGATCGCGGTCATGAAGTCGACGTTGCGGTCCATGAGCATGGGCACCGAGACGACGCTGATAGCAAAGACCGCCGCCGCCAGGATCGCGCCGGCGCCGGTGCCGACCACCAGCAGCGCCACGCCCTGCGAGGTCAACAACAGCGTCGGGATGGCCTCGGCCAGCGGCGGAAACTCGGTCGAACCCAGGAAAAGCGCCAGCAGGAGCATCGCGGCCCGCATCCAGATGAGCAGCAGCGCCATGAGCACGATGCCGAGAAAGGCCAGGCGCATGGGCGAGCGGGTGGCGACGAAGAGCGCAGACATCAGGGAAATCGGCTCGCCGGTCTCCAGCCGGCGGCTGGTCTCGTAGAGGCCGACGGCCAGCATGGGGCCGACCAGCATGAAGCCCGCCATCAGCGGAAACAGCAGGTACTCCAGTTCTACGAAAAAGACGCCCGCGGTGATCGCAAAGCTGATAGCCGTAAAGATCGCGCCGTAGGACAGACTGACGCCCGGCGCGCGCTTGATGTCCTCCCAGCCCGCCGCCAGCCAGGCCCAGGGCCGGTCCAGCGGCACCCGATTCACCGGCGGACACATTTGATGAAACTCTTTACCCGTCGCTACCATGAGTTCCCTCCGGACACCTGTTCTGTTTTCTGCGCGCGGGTTTTCTCCCGCGTCGCTCTTCCCCCGCCGGGCGGTCCATACCCGGGCAGGAGGCCGCGCCCCACCGGCGGCGGACAGGCCCCCGACCGGGCCCTGGAACATGATAACGCGCGAGGGGAACGACCGGAAGTCCCGCCTGGAGGGGCGCCGCCGGCCCGGAATTCCCTAGATTCGCTGTCCGGGAGACTGGCGCCTTCCCAGCAGGGAGAAGGTACCCTCGGATTCATAAGGGGCGCTGCGCCGGACCAGGCTGTCGAAGTAGGCGGTCCCGGAGATGCGGTAGTCGAGATCGCCGCGCTCGGCCAGCAACTGCATCTGGCGGACCAACTCCACCAAAGTGGTCGAGGCGACCACGGAGAGCCGCCCCTCGCCGAGGCGCGGCACCGTGATCTTCTCGTTGGAGAAGCCGCGGGCGAAGTCCTCGCCGTTGACCTCGAGATCGAAGGTCAGGCCGTCCAGCGGCAGGTCGAAATCGTTGGGGTTGCCGACCCGCAGGTCGATCTCGAAGCGCTGCTCGAAGACGCTGCTCTCCAAGAGGCGCAGATCGACGACGCGCACCTCAGGGGCGACCGGCGCGGCACCGCTGCAGGCGGCGAGCGCCAGCAGCAGCGCCGCCGCCGCCCAGCCGCCGAGACCGGGCACCGCTGCCCGCAGCCCCCTGGTCAGGACCCGCTTCAATTCCCGAAGAGACCCTTCTTCAGATCCAGCGGCGAGCTGGAGCCGCTGTCGCCGTCGCCCGAGCCGCCCGGCACCAGGCCTTCCAGCAGTCCCTTGGCACCTTCCTCGTTCTGCAGCTTCTCCATGACGGCGCCCGGGTCCTTGATCTGCTCCTTCAGGGCACCGGCAAGGTCGGGCTTGTAGGAGAGGTCGCTCCACGGGCCGGAAACCTTGATCGGCACCGCCACACCCGCCAGGTCCGACTGGCCGCCCTGGCCTTCCAAGGAACCGACGAGCTTCGGCTTGACCGTGTAGTCGACGGTGCGCGGCGGCAGCGGCACCGTGCCGGCACCGGTCATGCGCACCAGCGGCGCAACCATCGTGAGGTCGTCGTTGGTGACGATGCCCTTGGCGATCTTGAAGGTGCCGGAGAGTTCCGCGAAGTCGGTGGCCTGGGCCTCATCGAAAGAACTCTCGATGGCGGCCACCGAGATGTTGCGCATCATCGCCGCCAGGTTGATCCCCTTGATCGCGCCATCGCGGAAAACCACCGCGCCGTTGCCGTTCAGGTTGGAGACCAGCTCGCGCTGTGTGCCGCCGCTCGACTTCACCGAGACTTTGCTCTCGGTAGTGCCGAGGATGCGGTCGAACTTGGCGAGGTCGTTGAGAAAGGGACCGGCCTGGAAGTTCGCCAGATCGAAGTCGGCGGCCAAAGACGGCTTGCCGCTGCTGCCGTCGACGGTGATCTTCCCTTTGCCGGCACCGTCGTAGAGCTGCATTTCCGCCAGATCCGCGGTCAGCTTGCTGTCCTTCAGGATCACGGCGAGGCTGCTTTTTCCGATCTTCACGTCCTTGAAAAGGATGCCGCCGGCGTTGAAGGCCAGGTCAGCGTTCAGCAGGCCCAGGGCCGAAACGTCGATGGGATCGTCGCTCCAGTCGCCGCCGCCAGCCGTCCCGCCGCCGCTGCCGCCGCTCGCGCCGCCGCCCGAACCGCCGGCCGCCGCGCCTTCCTGCTCCGGCGGCAGGTAGGGATTGACGTTCAGTTCCTCGACGTTCAACTCGGCCTTGATGAAGGGCTTGGCCCCCGTCGCGTCGACGGAAAAGAGGCCGTCGCCGTTGATCTCATCCAGCCGTATCTTGGCATTGGTCAGGGCGACCTTGGCCCCCACCATCTCCAGTTCGCCGGCGATGTTGAAGGGCCCCAGTCCGTCGCCCGGGAAGTCCAGCGGCTGGCCGGCCCAGGCCGCGAGCTCGCGGATCGAAGGCACGTCCAGCGCCAGGGCGCCCTGCAGCCCCAGGGCGCCGGCGTTGCGCGCCGCGCCGTCGAAGGAGAAGGTCACCGGGGCCGAGTCCACCTTCATGGCCAGCTTGCTGGTCTCGCCGGACATCAGCGCCTGCGGGCTCTCCGCATCGATCTCCAAGGACACTTTCTGGCTGTTCCAGACGGCCGAGCCCTCGGCCGCGAAGGGCGACGTCAGGCTGGGCAGCGACAGCTCCATGTTCACATCGCTGACCTTGAACTCCTGGCCGCCCTGGTGGTCGATGTAGGTCAGGGTGCCGTCCACCAGGCGCACGTCGCCCAAGCGCAGCTCCTTCAGGCTGCCGCCGGCGTCAGCCGCCCCGCCGGTGCCGGAGCTGCCACCGCCGTCGCCCGAGGGCGCCGCGGCCGCGGTGTCGAGCTGCCAGTTGGGGCGACCGTTCTTGTCGACCTCAAGCGTGATGACCGGCTTATCGAGGATGAAACGGTCGATGGCCACCTCGCCGCTGAGCAGCGGCAGGATCTGCAGGGCGACGTCGAGACGGTCGATGGTCGCCATCTCCGGCGTGGAGGCGCCGGGCGCGTTGGCGAAACCGACGTTCTCCACGGAAACCGCGAGCGAAGGCAGCAGCGACAGCGAGATGCCGCCGTCGATACGCAGGTCGCGCCCGGTCTGTTCCTTCACCCGAGCCTGGATCTCGCCCTTGTAGCTCTCGAGCGGGACGAGCATGGGGACGACGATGACCGCGACGATCAGCAGCAGCACGATCACGCCGAGACCGATGAGCAGCTTCTTCATACCTGTATGACCTCCTATCGCGGCGCGGCGCCCGTGGCGGCCGCACCATTGTCCCCCGGGAACGGAATACGCTTAATCATCTGTTTTGCAAGCAGTTTTGGGAAAGCGCGCCGATCCCCCGCGCGCCTTCCCCACCTGCACAATGTCACTGCGCCGCCTGCGGCGCGTTCATGTGAACCGTACGCTGCGGATAGGGGATAGAGATGTTCTCCGCGTCCATGCGGTTCTTCAGGTTCTTCGTCAAATCGAATTTCAGGCCCCAATAGTCGGCGGCATTGCACCAGACCCGCACGGTGAAGTTCACCGAGCTGTCGCCCAGGTCGGTCACCGCCGCCATGGGCGCCGGCTCGGCCTGCACGCGCGAGTCCTTCTTGCACTCGTCGACGATGGCCGCCAGCGCCCGGTCGATGTCGTCTTCGTAGGCAATGCCGATGACGATGTCGACGCGGCGTGTCGGGTGGAACGAATAGTTCCTGATGGCCGAGCCCCAGAGCTGGGAATTCGGCGCGATGATCTGCACGTTGTCCGGAGTGGCCAGCTCGGTGACGAAAAGGGTGATGCCCTTCACCGTCCCGGCCAGGCCGCCGCCTTCGATGTAGTCGCCGATCTTGAAGGGACGGAACAGCAGCAGCATGACCCCGGCGGCGACATTGCTCAGCGTGCCCTGCAGGGCCAGGCCGATCGCCAGGCCGGCGGCGCCAACGACCGCTATGAAGCTGGTGGTCTGCACCCCGAACTGGGCCAGCACCGCAATGATGGTGAAGACCACCACGGCGTAGTAGGCGAGGCTGGAGAAGAACCCCCGGAGCGTTTCGTCGACCTTCTGCACCCGCGCGAGGGCCGATCTGACGCTGCTCCTCACCCGCCCGGCGATAATGAAGCCGATAACAAGTATCACTATGGCGCCGACCACGCTCAGCCCATAGGTGGTGATCAGCCCAACGACCAGGCCCCAAACCTCTTCTGCGGATTGTTCCATCTAATGTCCCCTAACTGGCATGGCCTCCGCCATGCTGAAGTTGCGATCCGGACGCGCGAACCAGCGCCCCGGAACCACGCATCGACCGTGCCGCGGCCCCCACGGCACCCTACCCAACCGCCGCCCGCCAGCCATGAAGCCAGTCAATACACGCCGCAGTTATCCTGGCGCCATTCTAAACAAAGAAATGGGGGAGTTTGAATAGCACGCTTAGAGCTAAGCCGAAAATCCACCCAACTACCGCAGAGTCTTGCGGCAGCACTAGAGCCCGGACCGGCACGCCGATCCAAAAACAATTCTGTGACGAATCACAACCTTAAGGGGCAGCCTTAAGAAGCGGCCGCGCCGTCGATCAGGTGCAGAAAAGAGCCGAAAATCGGCCCCCGGCGCTGCCCGACCCGCACCGCGCCGCCGCCCTCCGCCGTACGCACCTCGAAAAGCGCCGTCTCCGCGGGCCCTTCGGCGCCCAGGACCCGGGCGTAGTGAAACTCGTGGGCGCGGAAGGCCGCGTCGGCGCGTCCCAGCGGTCCCGCCGCCAGCAGCGTCGCGCGGCGGTAGCCCAGATGGCGCTCGGGCACCATGAAGGAGCTCTCCAGAGGCAGCAATCCGGCCATGGCGTGGCGCTGCCCGTCAGTGTCCTCAAGCCCCTGGCCCAGGACCATGTAGCCGCCACACTCCCCATAGACCGCCGCGGCGCGGGCCGCCGCGGCGCGCAAGCCAGCCAGGAAGCCGTCATTGCCCGCCAGCCGCCCGGCGTGAAGCTCCGGATAGCCGCCCGGCAGATAGACGGCGTCGGCCGCCGCCGGCGGCGCTTCGTCGGCCAACGGCGAAAAGAAGGAGACCTCGGCCCCGGCATGGCGCCAGGCATCGAGCAGCAACGGATAGGCGAAGGAAAACGCCAGGTCCCGCGCCACCGCGATGCGCTGGCCCAGCGGCGGAACCGGCGGCACGAAACCATCCCTTGCGGCAGCGGCAATCTTCGCCGGCCGCGCCGCCGCGCCCAGCGCCGCCACATCGACACCCGCCGCCACCGCCGCCGCTGCCGCCTCCAGGAAGTCCTCCAGAGCCTTGTCCTCCCCGGCCTGCACCAGACCCAGGTGGCGCGACGGCCGCGCCAGCGCCGCGTCGCGGCCCAGGGCCCCGAAGACCTTGATCCCGGCGCCCTCGCAAGCCGCGCGCAGCAGGGTCTCATGGCGCGCACCGGCCACGTTGTTGAGAATCACCCCGGCCAGCGGCACGGCGGGGTGAAAGCCGGCGAAGCCCGCCACCAAGGCGGCAACCGAGGCGCCCATGCCCTTGCAGTCGACCGCCAGCACCACCGGCCAGCCGGTCAGCGCCGCCACCTCCGCGGTGGACCCGGCGGCCAGGCCCAGCGGCCCGGACAGCGGCGCCCCGTCGAAAAGGCCCATGACCCCTTCGCCGATCAGCAGTTCCGCCCCCGCCCCCGCCCGCGCCACCGCAGCCGCCAGGGTTTCCGGGCGCATGGCCCAGGAATCCAGGTTGATGCAGGGCCGCCCGCTGGCGGCCTGGTGGAAGGCGGGGTCGATGTAGTCCGGGCCGGCCTTCACCGAGGCAACGGCCCGGCCCCGATTGCGCAAGCAGCGCAGCAGCGCCAGGGTCAGCGTGGTCTTGCCGCTGCCCGAGGCCGGGGCCGCGACGAGCAGGCCCGCAGCTCCGTCAGACATCGGGCGTCATCCCGTCTCCTGGCGCCGGCCGAGGCCGAAGGGGTTGGGGTTGAGCACGCGGCCCTGCGCGGCGCCCTGCCAGTCGAGCCCGGCGCGCAGGCGCACCACATCGCCGACGACCACGATGCAGGGCGGCTCGATGCCCGCCGCGGCGATGTCCTGGGCGCAGGCGCCGAGATTGGTCTCCAGAATCGTCTGCTCCGGCAGCGTCGCCTGGCTGACCACGGCGACAGGCTCCGAGGGCGCGCGGCCGTGTTCCATCAGCGCGCCGGCGATGGCGGCGATGTGCTTCAGCGCCATGTAGAGGACGATCACCGGCGAGCCCTTGGCCAACCCCGCCCAGTCGAGGCCGTCGGGCACCGAGCCGCCGACGCCGTGGCCGGTGACGAAGGTGACGGCGGAATTGGTGTCGCGGTGGGTCAGCGGAATGCCGGCGTAGGCCAGGCCGCCCAGGCCCGCGGAAATGCCGGGAACGACGCGGAAGGGCACGCCCGCGGCGACCAGGGCCAGGGCCTCCTCCCCGCCGCGCCCGAAGACGAAGGGGTCGCCGCCTTTCAGGCGCAGCACCCGCTTGCCCTCCTGGGCCAGGCGTACCAGCCGCTGGGAGATGTCGGCCTGCACCGGCGAGGGCTTGCCGCCGCGCTTGCCGGCATAGATCCTCTCGCAGTCGGGGCGCGCCATGCCAAGGATGGCCGGCCCCACCAGGGCGTCGTAGACCAGGGCGTCGGCCTGCTTCAGGCCGTTGACGGCGTGCAGGGTCAGCAGCCCCGGGTCTCCGGGACCGGCGCCGACCAGCCACACGCTCCCGGCTTCGAAGGCCGGCAGGGAAAGTTCGTCCGAATCCATGGAAACTACCCTAGACGCCGCGGTGCGGCTGTCCTAGTCAATGAAAAGCCTCTGCTTGTAAAATAACGACATGACACGCAAACCGGAAGGCGCGTTGCGGCGCGGCTGGACCACGGGAGCCTGCGCCACGGCGGCCACCAAGGCTGCCTACACTGCGCTACTGACCGGACGTTTCCCCGATCCGGTGGCCATCACCCTGCCCAAGGGCGAGCAGCCCGCCTTCGCCCTGGCCCGCGAAACCCTGAAAACGGCGGCGGAAGGGGATGGCGGCGAGGCCAGCGCCGCCATCGTCAAGGACGCCGGCGACGACCCCGACGTCACTCACCTTGCCCTGGTGCAAGCCCGCGTCCGGCACGGGGCGGAAGGCAGCGGCGTCACCTTCAAGGCCGGCCCCGGCGTCGGCACGGTGACCAAGCCGGGCCTGCCGCTGGCGGTGGGCGAGCCGGCCATCAACCCGGTGCCGCGCCGCATGATGGAGGCGGTGGTGGCCGAGGTCGCCGCCGACCACGGCGGCAGCGGCGACGTGGAAATCGAAATCTCCATCGACGGCGGCGAGGAACTCGCCAGGAAGACCTGGAACCCGCGCCTGGGCATCCTGGGCGGCCTGTCGATCCTGGGCACCACCGGAGTGGTGGTGCCCTTCTCCTGTTCCGCCTGGATCCACTCCATCCACCGCGGCATCGACGTGGCGCGGGCGACCGGCCTTTCCCATGCCGCCGGCTGCACCGGCTCCACCTCCGAGGCGGCGGTCCAGCGGCTCTACGGCCTGCCCGAGGCCGCGATGCTGGATATGGGCGACTTCGCCGGCGGGCTGCTGAAGTACCTGCGGCTGCACCCGCTGCCGCGCCTCACCCTGGCCGGAGGTTTCGGCAAGCTCTGCAAGCTGGCTGCCGGCCATCTGGATCTTCATTCGGGCCGCAGCCAGGTCGACTTCGATTTGCTGGCGGATCTCCTGAAGGGCCTCGGCGCCAGCGATGCGCTGGTTACCGAGGCGCGGGGCGCCAACACCGCCAAGCAGGTGCTCGACCTGGCCACGGCCGCCAGGCTGCCGCTGGCCGACGCCGTGGCCGCGCGGGCGCGCGAGACGGCGCTGGGCGTGCTGGCGCGGCGCGGCGGCGAGGGCGAGACGGCAGTGGAAGTGCTGGTTTTCGATCGGGCTGGCAATCTCGCCGGCAAGGCGGCAGGGTGGCCCGCGTGAGCGAAGAGACCATCACCAAGCCGCGGCGGATCCTGCTGCTGGGCGGCACCGGCGACTCCCGCGTCCTGGCCGAGCGTCTCGCGGGGCGCGGCGACGTGGAAGTGATCTCCTCGCTTGCCGGGCGCACCGAGCAGCCGGCGCCCCTGCCCGGCGCCCTGCGCATCGGCGGCTTCGGCGGCGTCGCGGCCCTGGCCGACTTCCTGACGCGCGAAGGCATCGACCTGCTGGTGGACGCCACCCACCCCTACGCCGCGCGCATCACCGACAACGCCGCCGCCGCCTGCCGGCGCGCCGGCACGCCGCGCCTGCTGGTCGAGCGCCCGCCCTGGCAGAAGCGGCCCGGCGACGACTGGATTTCCGTGCCCGATACCGAGGCCGCGGCCAAGGCCCTGCGGGGATTGGCCGAACGCGTCTTTCTCGCGGTCGGCCGCGGCGAGTTGGAGGCCTTCGCGGGGCTGCCGGACATCTGGTTCCTGGTGCGCACGGTCGACGCGCCCGGCGGCAGGCTGCCGCTCGAGAACTACGAGGTGGTGTTGGGCCGCGGCCCCTTCGAGGCCAACGGCGAGCGGGCGCTGTTCCTGCTGCACGGCATCCAGGCCCTGGTCACCAAGAACTCCGGCGGCGAGGCGACCTACGCCAAGATCGCCGTGGCCCGCGAACTGGGCCTGCCGGTGGTGATGATCGAGCGCCCGGCGCACGCGGACGGCGAGACGGCGCATTCGGTCGAGGAAGCTTTGGGGTGGATCGAGGCGCGGCTGTAAGCCCAAAGCCCGGGTGTCGCTTCCTTCAACCCACACGTTGGCCGCTGAAATTCGCCTGCACGCCAGGGTCGCGCGCGCCGGCCCCGGCGGCGCCCCCCGGCCACTTCACATGGATTCGCGGCAGCGCCTGTTCTAGGCTCCTGGTCTGGGAGGCCGCATGGAACGCCGTTTGGCCGCAATTCTGGCCGCTGACGCCGTCGGATACAGCCGCTTCATGGCCCGTGACGAGGAGGCCGCGCTGGCGGCGCTCTCCGAACGGCGGAGCGTCATTGACCCGCTCATCGCCGCGCACAACGGTGTGATCTTCGGCTCGGCGGGCGACAGCGTCATCGCGGAGTTCCCGAGCTCCGTCGAAGCCGCCCGCTGCGCGGTGGAGATTCAGGAGCGCCTCACGGCGCTCAACGCCGGGCTGCCGGAGGAGCAGCGGATGCTGTTCCGCATCGGCGTCAGCTTCGGCGATATCATGGAGGAGGATGAAGACTTCTTCGGCGACGGCGTGAACCTGGCCGCGCGGCTGGAAAGCCTGGCGCCACCCGCCAGCATCTGCATCTCCGCCGCGGTCGCCGAGCAGCTCTCCGGCCCCCTGGCCGCAGCCTTCGCAAAAGCCGGCCGCCATCACCTCAAGAACCTGCCCAAAGCCGTCGAGGTCTGGTGCTGGCCCGCGCAGCGCGCCGGCCTGCTGCGCCGCAAGGCCGCTGCCGCGAAGCAGGGACAGCTTTTCGCCGCGACCCTGCTCGCCGCGGTGGCCGCCGCCGTCGTCGTGCTGTACCTGCGCGAGCCTGCGGAAGACGCGGTGCCTTCGGGCCCCCGAATCGCCGTCCTGCCGTTCACCAATATCGGCGGCAACACGGAGGATGCCTACTTCAGCGTCGGCCTGACCAACGACATCAACACGCTGTTGTCGAAGTTCTCGAACCTCTTCGTCATCGCACCCCATTCGGTGAGGAGCTTCGGCGAGGGTGCGGGCTGTGCGCGGGTGCGCGAGGAACTGGGTGCGGACTACATTCTTGCCGGTACGGTACGGCGCTCTCAGAACAAGCTGCGCGTCACCACTTCCTTCACCGACGCCAAGACCTGCCGCCGGCTGGATTCGCCCGGGCCATTCGACCGGGACCTCAGCGCCGACAACATCCTCGACCTGCAGCTCGAGATCGCCAAGAAGGTGGTGGCGGAGGTCGGCTCGGCCGACGCCCCGCTCTTCAATGCCCAGGTCCAGAACGCCATTCGGCGCAAGGCGCCGGACAGCCTGGAAGCCTACGACTGCGTCCTGCTGTCCTATTGGTTCTACGAGACCTTCGAGGCGCAACGCCATCGCCGGGCGCGCGCCTGTCTGGAGCGCGCCGTCGAGATCGACCCCGGTTATTCGCTCGGCTGGTCGCGGCTGGCCTTCAGCTACATCGAGTCCAAGAAGTACGCAATCGACACGCCCTCCGACTGGGCGGAGCGCAGCCGCGCCGCGGCGGAGCGGGCCATCGACCTCGATCCCGACAACCCCGATGCCTACTATGCGCTCGCCATTCTCAGCCAGGTGACCGGCCAGGACCGGACGGTGTTCCGGAACTTCGCCGAGAAAGCCATCGCCCTGAACCCGAACGACGCCTTCGTCCTGGCCGACCTGGGCCTCTGGATGGGCTATTCCGGCGCCTGGAAGCAGGGCGAGGAGTGGGTGACCCGCGCCAAGCTGATCAACCCCAAACACCAGAGCTGGGTGGATTACATCTGGCACCTTCACGCCTACCTGGAAGGCGACTACGAGACGGCGCGCGATGTCGCAGTGAAGATGAACCTGCCCGGCAACTACATGGTCCAGGCCAGCCTCACCGCGGCCTATGCGATGAACGGCGAACAGGCGAAAGCCGAACAGGCACTCGCGCACCTGCTGAAAATCCGCCCCGACTACCCGGCGGACCCGCGTGCGCCCTTCCGCAGCCGCGGCATGCCCGAGGAACTCATCGAAGGCCTGATGGAAGGCCTGCGCAAAGCCGGCCTGGACGTGCCGCCACAGTGATTTGAGCTTCCGGGACCGGTTTATGTTGCGTTGCAGCATAAACCGGTTTATTTGTGCCCTCCCGCGACGTCCGGCGACAGGCCGCGGCGCGGCTCACCCCTGAAACCTGAGCACTTCCTGCTGCGGCCCGGCCGGGCCGCGCGGTGCCGCCAACTGTTCCGGACCCCTGCATGCCCTCGCTCAGCGCCTACCGCGGCCAATGGCTCGGCAACATCCGCGGCGACGTCCTTTCCGGGCTGGTCGTCGCCCTAGCCCTCATCCCCGAGGCCATTGCCTTTTCCATCATCGCCGGGGTCGACCCCAAGGTGGGGCTCTACGCCTCCTTCTCCATTGCCGTGCTGGCGGCCATCACCGGCGGGCGGCCGGGCATGATCTCCGCGGCCACGGCGGCCACCGCCGTGGTCATGGTCACCCTGGTGAAAGAGCACGGCCTGGAATACCTACTGGCGGCCACGGTGCTGACCGGCGTGCTGCAGATCGCCGCCGGCTTCCTGCGGCTCGGCTACCTCATGCGCTTCGTCTCGCGCTCGGTGATGACGGGCTTCGTGAACGCGTTGGCCATCCTGATCTTCATGGCCCAGCTGCCGGAGCTGATCGGCGTACCCTGGCTGACCTACGTGATGGTCGCCGCAGGCTTGGCCATCATCTATCTCTTTCCCTTGGTCACCAAGTCGATCCCCTCGCCGCTGATCTGCATCCTGGCGCTGACCGCCGTCACCCTCGCCCTGGGCCTTGACCTGCGCACAGTGGGCGACATGGGCGAGCTGCCCTCCACCTTTCCGGTCTTCGCGCTGCCCCAGGTGCCCTTCACCTTCGAGACCCTGATGATCATCCTGCCCTATTCCGTCGCCGTGGCGGCGGTGGGCCTGCTGGAATCGCTGATGACGGCCACCATCGTCGACGACCTGACCGACACGCCCAGCGACAAGAACCAGGAGTGCATCGGCCAGGGCATCGCCAACGGCCTGACCGGCTTCATCGGCGGCATGGCGGGCTGCGCCATGATCGGCCAGTCGATGATCAACGTGAAGTCCGGCGGCCGCGGGCGGCTCTCCACTTTCTGCGCCGGCATCTTCCTGCTGTTCCTCATCGTCGTGCTGGGCGACTGGGTGAGCCGCATTCCCATGGCCGCCCTGGTCGCCATCATGATCATGGTCTCCATCGGCACATTTAGCTGGTCGTCGATCAAGAACCTGAAGAGCCATCCGCGCAGCTCCTCGCTCGTCATGCTGGCGACGGTGGTCTGCGTCGTCCTGACCCACAACCTGGCCATCGGCGTGCTGGCCGGGGTGCTGCTCTCGGGCATCTTCTTCTCCTGGAAGATCGCCCAGATCTTCCGCGTCACCTCGACGCTGTCGGAAGACGGCCGGGCTCGCACCTATGTGGTGGAGGGGCAGGTGTTCTTCGCCTCGGCGGACGATTTCACCGCCGCCTTCGACTTCAAGGAGGCGCTGGAGAAAGTCACCATCGACGTCAGCCGCGCGCACATCTGGGATATCTCCAGCGTCGCCGCGCTGGATATGATCGTTCTGAAATTCCGCCGCGAGGGCGCCGAGGTCGAGATCGTCGGCCTCAACCGGGCCAGCGAGACCATCGTCGACAAGCTGGCGATCCACGACAAGCCCGGGGCGCTGGAACGCCTCATGGGGCATTAGGGAAAGCAAAGCAGATGACCAAACTCATCGCCCTGGTGGACGGGTCCATCTATTCCGAAAGCGTCTGCGACCACGCGGCCTGGATTGCCGGGCGCAGCGGCGCGGAGATCGAGCTGCTGCACGTGCTGGGCCGGCGGGAAACCTCCAGCGAGCCCGCCAACCTCAGCGGCAACATCACGCTCGGCGCCCGCACCGCCCTGCTGGAGGAACTGAGCGCGCTGGACGAGCAGCGCGCCAAGCTGGCGCAGAAGCGCGGCCGCGCCATCCTGGAAGATGCCGCGGCGCGCCTGGCCGCCGGGGGCGCCGCCAATGTGACGTCCAAGCTGCGGATCGGCGATTTCGTGGAAACCGTCGCCGAGCTGGAGCCCGGGGCCGAGATGATCGTCGTCGGCAAGCGCGGCGAAGCCGCCGACTTCGCCAAGCTGCACCTCGGCTCCAACCTGGAACGGGTGGTGCGGGCCAGCCACAAGCCGGTCTTCGTCGCCTCGCGCGCCTTCAAGCCCATCCAGCGCTTCCTCGTCGCCTACGACGGCGGCACCAGCGCCATGAAAGCGATAGACCACATCGCGCGCAGCGACCTCTTCGCCGGCCTGGAGTGCCGCCTGATCTCCGTGGGCGGCGACAGTCCGGAGAACCGCAAGCGCCTGGACGACGCCAAGGCCCTGCTGGAAGGCGGCGGCTATAAGGTCGAAGCCGCGCTCCTGCCGGGCCAGCCGGAGCGCGCCATCGCCGAGGCCGTCGAGGCGGAAGGCATCGACCTTCTGGTCATGGGCGCC
Source organism: Pelagibius sp. CAU 1746 (assembly GCF_039839785.1). Lineage (NCBI taxonomy): Bacteria > Pseudomonadati > Pseudomonadota > Alphaproteobacteria > Rhodospirillales > Rhodovibrionaceae > Pelagibius > Pelagibius sp. CAU 1746. The sequence continues at coordinate 570,718 of NZ_JBDOQT010000002.1, forward strand.
TACGGCCACTCGCGTATCCGCACCCTCATCATCGGCTCGACGACGACGGAGATGATCCGCTCCTGCAAGGTGCCGGTGGTGTTGTTCCGCTGAGGCCGGCGGAGCGCCTCTTCACTCCACCGCTTCGATGTCGAAGTATTTCACGCCCTGCGGCGTCTGTACTTCGATGCCGTCACCGGCGGACTTGCCCATGAGCGCGCGGGCCACCGGCGAGCCGATGGAGATTTCGCCGCGTGCCATGTCAGCCTCGTCGTAGCCGACGATGCGCACCACATAGCTGCGGTCGTCCTCGTCGATATAGGTGACGCGGGAGCCGAAGCGCACCTTGCCGCCGGGGCCGCCCACCGTCTGATCTTCCGGGCGCACCAGCGTTGCGTTCTTCAGGCGCCGCGCCAGCCAACCGCAGCGCTTGTCGATCTGGCGCAGGCGCTGCTTGTTGTAGATGTAGTCGCCGTTCTCGCTGCGGTCGCCGTTGCCGGCGGCCCAGGAGACGATGGCGCAGACCTCGTGGCGCTCGGCCTGCAATTGCTTCAGCTCCGCCTGGAAACGGGCCAGACCTTCGGGGGTGATCAAGGTGCGGATATCCTGCGCCATGGCGACCTGCGTCGTTCCTTTCCTTTGCCGGGCGGCGATTCGGCCCGCAGCCTAATGCCTCGTCCCGGCCCGCGGAAGCGGCAGATCAATTCTCCCCCGTTGCGCCGTAGAATAAGTTGCGTCAAGATTGCGAAACTTGGCGCACTTGCAACCAGACATAAGAAAACCCAACCGGGAGGAAACTGCAATGCATAGCGTCTTAGTGCGTTTCGCGGCGCCGGCCCTGACCGCAGCGGCGGCCCTCACAGCCGGCACGGCGGGGGCGGAGGAAAAGCGCGGCGCGGTCCTCGCCAACACCTGCTTCTCCTGCCACGGCACCGACGGCCACAGCGCCGGCGCCATGCCCTCCATCGCCGGCAAGTCGGCCGACTACATCGTCGAGACCTTGAAACGCTTCCGCAGCGGCGACAAGGCTTCGACGGTGATGGTCCGTATCGCCAAGGGGTTCACCGACGACGAAATCGTGGCCCTGGCGGACTACTTCAGCGCCGGCAACTAGGAGGACTCCCGCCATGACCCGCAAGACCTCCGCGATCGGCCGCCGCGGCTTCAACAAGCTGCTCGCCGCCTCCACCGCCGCCGTCACCCTGGCCGCTCCCTTCGTCGCGCGGGGCGCCGCCGCCAAGGTGGTGGTCGTCGGTGGCGGCTTCGGCGGCGCCACGGCGGCAAAATACCTGCGCCGCTTCGACAGCTCCCTGAGCGTCGAACTGGTCGAGCCCAACGCGAGCTTCGTCACCTGCCCCTTCAGCAACACCGTCATCGGCGGGCTCAATCCCATCGGGCGCGTCACCCACGGCTACCAGGGTCTGCGCGGCCACGGTGTCGTCGTGGCCCACGATACGGCCGCCGCCGTCGACGCGGACAAGCGCGAGGTCCGGCTCGCCGGCGGCGCGCGCCTGGCCTACGACCGGCTCATCGTCTCGCCGGGGATCGACTTCAAGTGGGGCGCCGTCGAGGGCGCGGAAGAATCGATCATCGGCCGGATTCCCCACGCCTGGAAGGCCGGAGCGCAAACCACGCTGCTGCGCCGCCAGTTGGAGGCCATGCCCGACGGCGGCGTCTTCGTGATCTCACCGCCGGTCAATCCCTTCCGCTGCCCGCCGGGGCCGGGCGAACGCATCAGTCTGGCCGCCCATTACTTCAAGACCCATAAGCCGCGCTCGAAGATCCTGGTCCTCGACCCCAAGGAGAAGTTCTCCAAAGAAGGGCTTTTCCGGCAGGGCTGGGCCGAACTCTACGGCGACATGATCGAGTACCGCAGCCTCAACGACGACGGCCGCGTGGTGCGGGTCGATGCCGCGAGCATGACGCTGCATACCGATTTCGATTCGGTGCGGGGCGACGTCATCAACTTCATTCCGCCGCAGCGCGCCGGCCGGATCGCCCAGGACGCCGGGCTGACCGATGAAACCGGCTGGTGTCCGGTCCATCAGGCCGATTTCGAATCGGCGCTGCTGCCCGGCATCCACGTCATCGGCGATGCCTCCATCGCCGCCCCCATGCCGAAGTCCGGCTTCGCCGCCAGCACCCAGGCAAAGGTCTGCGCCGCCGCCATCGTGGCCAAGCTGCGCGGCGAGGCGCCGGGCGCCCCCAAGTTCGTCAACACCTGCTACAGCCTGGTGGCGCCGGATTACGGCATCTCGGTGGCCGCGGTCTACAACGTCGAAGACGGCAAGATCGTCGCGGTGGAGGGGGCCGGCGGCCTCAGCCCCATGGAGGCCGACCACAGCTTCCGCCAGCAGGAGGCCGACTACGCCCGCGGCTGGTACGACAGCATCACGCAGGACATCTTTGCCTGATCGGCAGGGGCGTCCGCGCGGCCGGGACGGTCCCCTCCTTCATCGCGGTGGTCCGGCCACCGGCGACCGGCTATGGTTTGCACAGGCGGGCGCGCCGAGCCTGCGCCCGCTCCACCCCTCGCAAGGCAAGTTGCCGGGGAGAAGCGATGAAACGGCACAGCTTCAAGGACGGTGAGGTCATTTTCCGCGAAAACGACCCCAGCGACGCGGCCTATCTCATCATGGAGGGTAAGGTCGAGATCATTCACGGGCGAAGAAGCGAGGCGAATACAACCGTCGCCGTGCTCGGCCGGGGTGAGTATTTCGGCGAGATGGGCGTGATCGACGACAAGCCGCGCTCCGCCACCGCCCGCGCCAAGGGCGAGACGGCCTGCATGTCGGTGAGCCGGGATGAATTCATGGACATGCTGCTCAACCGGCCAGAGGAGTCCATTGAATTGCTGAAGGTTCTCTTCGAGCGCCTGCGCAAGGCCAACGACCGGCTCATGCTGATGGAGAAGTCCGGCGGGACGGCCTGACGAAGCCCCTCTATCGTCTGGGGCGAAGAGACGTGCTAGGCTTTCCGCGCTTCAGGAAGAGGGGCGGGATGTAGGCGAATGAAAGCGACGATGTTCGACCGCTACGGAGGGTTCGGCACCGTGCATCGCGTTGTCCTGGCCTTCTACGACAGGATGCTCGATTCGGACATCGTCGGCCCCTACTTCGACGACGTCGACATGGCCGCCCTGGTCGATCATCAGACCAAGTTCATCTCCCAAGTCATGGGCGGCCCCGCCTCCTACACCAACGAGGTGTTGGAGCAGGTTCACCGCAACATCGGCGTGACCGACGAAGCCTTCGACGAAATGGCGGGCATCCTGCAGCGGACGCTGCGGGAGTTCGAGTTCAAGGAAGAGGACGTGCACAGCGTCATTGCCGACATCAACAGCCGGCGCTCCTACATCGTTTCCCGCAAGTAGGCGTCCCGCCCCATGAGTTTCCAGCTCGATACCTTCAACAAGTTGCTGCTGGAGACCGTCGGCGTCGGCTTGGTGATCGCGACCTATCCCGACCTGCGCCCGGTGTTCCGCAACCACCTGGTGCTGGAGTGGTTTCCCGGCGCGGCGGACAGCGCCGGCGGCGGCCTGGAAGCGCAGTTCCCCGACATCGACATCCCGGCGCTGCAGGCGGCACTGGAGGAAAACGAGACCTACAAGGCCTCCCTGGAGGTCAAGGTGCGGCGGCGCATCCATGCTCTCTCCCTGGCCGCGACCAGGGCCGACATGGCCGACGGTTCCTGGGTCATCATCGAACTGCACAACGTCACCAAGGTGCAGGAACTGGAGTCCATGATTTCCTCCTACTCCGGCATGGTCGAGCGGCAGAACCGCATGCTGAAGAAGGAGAAGGAACGCGCCGAGAAGCTGTTGCTCAACATCATGCCGGAGTCGGTCTACCAGGAACTCAAGACCTTCGGCGTGACCACGCCGCAACGCTTCGACGAGGCTTCGATCCTGATGCTCGACTTCGTCGGTTTCACCACCCTGTCGGTGGAGCACGATCCCGCCACCATCGTTTCGGAGCTGAACGACATCTTCACCGCCTTCGACCGCATCGCGGAGCACCAGGGCTGCGAGCGCATCAAGACCATGGGCGACGCCTATGTCGCGGTCAGCGGGCTGCCGGAGGCAAACCCCGACCACGCCCAGGCCATCGCGCGCCTGGCGCTGCTGTGCCTGCGCTACCTGAAGCGGCGCAACGAGACCCAGAAGATCAAGTGGCACTGCCGTATCGGCCTGGCGCCGGGCCCGGTGATCGGCTCCGTGGTCGGCATCCAGAAATACGTCTACGACATCTTCGGTCCCGGCATCAACCTAGCGGCCCGCCTGGAGGCCCTCGCCGGCCCGATGGAGATTCTGCTCAGCGAGGAGATGCACCCGCGCCTGCACGCCCAGTTCCAGGTCGAGGATTGCGGCGAGGCCGAGGTACGCGGCTTCGGGCCGCGCCGGATCTACCGGCTGCTGGGCGCCGACGAACTGCACCTGCAAAACGATCCCGCGGCTTTCGGGAACTGAAGCCAGATGTCCCGAAGCGGGTCATCCCCCGCCGCCGAGCACCAGCACCGTCGGCTGCTTGGGCAGGCTGCGCAGCGAAACCCGGATAGTGGGATCGCGCGCGACCCGGATATCAAACTCCTCGGCCATACCTGCCAGAAAGGCGTTGAGGGAACCGCTGCCGAAGTAGTGCATGGGGATCACCAGGCTGGCGCGCAGATCCTTCAGCACCTGGATCATCGACGGCAGATCCAGGGTCATGCTGCCGTCGACCGGGGCGAAGACCACGTCCAGGCGGCCGATCAGGGCCAGATGCTCCGGTGTCAGCTTATGGTGCAGATGGCCAAGGTGCCCGATGCAGAGGTCGGCCACCTCGAAGACGAAGATCGAGTTGCCGTGAGGTTCGACGCTGCCGCCCCAGGAGCGGATGTCGGTGGAAACGTTGCGGATGAGGAGGTCTGCCAGGGTCAGATTGTGGACGGCGGGACCGCCTTGCGGATTCCAACCGCGCAGGACGTGCCGAATACCCGGGTCGGGGAAAAGGGTGAAGTGGGTTTCGTGGGCGTGGTTCATGGTGACCACCGTCGGCAGCGGACCGGGGCCTGCATCGCCCGCATAGTCCGTGGCGATCACCACGCCCGCCGGGCTGCGCAAACGGAAGGTGGAATGGCCGATGTAGGTGACCTCCACCGCGCCGCCGGCCTGGACGGAGGTAAAGCTGGCCGGAACGGCCGTGGGCTGCCGTTCGACAAAGGCGATGCACTTGCTCGCCTGCGCGGCGGAAAGCGGTAACAGAACGAAGGACGACAGCACGGCGAGAAACAGTGTCACGCCGTAAAGGAGCCTGGTCATACCATCCCTCCCAGCGGGCCTTTTTCAGGCCGGCGGGCGGAGCGCGCCCTTGCGCCGAAACTACCGCCCCGGCCAGCGCTCATTGTGTCAGCAGGCGGCGCGCTGCGCCAGACGCTTCAGGTGCGAAAGGTCAGGCGGTCCGCTTGGGGCGCAACACGTGGACGTGCTTAGGGTCGTAGAGCTTCGAATCGATGAAGTCGGTCTCGCCCAACACGCGGCCGACCAGAATGAGGGCGGTGCGGGTGATCTTGGCGGCGCGCACCTTCCCGCGGATGTCGGCGAGGGTGCCGCGGATGATCTGCTGGTCCGGCCAGGAGGCACGGTAGACGACTGCCACCGGGCAGTCGGCGCCGTAGTGCGGCGTCAGTTCCGTCTCGACGTGCTTCAGGTTGCGGATCGAGAGGTGGATGGCCAGCGTCGCGCCGGACTTGCCGAGGGTCGCCAGGTCCTCGCCCTCGGGCATGGCCGAGGCCTTCATGGTGGTGCGCGTGAGGATCACCGTCTGGCTCACCTCCGGCAGCGTCAATTCGCTCTCCAGCGCCGCGGCCGCCGCGGCATAGGCCGGCACGCCGGGGACGATCTCGAAGGGTATCTCCAGCTTGCGCAGGCGGCGGATCTGCTCGGCGATGGCGCCGTAGAGCGAGGGATCGCCGGAGTGCACCCGCGCCACGTCCTGGCCCGCTGCCTGCGCCTCTTCGATCTCGGCCAGGATCTCGTCCAGGGTCATGGGCGCGGTGTCCTTCACCGTCGCGCCTTCCGGCGCGAAGGCCACCACCTCCTCCGGCACCAGGGAGCCCGCGTAGAGCACCACGGGGCAGCGCGCAATGAGGTCGCGCCCGCGCAGGGTGATGAGGTCGGGCGCGCCGGGGCCGGCGCCGATGAAATAGACGGTCATGCCGCATCCTCGGAGTTCTTTTGGGCTTTCCCCGCGTAGCCGCGGGGTGTGTAAACCCAGGCGCCGCCATCCGACCGTGCGACGCGTTTCGTCTCGCTGGAGCCGACCAGCACCACGGTCAGCATGTCGACCTTGTCGGGCGTCAGCTCGGCGAGATCGACGACAGTGACGGTCTCCCCCTCGCGGCCCAGGTTGCGCGCCAGCACCACCGGCGTGTCGCCGGGCCGGTGCTTGCGCAGGATTTCCACCGCCTCGGCCAGTTGCCGGGTGCGCCGCTTGGAAGCCGGATTGTAGAAGGCGATGATAAAGTCCCCCTCCGCCGCGGCCTTGAGGCGGCGCTGGATCGCCTCCCAGGGGGTCAGCAGATCGGAGAGCGAGATGGTGCAGAAGTCGTGGCCGAGGGGCGCCCCGGCGCGCGCCGCCGCGGCCTGCAGCGCCGAGACCCCGGGCATGACGGTGACATCGACACGGGACCAGTCGGCGCGTCCGCCGCGCTCCAGCAGCTCGAAGACCAGGGTCGCCATGGCGTAGATGCCGGGATCGCCGGAGCAGACCAGCGCCACATCGCGCCCCTCGGCGGCGAGGTCGAGGGCCACGCGCACGCGTTTTTCCTCCTCGCCCAGCTCGTAGCCGTGGCGCGCCTTGCCGGCGGCCAGCGGCCCCAGCAGATCGAGATAGAGGCCGTAGCCGACCAGGTCCGTGGCGCGCAGTACGGCGGTTTCCACCTCCGGTGTGCGCCAGACCGCATCGCCCGGGCCGGTGCCGATGACGCTCAAGGTGCCGCGCCCGCGCCCGAGCCGGGCCGCGTCTACAACGGCGGGGGCCAGGGCGACGGCGCAGGTGGCGCGCTTGGACTTGGTCTTGGCGACCACCAGCTCGCCCTGCGCGCCGGCGGCGGCCAGGGCCGCGCCTTCGGCGACGCCGTGGCAGCCGACCTCGCGGAACACCAAGCCGGAAGGATTGGCGAGGCGCGGCGTCTCCGCTTCCAGCGTCGCGGCGTCGAAGAAGCGCGCCGGCACGCCCAGCGACTCTGCGAGCGCCAGCACCGCCGCCTCGTCCGCTTTCACGTCGATGGAGAAGACCCCGGCGACGGCCAGCGGCGAGAGGCCGGCTGCGGCCAGGGTGCCGCGCACCAGGGTTTCCAGCTCTTCGGGCGCGGCATGGCGCTCACAGCCGACGCCGAGGCAGAGCTTCGCCGGGTGGTAGACCAGGCGCTCGGGAGCCGGGCTGCCGGTTTGCTCCGTGATCTCGATCGCCAGCGGCCCGTCTCCGGCAAGCGGCAAGCCGCTGTCGGCCAGCCAGGGCGCCTCGCCGTCCAGCCGCACCGTCTTGCCGCCCAGCAGCGCCGCGGCGAAGCCCTTGTAGTCTCCGGGATTGCCGAGACGCCAGCCACTCGGCGGCGCGTCCAGGGCCACGGCGAAGCGGCGGTCGCCGGCGGTGGTGACGGCGGCTTCGATGCCGAGCACTTCCGCGATGACCTTCGCCAGCTCGTTGGCGCCCCGGTGGCCGCCCAGCAGCGGCACCGCCGCGCCGCCGTCCTCGGCCACGGCCACCACCGGCGGCTCGGCGCGCTTGTCGGCAACCAGCGGTGCCAGAGCACGGATCAGCGTGCCTGCAGCGCAGCAGCCGATGACGGGCCGGCCTTCCAGGAAGGCGGCCTGCACCGCCGCGGTGAAATCGTCGTAGAAGACGTCGGCCGCCTCGACCCGTCCGCGCCTGGCGTGGATCAGCGCGTTCGGCAAGACAGCCTTGAGGTGCGCGGCCAGCGCCGCGCCGCCCGGCGTCAGAACGATAAAGGCGGGAGCGAGAGTCAGCATGTCCAGGCCTCCCCGCGCCGGTGCACCAGGATCATGGAGAAATAGGGCGCGCTGTCTTCTTCCATCTCGGCCAGCGGCAGGATGCGCTGCTCGTCGAGGGTGGCGCGCTCCACGTAGCGGGCGCGGTCGAGCAGGCCCAGGAGGCCCAGCACCTTGCGCACCTTCTGCAGATGGCGGCCGACCTTGATGATGGCCGCCGCCTCGGTGTCGCGCAGCAGGCCGGCCAGCACCTGCGGCTCCAGGGTCGCGGGGACGACGTTCAGCACGTCGTTGCGCGCGGCCAGCGGCGCGCCCAGCACCGCCGCGCAGGCGGTGAGCGACGACACGCCGGGCACCACCTCGACCTTGTGGGTCTCGGCGACGCGCCCGAAGAGGTACATGAAGGAGCCGTAGAAGAAGGGATCGCCCTCGCAGAGCGCCACCACGTCGCGGCCCTCGGCAAGATGCCCGCCGATTTCCTCCGCCGCCCAGTCGTAAACCTCCTGGGCGGGAAAGCGCGCCGCCACCATGGGCATGCGGATCGCGATCTCGCTCTGCCCGCCGGGCAGGTGCGGGGCGACGATGGCGCGCGCCAGGCTATCGCCCTCTTCCGGCGCCGGATAGGCCAGCACCGGCGCGGCCTGCAAGAGACGCAGCGCCTTCAGGGTGATGAGCTCGGGGTCGCCGGGGCCGATGCCGAGGCCGTAGAGGGTGCCGGTCATGTCTTGACGCCCGCATACTGGGTGACGGGCATCATCGGCCGCCAGCCGCGGAAGGGGCCGACCGGCTCGGCGCGGGAGACGGCGATGCGGGTCAGGCTGCCGCCGTGCTGCTTCTGCCAGTCGAGCAGCACCGCCTCGCCCTCCAGCGTCACGGCGTTGGCGACCAGGCGGCCGCCGGGCTTCAGCTTGGTCCAGCAGACTTCGATCAGGCCGGGGTTGGAGACGCCGCCGCCGATGAAGACGGCATCGGGCGCCTCCAGTCCGTAGAGCGCCTCCGGCGCCTCGCCGGCGGCGATCTGCAGCAGCGGCGCGCCGAGGCTCTCGGCGTTCTCCGCGATCAGGGCGCGGCGTTCCGCCTTGCGCTCGACGGCAACGGCGCGGGCGCGCGGCGCGGCGCGCATCCATTCCACCGCGACCGAGCCGCAGCCGGCGCCCACGTCCCACAGCAACTGCCCCGCTACCGGCATGAGCGCAGAGAGCGTGGCCGCGCGCACCTCCCGCTTGGTCATCTGGCCGTCGTGGCGGAAGGCCGCGTCCGGCAGGCCCGGCGTGCGCGGCAGCAGCGGCGCGTCCGGCGCGGCGATGCAGTCGACGGCAATGGTATTGAGGTCGGCAACGTCATTGGCCGACCAGGTAACGGCAGTTCCCTCGACGCAGCGTTCCTTCTCGCCGTCCAGGTGCTCCAGCAGCGTCATATGGCTCTCGCCGTAACCGCGCTCGGTCAGCAGTGCGGCGACGGCGGCGGGAGTCGCCGCATCTTCGCTGAGGATGAGCAGCTTGGCGTTCGGTTGGATGTAAGGATGCAGCATCGCGAGGGGGCGGCCGTGCAGCGTGAGACAATCGATCTCCGCCAGGGGCCAACCGATCCGGGCGGCCGACAGGGTGAAAGCCGACCGCCCGGGCAGGATGGCAATCTCGCTACGCCGGATTCGTTTAAGCAGCGAGACACCGACCCCATACCACAAAGGATCGCCGGACGCCAAAACGCAAACGCGTGTGCCGCGGCGAGATTCGATTTCATCGAGCAGCGCGGAGAGCGGCGACGGCCAGGCAAGACGCTCGCGATCGTCCCGCGGCAGCATCGCCAGATGACGTTCGCCGCCGACGAAGACTTGCGCATCGTCAACCAGGGCGCGCGCCGGCGCGGTGAGACCCGCAAGCCCGTCCTCGCCGATGCCGACGATGGAGAGCCAGGGTTTCGTCTCGTCCAACATGACGCTCAGAGTCCCGCGCGCGCCAGCGCGTTCACCGCCGCCGCCGCCATGGCACTGCCGCCGCGCCGGCCGCGCAGCGTCAGGTAAGGCACTTCCAGATGAGCGGCTATCAGCGCGTCCTTCGATTCGGCGGCACCCACGAAGCCGACGGGAAAGGCGAGAATGACCGCCGGGCGCGGCGCGCCCTGCGCGAGCGTTTCCATCAGACGGTAAAGCGCCGTCGGGGCGTTGCCGATGGCCACCACCGCGCCGCGCAGCTCGTCCGACCAGAGATCGACGGCGGCGGCCGAACGCGTGGTGCCGAGGCGCTTGGCGAGATCGGGCGTGCGCGGGTCGTTCAAGGTGCAGATCACCCGGTTGCCGGCAGGCAGGCGCGCGCGGGTGACGCCGTCGGCCACCATCTCGCAGTCCGCCAGCACGGTCGCGCCGGCCTGCAGGGCCGCCCGGCCCGCGCCCAGCACGTCGCCCGAATAGGCGAGGTCCGGCGCGATCTCCGGCATGCCGCAGGCATGCACCACCCTGAGCGCGATCTCGCCGAGGTCTTCCGGCAGGGCCGAAAGGTCGGTCTCCGCGCGCACGATCTCGAAGGAGCGGCGGGTGATCTCCTGAGGGTCGCGGATGTAGTCCTGATCGGGATCGTTGAGGGGCGTGTTCATGTCGCTACCCTAGACTCGGTCGTCACCCTCGGGCTTGACCCGAGGGTCCATTTCTCCGCAAGCCCGGTGTCTGCCACAACCATGGATGCTCGGGTCAAGCCCGAGCATGACAGTCGGTGTTTGTGGTGGCCGCCGGAGCACATGCTTACGCCGTCTTCTTCTTCATGCTGACCGGCCCGTGCGGGTGGTCGGCGTGGGGATAGGGGTGATGATGGTGGTCATGCCCGTGACTGTGGCCATGATCGTGACTGTGGTCATGCCCGTGACTGTGGCCATGATCGTGCGAATGATCATGGTTGTGATGGCCATGGTCGTGGCTGTGATCATGGTCATGGTCATGGCCATTGCCCGCCGGGCCGGTGCCGATGCCCTCGACGTGGTGGTGATGGCTTTCCTGGGCCAGGCCGACCTCCGCCTCGAAGCCCAGCACCTGCTCGCGGTACTTGCAGAGCTTGCAGTTCATCAGGTTCTCGCCGTCCAGGATCTCCTGCACCCGCTCGGCGAAGGCGTCCAGCACCGCCGGATGATCGTTCAGGTAACCTGCCTTGACGAACTCAATCTCCGGATGGCGCGCGGCGACTTGGTCGGTGTAGTCGTAGATGCGCTTCACCAGGATGCCGGTGAAGAGGAAATAGGGAAAGACGACGATGCGCCTGTAGCCGAGCTTCGCCGCGTGCTCCAGGCCCGGCTCCACCAGGGGAAAAGTGACGCCGGAATAGCAGGTCTCGCCCCAGCCGAAGCCGAAACCTTCCCACAGCAGGCGCATGACCTTGGCGACGTTGGAATTGGCATCGGGATCGGACGCGCCGCGGCCCACCACCATCAGCAGGGTCTCGTGGCGCGGCACATCGCCGCCCCCAGCGCCATTGGCCGCTTCCAGGGCCTGCTCGATACGCGCGGCGGCAGCCTTGATCAGCTTGGGGTCGATGGCCAGCTCGCGGCCGTAGTCGATGGTCATCTCCGGGTGCTGGGCCTGGTAGGTATTCAGCACCGAGGGGATGTCGTTCTTGGCGTGGCCGGCGGCGAAGAGCATGCCGGGCACCGCCAGACAGCGGGTCACGCCCTTCTCGCGCAACTTGTCGAGCCCGCTGCGGATGATCGGGGTGGCGAACTCCAGGAAGCCGCTCTCGACTTCGTACTGGGGCAGACGTTCGCGGATGCCGCGCGCCACGGCCTCGAACTCGCGCACCGCGCCCTCGTCGCGGCTGCCGTGCCCGCAGACCATTACACCGATCTTGCTCATGTGTTTCTCCTCTACGCCTTCTGGCAACGCCTGCCCTCGCCTCGGCCGGGAGGAACGGCTCGCTTCGTTGCGGCGGACTTTACGGGGCCATCCGGGGGCGGGGCAAAGGGAAATCGGCCACCTCCCCCGCTCTCTCGGCCCTCCGCGCGATATCCAAGACCCGGTCGAGGTCCAGGTGCGCCTCCAAATGCGCCGCGAGCCGGTCCAGCACCGCCTCGATCTGGGCGTCATAGGCCAAGCCGGAGGCCGCACGGTCCTTCAAAGCGCCCAGGAAAGCGGCGCGGAAGCCGTCGGCGGCGAAGAGTCCGTGCAGGTAGCAGCCGGCCACCTTGCCGTCGGCCGAGACGGCGCCTTCCCAGCGTCCATCGAGATCGAGGAAGGGCCGCGTCAGGCCGGGCCCTTCGGTGACGCCGACGTGCATCTCATAGCCTTGCAGGGCGGCGGCGCTCTCCAGGTGGATGCCCCGCACCTCCTTCAGCGCCTTGTCGCCGGTGAGGACGGTTTCGACGTCGAGCAGGCCGAGACCCTCGGCCTCCCGGCCCGCCGGCCCCTCGATGCCCTCGGGGTCCGATACCCTGCGGCCCAGCATCTGGTAGCCGCCGCAGACCCCCAGCACGCGGCCGCCGCGGCGCAGGTGCGCCGCCAGGTCGATGTCCCACCCCTGCTGACGCAGGAAGTCCAGATCGGCCAGCGTCGCCTTGGAACCCGGCAGGATGACGAGGTCGGCGTCGCCCGGCAGGGCGCGGCCCGCCTCGACGAAGTCCACCGCCACGTCGGGCTCGGCAATCAGGGGGTCCAGATCGTCGAAGTTGGCGATGCGGGCGAGCTGCGGCACCGCCACCTTGATCTCGCGGCCCTCGGCGGCTTCCGCGCGCGCCACTTGTGTACGAGACAGGGCGACCGCGTCCTCCGCCGGCAGCTTCGCGGCCTCCGGAAAGAAGGGCACCACGCCCAGCGACGGCCAGCCGGTCCGCGCGGTGATGATCGCCAGGCCCTCGTCGAAGAGGCTGCCGTCGCCGCGGAACTTGTTCACCACGTAGCCGGCGACGCGGCCCGCCTCGGCCTCGCCCAGCACCGCGTGGCTGCCCACCAGGGTGGCGATGACGCCGCCGCGGTCGATGTCGGCCACCAGGATCACCGGCAGGTCGGCGGCCTCGGCAAAGCCCATGTTGGCGATGTCGCCCTGGCGCAGGTTCACCTCCGCCGGGCTGCCCGCGCCTTCGACAATCACCAGATCAGCCTCATCCCCGAGGCGCCGGAAACTCTCCAGCACCCTGGGCAGCAACTCGCCCTTCATCGCCTGATAGTCTCGTGCCTTGGCATTGCCGAGGATCTTCCCCTGCACCACCACCTGGGCGCCGACCTCGCTCTGCGGCTTCAGCAGCACCGGGTTCATGTCGGTGGTGGCGGGGACACCGCAGGCGCGCGCCTGCAGCGCCTGGGCGCGGCCGATCTCGCCACCGTCCGCCGTCACCGCGGCGTTGTTGGACATGTTCTGCGGCTTGAAGGGCCGCACCTTGAGGCCGCGCCGGGTGAAGGCGCGGCACAGCCCGGCCACCAGCAGGGACTTGCCGACGTCGGAGCCGGTTCCCTGCACCATGATGGCCGGAGTCTTCTCCATCAGAACTCGATGCCCAGTTGCGCCTTCACGCCCTGCTCGCGGAAGGGATGCTTCACCTGGGTCATTTCGGTCACCAGGTCGGCGGCCTCGATCAGCGGCTCCTTGGCGTTGCGGCCGGTGACGATGACGTGCAGCATTTCCGGGCGGCCCTCCAGGAAGGCGACGACCTCCTCCAGCGGCAGGTAGTCGTAGCGCAGCACGATGTTCAGCTCGTCCAGCAGGATCATGTCGTAGGGCCTGCCCTCTTTAGAGCTGGCTTCGCCCCGGCAGGCGTCGATCATTTCCTTGGCCATCTCCCAGGCGCCCTTGGCGGCGGCGATGTCGCGGGCGCGATCCTGGGTGTCCCAGGTGAAGCCCTCGCCCATGGCCTTGATGGTCACCTGGTCGCCGAACTTCTCCAGGGCGTGGCGCTCGCCGGTCTCCCACTTGCCCTTCACGAACTGGACGATGCCGACTTTCATGCCGTTGCCCAGCGCGCGGAAGACCAGACCGAAGGCCGCCGTCGACTTGCCCTTGCCCTTGCCGGTATGGACGATCAGCAGGCCCTTCTCCTTGGTCTTGTCGGCCAGCATCTTCTCCCGCGCGGCCTTGCGCTTCTTCGCCTTCTCGTTGGCGCGGGCGTTGACTTCCTCTTCGGTGAGCTCGGGCACTATTCGGCGACCTCCACGTGTTTCTTGGGCAACTTTCTCAAGGTGTTCAGTTCGGCGGCGGCGGAATTGGAGCGCGGCCGCCAGAGGCCGCGTTCCTGCGCCTCGGTCAGCCGCTCAGCCATCTCGGTCAGCGCCGCCGGGTTGTGGGCTTCCAGGAAGTCTCGCACAGCCGCGTCCTCCAGGTAAGCCGCATAGACGGCGTCGAAGTGGTGGTCGGCCACCGCGCCGGTGGTGGCGGCGAAAGCGAAGAGGTAGTCCACCGTGGCCGCCATCTCGAAGGCGCCCTTGTAGCCGTGGCGCATGACCCCGGCGATCCACTTGGGATTGACCACCCGGGCGCGCACCACGCGGGCGATCTCCTCCTCCAGGGTACGGATTTTGGGGTTTTCGGGGCGCGAGTGGTCGTTGTGATAGACGACGGGCCGCACGCCGGAGAGATGCTCCACCGCTGCGCTCATCCCGCCCTCGAACTGGTAGTAGTCGTCGGAATCCAGCAAGTCGTGCTCGCGGTTGTCCTGGTTGTGGACCACGGCCTCGACCTTGCCGAGGCGGTCCTCGAACAGCCCCTGCGCAGCCTGGCCACCGGCGCCGGCGCCATAGGCATAGCCGCCCCAGGCGAGATAGGCCTTGGCGAGGTCCGCCGCCTCGCGCCAGCCGCGCTCGTCGATGAGCGCCTGCAAGCCCGCACCGTAGGCGCCGGGCTTCGAGCCGAAGACGCGGAAGCCAGCCCGCCGCGCGGCCTCCTCCTCCGACGCGCCTTCAGCGATCATCAGCGCCTTGTCCTCGGCCACTTGCGCCGCCAGCGGGTTCTGCTCTGGCGGTTCGTCCAGCGCGGCGACGGCGCGGGCCGCCGAGTCCACCAGGTCGATCTGCGCCGGAAAGGCGTCACGGAAGAAGCCGGAGACCCGCAGGGTCACGTCGACGCGCGGGCGGTCGAGCACCGAGAGCGGCAGGATCTCGAAGCCGGTGATGCGCCGCGAGGCGGTTTCCCAAGTGGGTTTTACTCCCATCAAGGCCAGCGTCTGGGCGATATCGTCCCCGCCGGTGCGCATGTTGGCGGTACCCCAGGCCGAGAGCGCCAGGCGGCGCGGCCAGGCGCCTTCCTCCTGGCGGTGGCGCAGCAGCAGGCGCTCGGCGGAGGCCCAGCCGAGCTGCCAGGCCGCCGGGGTCGGCACCGTGCGGGTGTCGACGGAGTAGAAGTTGCGCCCCGTGGGCAGCACGTCGAGGCGCCCGCGGGTCGGCGCGCCGGAGGGGCCGGGTTCCACGAAGCGGCCCTTGAGCCCGGTCATGATCCCGTCGATCTCGGCGTCGCCCGACGACAGAACGGCGGGACGTACGACGCTGTCAATCTTCGCCAGCACGGCGGCGGTCCGCGTCCAGGCCGGGTCGGCTCTGCGCGCACCGGAAACCAGCGCCTGCGCTAAGTCTTCCAGGCGCTCCACCGTGTCGCCCTGGGTCCGCCAGGCCTCCTCACGTTTTCCTGGCGCCTCGCCCAACACCTTCGGGCGCGGCCCGCTCCAGGCCTCGCCCAGGACGCAGTCCAGGGGATCGAAATCGTCCAATCCCAGGTCGGCAGCCAGGGCGCGGATCAGGGAGGCATCGCCGCCCTCCCCCCTGCCGCGCGGCAGGCGGGTCAGCGCCACCAGCAGGTCGGTGAGTTGCCGCCCTTCCGGCGCCTGCCCGAAGATGTGCAGACCGTCGCGGATCTGCAGCTCCTTCAGCTCGCAGAGGTGGTTGTCGAGCTTGCCCAGCGCCGTGTCCGGGTCGTCGTCCTGGGCGATGCCGCAATCCTTGTCGAGGCCGGTCGCGGCGGAAAGCTCCAGGATTTCCTCGCGCAGCACCTTGAGGCGGCGCGGGTCGAGACCGGAAGCCTCGTAGTACTCGTCCACCAGGCGCTCCAGCTCGGCCAGTGGGCCGTAGCTCTCGGCGCGGGTCAGCGGCGGGGTCAGGTGGTCGACGATCACCGCCTGGGCGCGGCGCTTGGCCTGGGTGCCCTCACCGGGATCGTTGACGATGAAGGGATAGAGGTGCGGCAGCGGACCGAAGACCGCTTCCGGGAAACATTCCGAGCTCAGCGCCAGGGCCTTGCCCGGCAGCCATTCCATGTTGCCGTGCTTGCCCATGTGGACGACGGCCTGCACGCCCCCTCCCGCACCGGCCGCCTCGCGCAGCCAGGCATAGAAGGCGAGGTAGCCGTGCGGCGGCACCAGGTCCGGGTCGTGGTAGCTGGAAACGGGATCGATGTTGTAGCCGCGCGCCGGCTGCAGGCCGATCACCACCTTGCCGAGGCTGAAGGCGGCGAGACGGAAGCTGCCGCCCTCAACGAAGGGATCGCTTTCCGGCGCCCCCCACCTTTCCGTCACCGCGTCACGCACCGTCTGCGGCAGCTTGGCGAAGAAGCGCTTGTAGGCGGAGACTGCATACAATTCCCCGCCGGGACGCCGGGCGCGGTCGGTCAGGTCGTTGGTCGGCCCCGCCGCCAGCCGCCCGATGAGGGCCTGACCGTCGGCGGGCAGTTCGCCTGTGTCGTAGCCCTCGGCCTCAAGCGCGCGCAGCAGGTTCATGGTGCCGGCCGGCGTGTCCAGGCCGACCCCGTTGCCCAGGCGTCCGTCACGGTTGGGATAGTTGGCCAGCACCACGGCAAGGCGGCGCTTGGCCGTGGGCAGGCGGCGCAGGCGCAGCCAGTTGGCGGCCAGGGCGGCGACGAAGCCGATGCGGTCGGCCCGCGGTTCGTAGGCGACCACGGAGGTCTGGGTCGCCGGGTCCCAACGCGCCGCGCCCTTGAAGGAGACGGCGCGGCTCAGAACCCGGCCGTCGACCTCCGGCAGGGCGACGTTCATGGCGATGTCGCGCGCCGAAAGGCCGGTGGTGCCCTCCTCCCAGGCCGCGGCGTTGCCGCCGGAGAAGACCACCTGCAGCACCGGGCCGTCGCAGGCATCGAAAGGCGTCTCGGCCCTGGCCGCGCCCGGCGCGGAGAGCGCGAAGCCGGTGGCATTCAGCACGATCTCGCAGGAGGCTTCGGTGAGCAGGCCGCGCACCACCTCCGCCGACTGGGCGTCCTTCAGGGAATTGCAGTAAAGCGGCAGCGGGTTGATGCCCTCGGCCCGCAGCGCGGCGACGAGGGCATCGACCGCCGCCAGATTGCCGGCCTGCAGCAGCGCCCGGTAGAAGACGATGGCCGCCACAGGGGCCGCCGTGCGCCACCCGGCGCGCAGGTCGTCCAGCCCCGGCTGCGTCCTGCCCGGCCAGTAGAGCCCGGCGCGCAGCAGCGGGCGCGGCTCCTGCCAGTCGCTGTCATGGCCGAGCAGACCGGCGGCATAAGCGAGGAAATTACGGGCGTTCTCCGGCCCGCCCTCGATGCAATAGCGCCAGAGGCGGAAGGCCGCCTCTTCCTCCAGGGTCGAGAAGGCCGAGAGCCCCGGGTCCGGCTGCTCGTCGCCCGGCAGCATGGCGAGCTTGATGCCTCCGGCGCGGCAGGCGGCATGGATCTGCTCGACGCCGTAGGGCCAGTAGCTCTCGCCACCCAGCAGACGCACCACCACGAGTTTCGCCCCGGCGATCACCTGCTCCACGTAGAGGTCGACCGACATGTTGTGGCCGAGCTGCATGAGGTTGGCGAGGCGCAGGCTGGGCGCGCCCTCGCCCAAGGCGGCTTGCGCCGCGGAAAGCGCCGCCAGTTCGCTGTCGGCCGCCGAGAGGAAGACGATGTCGCCGGGGTCCTGGCCCAGGTCGACCGCCTCCGAGCCGTCGGTGACGGCGCCGGGCGTGGCCTGGAGGAGATGCATGACCCTGTTTCCTAGCCTGCGAAGGCCGCGCGGATCGCCGCCTCGTCCAGGCCGGTCTCGCCGATGAAGACGAGGCGCGTGGCGCGGCTCTCTTCCGGGCGCCAGTCGCGGTCGTAGTAGTGCTGCAGGCGCTCGCCCACGCCCTGCACCACCAGGCGCATGGCCTTGCCGGTGACGGCGGCGAAGCCCTTCACCCGCAGCACGCCGTGGGCGGCGATGACCGGGCGCAGACGCTCCAGCAGGGCGTCGGGGTTCTCCGTTTCCCCCAGTTCCACCGAGAACGACGTGAAGTCGTCGTGGTCGTGCTCGCCCGCTTCGTCGTGGTGCGACCGGCGGCTGTCCAGGTCGTCCTCCGCCGCCGCGTCGAGGCCCAGCAGCACCGCGGCGTCGATGGCGCCGTGGCTGGCGCGCAAGGTCTTGACCGCCGGGCGCAGATGGCGGGCGACGGTCGCCTCGACCTCGGCCAGCAGGGCGTCGTCCAGCAGGTCGGCCTTGTTGATCACCACCATGTCGGCGCAGGCCAGTTGCTCCTCGAAGAGCTCTTCCAGCGGCGTATCGTGATCCAGGGTCTCGTCCGCTTCGCGCTGGGCGGCCACGGCCTCGGGATCGCCGGCGAAGAGGCCGTCGGCCACGGCGGGCCCGTCGATCACCGTGATGACTCCATCCACCGTGGTGCGGGTGCGCACCTCCGGCCAGGCGAAAGCTTTTACGAGCGGCTTGGGCAGCGCCAGGCCGGAAGTCTCGATGACGATGTGATCGGGCGGCTCCGGACGGTCCAACAGGGCCTGGATGGTGGGCAGGAAGTCGTCGGCCACGGTGCAGCAGATGCAGCCGTTGGCCAGTTCCACCACGTCGTCATCGCCGCAGTCCTCGATGCCGCAGCCCTTCAGGATTTCGCCGTCAACGCCCAGATCCCCGAACTCGTTGATCACCAGGGCGATGCGGCGCCCCTGGGCATTCTGGAGCAGGTGGCGGATGGCGCTGGTCTTGCCGGCGCCGAGAAACCCGGTGATGACGGTCGCGGGGATCTTACCCGCAGGAATCTTAGGGATTTGGGACATGCTTACCTGAACCTGAGCCTCAATTCGCGCTTTGCCCGGAGGGTGAACCGGAAGCGGCCCCGGATCAAGTCCGGAGCCGCTCCAGGAGAGTCGAATTTGAGACCGGAAGGCCCTGTCCGGGCTGTCCCGGCAGCGACAACTTTGCGTTCAGGCCGGCCCTGATCCCCCTAGTCCTGTTCCAGCGCCTTGACGATGTCCTCGCACATCTTCTTGGCGTCGCCGAACAGCATCATGGTGTTGTCGCGGAAGAACAGCTCGTTCTGCACGCCCGCGTAGCCGCTGGCCATGGAGCGCTTGACGAAGAGCACCTGCCCGGACTTGTCGACGTCGAGGATCGGCATGCCGTAGATCGGCGAGGCCGGATCGGTCTTGGCCGCCGGGTTGGTGATATCGTTGGCGCCGATGACGAAGGCCACGTCGGTGCCGGCGAAATCGCGGTTGATCTCGTCCATCTCGAAGACCTCGTCGTAGGGTACGTTGGCCTCCGCCAGCAGCACGTTCATATGCCCCGGCATACGCCCGGCCACCGGGTGAATGGCGTAGCGCACGTCGACGCCCTTGGCTTTCAGCAGGTCGGCCATCTCGCGCAGCGCGTGCTGGGCCTGGGCCACGGCCATGCCGTAGCCCGGGATGATGATGACCTTCTCGGCATTGCCCATCAGGAAAGCCGCGTCGTCGGCCGCGCCCGACTTCACCTGGCGGTCGTCGTCGCCGGCGGCGGCCGCCGCCGCCGTCTCGCCGCCGAAGCCGCCGAGGATGACGTTGAAGATCGAGCGGTTCATCCCCTTGCACATGATGTAGCTGAGGATGGCGCCCGAGGAGCCGACCAGCGCGCCGGTGACGATCAGCAGGTTGTTCTGCAGGGTGAAGCCGATGCCGCAGGCCGCCCAGCCGGAGTAGGAGTTCAGCATCGACACCACGACCGGCATGTCAGCGCCGCCGATCGGCAGGATCAGCAGGAAGCCGAGCACCAGGGCCACCACGACGATGAGCCAGAAGACCACCGGCGATTGGCCGAGGCAGAGCCAGACGATGAGCGCCACCAGCAGAAGACCCAGCGCCGCGTTCAACGGATGCTGCAGCGGGAAGACCAGAGGCTTGCCGCTCAGCAGGGCCTGCAGCTTGGCGAAGGCGACCAGCGAGCCGGTGAAGGTGATGGCGCCGATGGCCACGCCCAGCGACATTTCGATGAGGCTGGCGACCTTGATGTCGCCGGGCACACCGATGCCGTAGGCCTCCGGCCGGAAGAAAGCCGCCGCCGCCACGAAGACCGCGGCAAGACCGACCAGGGAGTGGAAGGCCGCCACCAGCTGCGGCAGGGCCGTCATCTGGATCTTCAAGGCGATCGCCGTGCCGATGGCGCCGCCGATGAGGACGCCGGCGATGATCAGCCCGTAGCTCACCACCCCCGGCAGGGCCAAGGTGGTGAGGATGGCGATGGTCATGCCGACCATGCCGTAGATGTTGCCCATGCGGCTGGTCGTCGGATGCGAGAGGCCGCGGAGCGCCAGGATGAAGCAGACGGAGGCGACGAGATACAGCAGCGCTGCGAGATCAGCGTTCATGATGGTCCAGCCCCCCCTTACTTCTTTTTCTTGAACATGGACAGCATGCGCTGGGTGACGATGAAGCCGCCGAAGATGTTGACCGACGCCAGGATCACCGCCAGCACGCCCATGACCTCGCTGAAGCCGAAATCCGCCGGCCCCGCGGCAATCAGGGCGCCGACGATGATGACCGAGGAAATGGCGTTGGTCACCGCCATGAGCGGAGAGTGCAGCGCCGGCGTCACCCGCCAGACCACGTGGTAGCCGACGAAGACGGCCAGCACGAAGACGGTGAGGCCCACCACGAGAGTACCGGAGCCCTGCGCCGCCGCGGACTCGGCGGACATCCGCCCGGCCTCGACCGCCAGGGACGCCACGTCGTTGGCGAGATCTTGCGCCTGATTGGCGATCTCCGCGGCGCGTTCAGAGAAGGTTTCGTTGGCCATGGGCGTCAGCCTCCCTGTCCGTCGCTAGAGTCATCGGATTTTTCCTCTTCGGCCGCCGGCTCGGCGGGTGCTTCCTCCCCGGGTACGTCTTCCTGGGGCGCCTCTTCCTGGGGCGCGAGGGCCGGATGCACGAGCTTGCCGTCGCGGATGATGCAGGTGTCGGCGACGATCTGGTCCTCCCAGTTCACCGCCAGCTTCTTCTCTTCCTTGTCGACCAGAAGCTCGATGAAATTGTAGATGTTGCGGGCATAGAGCGCCGAGGCGTCGGCGGCCAGGCGGCTGGGCACGTTGACGTAGCCGACGATCTTCACGCCGTTCACGTCCACGACCTTGCCGGGCTGGGACAGCTCGCAGTTGCCGCCGGTCTCGACCGCCAGGTCGACGATCACAGAGCCGGGCTTCATGGACTCGACCATCTCCTTGGAGATCAGCTTCGGCGCCGGGCGGCCCGGAATCAGGGCCGTGGTGATGACGATGTCCATCTTGGCGATGGTCTCGGCAATCAGCGCGGCCTGCTTCTTCTGGTACTCGGGGCTCATCTCCTTGGCGTAGCCGCCGGCGGTCTCGGCCTGCTTGAACTCCTCGTCCTCGACCGCGACGAACTTGCCGCCCAGGCTCTCCACCTGTTCCTTGGCCGCCGGGCGCACGTCGGTGGCCGAGACGATGGCGCCCAGGCGCTTGGCGGTAGCGATGGCCTGCAGGCCGGCGACACCGGCGCCCATGACCAGGGCCTTGGCCGGCGGCACTGTGCCGGCCGCGGTCATCATCTGCGGGAAGGCCGAGCCGTAGGCCGCCGCGGCGTCCAGCACCGCCTTGTAGCCGGCCAGGTTCGATTGCGAAGACAGCACGTCCATGGACTGGGCGCGGGTGATGCGCGGGATGAGGTCCATGGCGAAGGCGGTCACGCCGGCGTCCTGCAGCGGTTTCAGCTCATCGCCGGCGCGGAAGGGATCGGCGATCGAGATGACCAGGGTGCCGGCTTTCAGGCCCTTGGTCTCCTCCGGCAGCGGACGGCGCACCTTGGCGACCACGTCCGCCGAGCCGAAAGCCACAGTGGCGTCGGCGGCGATGGCCGCGCCGGCCGCCTCGTACGCGGCGTCGGGAATGGCCGCGCCCAGCCCTGCGCCCTTTTCGACAGCGACCTCGAAGCCCAGGTTGATGAGCTTCTTCACTGTCTCGGGCGACGCCGCGACACGCGACTCGTCCGGGCGCTGTTCCTTGGGAATAGCGATCTTCATACCTGGAATGTCCCCTTGTGTGCCCCGATATGTGCCCAATTATACCCAAAATGCCGCCTGAGAAGCCCCCAGACTGCCAAGAACCGGTATTAAGCCCCTCTCAGTCAAAGCAATCGGCCCTTTGACCCAGGACGGATCATGTTAATGACGGTCGGAACGGCGCGATTCAACCTTATTCTTGCGGGTGGGCAGCCGTTCAGACCGGTTCCCTGCCCGCAGGCGGCGATCGCGGACTGAGGACCAGACCGGAGAAGCCGGCAAGCGGTGGACATCCGCCAGCCTGGCCGATAAGAGGGACGCTGAACAGTCCACCAGAGCGTGAGGACCGGCGACGTGAAGCTGCTGTCAGAGGCCGAGGAACTCCAGAACCTGATGGAGAACCTCGGGACCTTCATCGTAACCGGGGTCACCAAGTCCGGCACGACCTGGCTGCAGCGCATGCTGGACAGCCACCCGGAGATCGCCTGCGGCGGCGAGAGCAAACTGAACGTCTTCCTAGCCCGGCTGGCCCCGGCGCTGCGCGCCTACAACGAGGCGCTGACCAAGACCAACGCCAAGATCTACAAGGAAGGGGCGGTCTACCAGCCCGTGACCCAGATCCAGGCGTGGGCGGTCATGCAGTACCTCTTCCTCGACCGCCTGGCCGCCGTGCGCCGCACCGCCGAGGCTGCGGGCAAGCTGAGCGCCCTGAAGTGGATCGGCGACAAGGATCCCGACTACAAGCGCGAGCTGACCTCCTGGCGGGCCATCCTGCCGGAGACGCGGGTGGTGAGCACCACCCGCGACGGGCGCGACTGCTACGTCTCCCTGTGGTTCCACCTCTACCCCGAGCGCGAGCCCCTGGCGGCCGAGAACCGCGGCGACTTCGTCGGACGCATCCAGGGCCACGCCGCCACCTGGCGCGACACCATGGCGAAGTTCGAGAAGGACGCGGCCGACCACCCCGGCCGCCACTTCGCCGTGCGCTACGAGAGCCTGCTGGAAGATGCGCAAGGGGAGATGACCAAGCTCTTCGAGTGGTTCGGCTGCGACGCCTCCGAGGCCACCGTCGCCGAGGTGGTCGCGCGCAACGCCTTCGCCGTCGCCTCCGGCGGGCGCCAGCCGGGCGAGGCAGACCCCAGGAGCTTCCTGCGCAAGGGCATCGCCGGCGACTGGAAGAACCACTTCGACGAGGAGTGCAACCGGCTCTACTGCGAGGTGGCGGGCGAGGCCCTGACCGCCGCCGGCTACGAAGTATGAGATATCCCCTGCCCAACCCCGTCTACGTGGTCACTGACATCGAGGTGAACGGACCGACGCCGGGCGAACATTCCATGCTGGCCTTCGCCTCCGTCGCCGTCGATGCGGCAGGCGGCGAGATCGATACCTTTGAAGCGGTGCTGGAAACCCTGCCTGACGCGGGCGAGAACCCCACCACGATGGAATGGTTCAAGAGCTTCCCGGAAGCCTGGGCCGCCGCGACGACGAACCCTGAGCCGCCGCAGACCGTGATGGAAAGCTACGTTGACTGGCTGCGGGGCCTGCCGGGCCAGCCCATCTTCGCCGCCCACCCCCTGGCCTTCGACGGCGCCTGGATCGACCACTACCTGCGCCGCTTCCTCGGCATCCGCCTGCTGAAGGGCCCCTGGGAAGGCGAACCGCTGTTCTACACCGCCGGGCTCTGCCTACAGGCCTTCGCCGCCGGGCGCACCGGCTGGGACTTCTCCGCCTGCTTCACCGGCGGCTACCCGCCGGAGTGGCTCGGTCACGTACCGCACAGCCACATCTCCATCGACGACGCCCGCGGCTACGCCAACCTGCTGCGCACGCTGCTGCAGATGAAGCCGCCAGCAGGATAACAGCGGCCTCACAATGCAACCTGCACCTGCGGGCCGCGCGGGTAACGAAGGTTTCCGCGCACTGTTTCAATTGAAACCTTGCCCGCCGGCGGCGGTGCGCGCTCTGATAAGGGCCGTTCCACTCCGCCGGAAGGAGTCTCCGGCGGCAAGTTGACCTCCCTGGCGAGGAAACCGCGGAGATGCCGATGAGATACGAGAGCATCCTGGAGACCGTGGGCGGGACCCCGGCCGTACGCATCAACAAGCTGGCGCCCGGGGGCGTGAACCTCTACGCCAAGCTGGAAGCCTTCAACCCGATGGGCTCGGTGAAAGACCGCCTGGCCCTGGGCGTGATCGAGGACGCCGAACGCAGCGGCGCGTTGAAGCCCGGCCAGACGGTGGTCGAGGCGACCAGCGGCAACACCGGCATCGGCCTGGCCATGGTCTGCGCCCAAAAGGGCTATCCCCTGGTCATCGTCATGGCCGAGAACTTCAGCGTCGAGCGGCGCAAGCTGATGCGCTTCCTCGGCGCCAAAGTGATCTTGACCCCGGCGGCGGAAAAAGGCACCGGCATGCTGAACAAGGCCATCGAGTTGGCCGAGAAGCACGGCTGGTTCCTCTGCCGCCAGTTCGAGAACGAGGCCAACGCCGACTTCCACTCGCGCACCACGGCGCGCGAGATCCTGGAGGACTTCGCCGATGCACCGCTCGACTACTGGGTCACCGGCGCGGGCACCGGCGGCACCTTGAAGGGCGTCTCGCGCGTGCTGAAGGCCGAGAGCCCGAACACCAAGATCATCGTCTGCGAGCCGGACAACGTGCCGATCCTGGGCAGTGGCATTCCCATGCCGGAGACCCCCGGCGAGAGCCATCCCCTGTTCCGCCCGCATCTGATGCAGGGCTGGACGCCGGACTTCATCCCGCGCCTGACCGGCGACGCCCTGGCCGACCACAACGTCGACCGTATCCTGCCGGTCGGGGGCGAGGAATCGCTGCGCCTGGCGCGCGATCTGGCCTTGAAGGAAGGCATCCTGACCGGCATCACCGGCGGCGCCACCCTGGCCGGCGCCCTCCAGATCGCCAAGGAAGCGCCCGTCGGCAGCACCATCCTCTGCATGCTGCCGGACACCGGCGAGCGCTACCTCAGCACGGTGCTCTTCGAGCACGTCTCCGTCGACATGACCGCCGAGGAGATCGAGATCTCCAAGTCGACGCCGGCCGCCCGCTTCGACCGGCCTTCCGCTCCGCCGGCCGCCAAGCCCGAAGAGGCGAAGCCGGCCGCCGCTGCGGCGAAGGATGCCGAGGCCGAGGCCACCCTGGCCGAGGTGCTGGGCGACACCGACAAGCCGGTGGTCATGTTCGCCCTGGAATGGTGCGAGTTCTGCTGGTCGGTGCGGCGCTTCTTCGCGCGTCTCGGCATCGACTACCGCTCCGTCGACCTCGACTCGGTGGCCCTGCAGGAGAACAACATGGGCGGGCGCATCCGCGCCGCGGTCAGCGCCAAGACCGGCATCCGCACCATCCCGCAGATCTTCGTCGGCGGCACCCTGATCGGCGGCTGCACGGAGGTCTTCGACGCCTACAAGAGCGGCGCGCTGCAGAAGCTGCTGGAAGAAAGCGGCGGCGCCTACGACAGGAAGGCGCAGCTCGACCCCTACGGCTTCTTCCCGGCCTGGCTGCAGTCCCGCCAGGCGGTGGCGCAGAGCGACGAAGCGGCGGAGTAAAGGCTAGAACAGCAACTCCACGGCCGATGGCATCTAGTCGGAACAGTACTTTCGAGTAT
The DNA here is from genome assembly GCF_039839785.1 of Pelagibius sp. CAU 1746. Classification (NCBI taxonomy): domain Bacteria; kingdom Pseudomonadati; phylum Pseudomonadota; class Alphaproteobacteria; order Rhodospirillales; family Rhodovibrionaceae; genus Pelagibius; species Pelagibius sp. CAU 1746. The sequence goes on from NZ_JBDOQT010000002.1 coordinate 596,470, forward strand.
TCGTGAAGCTGGCTCTCACATCGCGGATGTAGCCGAGAGGAGTCACACCGCCGAGAAAGTAGACTTCTCCCTGGTCGCCGACCGTCCCTTCCAGGGCGTCCAAGGCTGCATCCGCGGCAGGGTCGCACATTCGGCTCAAGGCAATGACAGCCGCCCCGAAGGTCGGCGAATCTTGCTGCTCTGCCACAGCATAGATCGCCGGTACGTCTTCAGCCGTATCCAACAGGCCGAGGGTCAGGATAACTTGTCCCAAGGTGTGCCCGCTGGTATCCGCCATTCGGCCGCGCAAATAAGTCGCTATACCAGCGACATCAGCATCCAAGAGGCCGTTCCGGTCGGCCTGCAAAAGGATGTTCGCCATCTCGACCCTCACGGCCGGAAAACTGGCCGTCTCCCAGTCGACGTCGGGCAAGGCACGCCGGTCCTGTCGCCAAACCGCCTGCACTACGGGAAGGATGGAGTCCTTGTGGCGCATTCTCTTGATGGCATTGGTCACCATGAGAATCCCATCGATGTCCTTTGAGTTCAGGGCCGCAGTCAGCTCTTCCCGCGTGACGGCGGCAGCATTGTCGACCGCGAGGGCCGTCGCGCCGATGGCCGCAGGGACCAACAGAGAAGCAACCGCCAGGATTCTCACAGCGAAACGCCTTGGCATTTTCTTTTCCACTATCTCGGGTTGCCCGCAGCCGCACCACCTGAGGCAACGACAGTGCCCAAATGGGGTGCACATTCAAAGGCAAAATGAATGGGAAGATTTCATCCTTAGCGGGTTAATTCTTCGCTAAGATCCAGCGGCAGCAAGTCAGGCCATTCTCTCACTCCGGCAGCGGCAGGTTGCGGGCCTTCAGCACCTTCTTCTGACGCTTTTCCAGCTTCTTGACGTCGAAGTCGCGGATCAGGTCGTGGAACATCTGGTGCCAGTTGATCTCGGCGTCCAGGTGCATGAAGACCGAGCCCAGGCCGATGGCGGCGCGGTCCATGAGCACGAACTCGCGCGGCGGCTTCACGCCGCCGAGGCGCCGCAATTCCTTGTGTACCTCACCGGCCACTTTGGCGCCGTAGAGGCTGCCCTGCTCACCCATGATCTTCTGCGGCTTGTCCTCCAGCAGCGGGGCGTAGAGGAAGGCGGCCCAAAGGTTCAGCGCCGCCAGCAGGTCTTTGCTCAGGTTCGTGAAGCCCCAGGTGCGGTAGGCCTCCACCGCCAGCTCGGGATCGTCGCGCTCCAGCGCGAAATAGAGGTCGATGACGCCCTTGACGAACTTCGGCTGGAAGACGCGGATGCAGCCGAAGTCCAGCAGGTTCACGGTGCCGTCCTCGCGGAAGGTGTAATTGCCCAGGTGCGGGTCGCCATGGATGATGCCGTAGAAATAGAAAGGCACGTACCAGCAGCGGAACATGTTCATGGCCACGGCGTTGCGCTGCTCCACCGTGACCTCGCCCTTCACGAAGTCGAGCAGCGGATGGCCTTCCAACCAGGTCATGGTCAGCAGACGTTTGGTGGAAAGCTCCGGCAGCAGGTCGGCGACGTGCACGCCGGGCTCGTCGCGCAGCATGTCCTGGTAGAGCTGCATGTGGCGGCCTTCACGCGCGTAGTCCAGCTCCTCGCGCAGGCGCTCCGCCAGCTCGTGGTAGATGTTCGAGGGGTCGATGGCGCGGTCGTAGCGCCGGTAGATACCGAAGAGGATCTTAAGCTGCTGCAGGTCGGCCTCCACGGCCGAGAGCATGTCCGGGTACTGCAGCTTGCAGGCCAGGAGACGGCCGTCCAGGGCGACGGCGCGGTGCACCTGTCCCAGGGAGGCGGCGGCCGCGGCCTCGCGCTCGAAGGACTTGAACTTCTTCTCCCAGTCCGCGCCCAGCTCGCTGCGCATGCGCCGCTTCACGAAGGGCCAGCCCATGGAGGGTGCGTTGGACTGCAGCTGGCGCAGCTCCTCGGCATACTCACGCGGCAGGGCGTCGGGGATGGTGGCGAGGATCTGCGCCGCCTTCATCAGCGGCCCCTTGAGGCCGCCCAGCGCCGCCTTCAGCTCCGAGGAGTGCTTGCCGCGGTCGAGACCGATCCCCAGATAGCGGGCGCCGACCACCTGGGCGGCGAGGCCGCCGACGGAGCTGCCCACCTTGGCGTAGCGGCGCACCCGGCCGGAAAGGCGCGAGTCCTCCGCGCCAAAGTCCTCGTCATCGGGCCCCGGCTCTTCGTGATCCTCTTCCCGGCTGTCCTGCTCTTGGCTGTCGTGCTCTTGGCTGTCGTGCTCTTGGCTGTCGTGCTTGGGCATGCCCTAGAAGGTGGGCGTGCCGGCCCCGGAAGTCCAGAGCCCACCGCACGTCAGGGCTGCAGCACATAGCGGCCCGGCGCCGCCTCCAGTGCCGGATAGCCGGCCTCGGCCTTGCCCATCGGTGGCGGATCGACCGGCGCTCCCGAGTTTTTCGCCAGCCAGGCCTGCCACTCCGGCCACCAGGAGCCCTTGTGCACCGGCGCCGCGGCGCGCCAGCGGTCGGGATCAATGTAGCCCTCGTGGTCGCGCAGCCGGGCGGTCTGGTAAATGCGGCGCGGATGGCCCGGCGGGGTCACGATGCCGGCGTTGTGGCCGCCGCTGGTCAAGAGGAAGGTCACTTCGGTGTCGGTCAGCAGCACGATCTTGTAGACCGAGCGCCAGGGGGCGACGTGATCCTTGGCCGTGCCGACCGCGAAGACCGGTTGGCGGATGTCCGTCAGCGCCACCGGCCGCCCTTCCACCTCGAAGCGGCCCTCGGCCAGGTCGTTGTTGAGGAACAGGCGGCGCAGGTATTCCGAATGCATCCGGTAGGGCATGCGCGTCGCATCGGCGTTCCAGGCCATGAGGTCGGTCTGGTTGCTGCGCCGGCCCAGGTAATAGTCGTGCACCAGGCGCGACCAGATGAGGTCGTTGGAGCGCAAGAGCTGGAAGGCGCCGGCCATCTGCGTGGTGTCCAGGTAGCCCTGCGACCACATGATGTCTTCCAGGTAGGTGAGCTGGGCTTCGTCGATGAAGAGCATCAGTTCGCCGGCCTCGGTGAAGTCGGTCTGCGCGGCCAGCAGGGTCACTGTCTTCAGGCGCTCGTCCTTGTCGCGCGCCATGGCCGCCGCGGCGATGGACAGCAGCGTGCCGCCCAGGCAATAGCCCGCGGCGTGGACTTTTTGGTCCGGCACGATCGCGCCCACCGCGTCCAGCGCCGCCATGACGCCCAAGCGACGGTAGTCGTCCATGTCCAGGTCGCGGTCCTCGGCGCCAGGGTTCTTCCAAGAGATCGCGAAGACCGTATGACCCTGGGAAACCAGGAAGCGGATCAGCGAGTTTTCCGGCGAGAGATCCAGGATGTAGTACTTCATGATCCAGGCCGGGACGATCAGCACCGGCTCCGGATGTACCTGCCCGGTCGCAGGGCTGTACTGGATCAGCTCGATCAGGGCGTTGCGGTAGACGACCCGGCCCGGGGTCACCGCCAGCTCCTTGCCCGGACGGAAATTCTCGGTGCCCGCAGGGCCGCGTCCGGTGAGACGGCGCTCCATATCCTCCA